>JAICQQ010000109.1 GCA_025937785.1 Polyangiaceae bacterium
GAGCCCGGCGATGCGGGGAGCCGAATCCAACCCGCGGTGCCAGGACAACATCACGTCGAAAAGCGGGGTTTGATTCACCTCGCGGCTCGGTTGCAACGCCTCCACCAGCCGATCGAAAGGCAAGTCTTGGTTCGAGTTCGCATCCGAGACGATCGCATGCACCTGACGCAAGTAATCGAGCACCAGGGAGCGGCCTTGCACCTCCGTCCGCAGCACCTGAGTGTTGGCGAAGAACCCGACCAGCCCTTCGAGCTCGGGCCGGTTGCGACCGGCAATGGGAACTCCTACCCGAACATCGGCTTGCCCGCTGTAGCGGCTGAGCAGGATCTCGAACGCGGCCAGCACCACGACGAACGGCGAAAACCCTTCGGATTTTCTTAGCGCGGCGAAGCTGTAGGGATCGAAAGTCAGCTGGAATCGGTGCTCAGCCCCCTCGTGGCCTGCGTTCGCGGACCGCGCGTAGTCCGTGGGCAAGGCCAGCACGTAGTCCTCCCGACCCAATCGGTTCGTCCAATAGGCCAGTTGCTGGTCGAAGACCTTGCGGGAGAGGTGGTGCTTCTGCCACAGCGCATAGTCGGCGTACTGCAGCGCGAGCGGTGCCAGCACTGGACTTCGCCGATCGACCGAGGAGTTGTAGAACTCCGTGAACTCTCGCACCAAGATGCCGAGCGTCCATTCGTCCGACACCGCGTGGTGCAGGGTCAGGAGCATCCAGTGTTCACGCTCCGAGAGCTGCAAGAGTTTGACCCTGAACAGGGGCCCCACTCTCAGATCGAACGGGGTCTTCGCTTCCGCGCCCGCCAGCTCCAGCGCTCGCGCTTCACGCTCGTGCACGGGCAAGTCGAAAAGGTCCTCGCGCGCGATGCGAGCCTCGGTCACCTCGTGGATGATCTGCCGAGGTGTGCCGCTCTCTTCGTCGAACGTGGTCCGCAGCACTTCGTGGCGAGCCAGCAGGGCGTTCAGCGCCGCTTGGAGCGCCTTCAAGTTCAACTCACCGCGCAATCGCAGCGCGATCGGAGCGTTGTATAGCGCCGACCCGGGCTGGAGCCGATCGATGATCCACAATCGCTGCTGGGCGTACGAGAGCGGCAGCTGGCTGGGGCGTTGACCGGCAACGATCGGCAACTCGGTGACGTCGACGCCCTTCGCTTCGAGCCGCTCCAAGAGTGCGGCGGTCTGGTTCGGATCGAGCCGAGACAGACGAGCGACGAGTTCGCGGCGCAGGTCCGCTTTCAGCTCGCTCATCGCCCGTCCTCCAGTTCGTCGAGGGCTTCGGCCACGAGCGCCAGAACGTCGCGCGGCGCGCTCTCGGTGCGCTCATCCACGATGAGCGCCAGCGCGGCCACCGACGCTCCAGCAAACAAGCGCCTCAGCGGAATGTCGATCGAAAACTCCGCCTTCAATCGAGACAACATGCGAGTGGCCATCAGCGAGTGGCCTCCGAGATCGAAGAAGTCGTCGTGCACGCTGATATCCCTGACCTCCAACACGTCCTCCCAGATGCGCGCGATGCGTCGCTCGGTTTCGGTGCTGGGCGGCGTGTGCTGTTGTCGCACCCGGCTTCCCGTCACCGGCAACGCCTTCCGATCGAGCTTGCCACTACTGTTGAGCGGCAGGCGCTCGAGCAGCAGCCACTCCGCGGGCACCATGGTCTCCGGCAGCGTCGACCGCAGTCGTTCCCGCAGGCGGTCGAACAGCTCCGTCGGACTCGCGTGCTCGAGCCAAGTGACGTCCGCGGGCACGACGTACGCCACCAGGCGCGGCTCACTCGGCCCACCCTGGACCAGGACCGCCGCCGCACCCACGTCCTCCTGCTCCGTCAAGCGCGCCGCGATTTCACCCGGTTCGATACGGTGACCGCGGATCTTCACTTGGTCGTCGCTCCGGCCCAGATACGACAGCTGGCCATCTCGCTCCTGGCGCCCCCGATCGCCCGTGCGATACAGCCTCGCGCCGGCCGCGCCGAAGGGATCCGGAATGAAGCGCTCAGCCGTCAGTTCGGGCCGATTCGTGTAGCCGCGCGCGAGGCCCAAGCCGCCGATGCACAGTTCGCCCACCACTCCGCGCGGCACCGGATCGAGCTGCCCGTCGAGCACGTAGATCTGCGTGTTGGCGATCGGCCGACCCAAAAGCGGCTGCGGCTGCTCGCGGTCGAGCTGGGCGCACGACGACCAGACCGTGGTCTCCGTCGGGCCGTACATGTTCCACACCGCCGCGCATCGATCCACCAGTTGCTCGGCGAGCGGCACGGGCAGCGCTTCGCCGCCGCACAGCGCCTTGAGCTGCGACAGATTCGCACCGGCCGGCGACTCCAGCAGCATGCGCCAGGTTCCCGGCGTCGCCTGCAGCCACGTCACCCCCGCGGCCCTCATGACCTCGCTCAGCGCGTCAGCGTCGCGGCTCTCGGCTCGCGTCGCCAGCACCACCTGCGCTCCCACCAAGAGCGGCAGGTACAGCTCGAGGCCCGAAATGTCGAACGTCAGCGCCGTCACCGCCAGCACCCGGTCCTCCGCGCTCAGCCCCGGCTCGCTCCCCATCGACTCCAGGAAGTTCATCAGAGCCGCCTGCGTCACACCCACTCCCTTCGGGCGACCCGTCGAACCCGACGTGTACATCACGTACGCAAGGTTCGCGCCGCTCAGCGGTGGACTGCCGATCGCGGCTGTTTGCCATTCCTTGCCAGGGCGTTCGTCCAGGCACAGCACCTGCGTCTCCGCGCTCACCTCGAGCTTCGACAGCAGCTTCTGCTCCGTCAGCAACACCTTCGGACGCGCGTCGCCCAGCATGTACCCCAGGCGCTCCGCCGGGTACTCCGGGTCCAGCGGCAAGTACGCTCCGCCCGCTTTCAGCACGCCCAGGAGCCCCACCAGCATCCGCGGCGTCCGCTCCAGCAGCACGCCCACCAGCACTTCTGGCGCTACCCCGAGCTCCCTCAATCGCCTCGCCACGCCGTTCGACTGCTTATCGAGCTCTCGGTACGTGAGACGCGCTTCGCCCTGCGACACTGCCACCTTGGCCGCGGATCTCTCGAACTGAACGGCAAGCTCATCCACCAAGATCTGACCGGACCAGCCCCCGCGCACCCGTGACTGACCCGCTGCTAGCACCTCCAGCCGCTCGGTTTCGCCCAGCAGAGCCAAACGTTCGACGAGGTCCCCGGCGTTGGCCACGGCGCCTCGCAGGATCTGTCGGAAGTGCTCGGCCATGGCAACGATGCGCGCTTCGTCGAACAGATCGACGCTGTAGCGAAACGACGCCTGCACTCGACCGTCGACTTCGCTCGTGTTCAGCGTCAGATCGACGTGCGTTGTCTGCGCTCTCCTCGGGAAGCGCGACGCCTCGAGGCCCCAGTCCAGTTCCGAGCGTTTCAGATCAGCTGCCGATTGATGGTTGTGCATGACCTGGAACAGCGGGCTGTGACTCAGGCTCCGTTCAGGGTTGAGCTGCTCCACCACGCGCTCGAACGGAACGTCCTGGAAGGCCTGAGCCTCCAGCACGGCGGCTTTCGCTGCGCGGAGCACGTCACCGAAGCTGCCGGTGACCTCGCAGGCGATGACCTGGGTGTTGACGAAGAGCCCGATCAGCCACTCGAGCTCCGTTCGGATCCGATTGGCGTGGGGAACGCCGACGCGGATCGCGCGCTGGCCGCTGTACCGGTGCAGCAGCACCTGATAACCACTCAAGAGCACCATGAACAGCGTCGCTCCCTCGTGACGCCCGAGCTTGGTCAACCCTGCAACGAGCTCTGCATCCAGTTCGAAGTCGTACGCTGCCCCGGCATGGCGCTGCAGCGCCGGCCTCGGTCGATCGCGCGGCAGCTCGAGCACCGGATGCTCCGAGCCCAAACGCTGCTGCCAGTGGTCGAGCTGTTTCTGGAGTTCGTCGCCCTTCAGCCAGCTTTCCTGCCATGCTGCGTAGTCGACGTACTGGCATGCCAGGGGCTCTAGCCGACTCGGTCTGCTCTCCCGGTGGGCGGCGTACAACTCGCCCACCTCGCGGACCAAAACTTCTCCGGACCATCCGTCCGACGCGATGTGATGCAGCGTCACGAGCAGCACATGATCGCGTGGGCCGAGGCGCAACAGCTTCGCCCGCAGGGGCCCGCTTCGTTCCAAGTCGAAGGCTTCACTCGCCTCTAGCTCACTGAGCTCCCTGGCGCGCTCCTCGGCAGCGCTGTGACCCTCGCTCGCATCGAGCAACTCGAGCTGGAACGGGCGACTTGCGTCGATCACCGCCTGCGGCTCACCCTCTCGCTCTTCGTACCGCGTCCGCAGGATCTCGTGGCGCGCCACGAGGGACGTGAAGGCCTGCTCGAGCCCCGACACGTCGATCTCGCCGCGCAGCCTCAGAGCGATCGGAATGTTGTAGGCGCCGCTCGCCGGAGCCAAACGCCACAGGAACCACTGCCGGCGCTGGGCGCTCGAGAGCGGGAGCGGGCCCTCACGCGACACGACTTCCCAGCGCGGTTCGGCCCAGTCTCCCCGCACCCGTCGAGTATCCACACGCCGCGCCAGAGCCTCGAGGGTTCGAGCCTCGAACAGCTCCTTCACCTCCAGCGAGACCTGCAGCGTTTCTCGCAGCCGCGACAGCACACGTACCGCCAACAGCGAGTGCCCGCCCAACTCGAAAAAGTCGTCCTCGAGGTTCACCTCGGCCACCCCCAACACGTCCTGCCAGATCTGTGCGATGCGGCGCTCGGTCTCGGTGCTGGGCAGCGTGTGCTCTGGACGCACCCGCGTCCCCGTCGCGGGCAATGCCTTGACATCGAGCTTGCCGTTGCTGGTCAGCGGCAGGCGCTCGAGCAGCACCCATTCCGGCGGCACCATGTAGTCTGGCAGAGTCGCTCGCAGCCATTCTCGCAGGCTTTCGAACAGCTTCGACGAGTCCCGCTGCTCCAGCCAACTCGTCTCCGCAGGCACGACGTACGCCACGAGCCGGGGCTCACCCGGCACGCCCTGTACCCGCACTGCCGCCGCGCTCACTGCTGCGTGCTCCATCAAGCGCGCCGCAATCTCGCCCGGTTCGATCCGGTGGCCCCGGATCTTCACCTGGTCGTCGCTGCGACCCACGTACGAGAGCCGGCCGTCCCACTCCTGACGTCCCCGATCGCCGGTGCGGTACAGCCTTGCGCCTGCCTCGCCGAACGGATCCGGAATGAAGCGCTCCGCGGTCAACTCTGGGCGATTCACATAGCCACGCCCGAGACCCAACCCACCGATGTATAGTTCGCCCACCACCCCGCTCGGCACGGGGTTGAGCTCGCCGTCGAGCACGTAGATCTGCGTGTTGGCGATCGGACGCCCCAAGAACGGTTGGGGATCCTGGGAGTCGAGCTCGGAGCACGACGACCAGACCGTGGTCTCCGTCGGCCCGTACATGTTCCACACCGCCGCACAGCGCTCGACGAGTTGCTCCGCCAGCGGCACCGGCAGCGCTTCGCCGCCGCACAGCGCTTTGACTTGCGACAGTGCTCCGTCGCACGCCGACTCCATGAGCATGTGCCACGTGCCCGGGGTCGCCTGCAGCCATGTCACCCCCGCGGCTGTGACGAGACGGCTCAACGCCTCCGCGTCGCGACTCTCTTCGCGCGTCGCCAGCACCACCTGCGCTCCGACCAAGAGCGGCAGGTACAGCTCCAGGCCCGAAATGTCGAAGGTCAGCGCTGTCACCGCCAGCACCCGGTCCTCGGCGCTCAGCCCCGGCTCGCTCCGCATCGACTCGAGGAAGTTCATCAAAGCCGCCTGCGTCACACCCACTCCCTTCGGGCGACCCGTCGAACCCGACGTGTACATCACGTACGCCAGGTTCGCGCCGCTCAGCTGTGGAGCACCGACCGCTGCCGCTTCCCATTCTTTGCCGGTGCGTTGGTCCAGGCAGATCACCTGCGTCTCCGCGCCCAGCTCGAGCTTCGACAGCCGCTTCTGCTCCGTCAGCAGTACGTTCGGACGTGCGTCGCCCAACATGTACTCCAGGCGCTCCGCTGGGTACTCCGGATCGAGCGGCAGATACGCCCCGCCCGCTTTCAGCACACCGAGGAGCCCGACCAACATCCGCGGCGTCCGCTCCAGCAGCACGCCCACCAGCGCTTCCGGAGCTACGCCGAGCTCCTTCAGTCGCCTCGCCACGCCGTTCGACTGCTCGTCGAGTTCTCGGTACGTGAGGCGCTCTTCCCCCTGAGATATTGCCACCTGCGACGAGAACCGTTCGAGCGAAACCGCCAGCTCCTCCACCAACAGCTTTTCCGACCAGCCCCGGCGCAGCGGTGACTGACCCGCTGCTACCACCTCCACCCGCTCGGCTTCGCCCAGCAGAGCCAAACGCTCGACGAGTTCCCGGGCATTGGCCAGCGCCCCTCGTAAGATCTGTTGGAAGTGCTCCGCCATGGCGGCGATGCGCTGTTCATCGAAAAGATCGACACTGTAGCGAAACGACGCCTGCACTCGACCGCCCACTTCGCTCGTGTTCAGCGTCAGATCGACGTGCGTCGTCTGCGCCGTTCTCTGGAAGCGCGACACCTCGAGGCCCCAGCAAGGATCGTCATTGCCGAGGTCAGCCGCCGATTGATGGTTGTGCATCACCTGAAACAGCGGGCTGTGGCTCAGGCTCCGCTCTGGGTTCAGCGCTTCTACCAACCGCTCGAACGGAACATCCTGGAATGCCTGAGCCTCCAGCACTGCGCTTTTCACCCCGCGGAGCACGTCCTCGAAGCTGCCCAGAACCTCACAGCCGATGACCTGAGTGTTGACGAATAGCCCGATCAGGCGCTCGAGCTCCGTTTGGCTCCGGTTCGCGTGAGGAACCCCGACACGGATCGCTCGCTGGCCGCTGTACCGGTGCAGCAGCACCTGGTACCCGCTCAAGAGCACCATGAACAACGTGGCTCCGTGGCGACGTCCGAGCCGCGTCAACCCTGCGACCAGCTCCGCATCCAGCTCGAAATCGTAGGCTGCACCGGCGTAGCGCTGCAGCGCCGGCCGCGGCCGATCGCGCGGTAGCTCCAGCACCGGGTGCTCCGGACCGAGACGTTGCTTCCAGTACTCGAGTTGCTGCGCCAACTTCTCGCCTTGCAGCCACTTTTGCTGCCACGCGGCGTAGTCGACGTACTGGCACACGAGTTCGGAAAGCCGGCTCGCGCGTCCCTCCCGGTGAGCCGAGTACAACTCGCTCAGCTCTCGAATCAAGATCTCCCCGGACCATCCGTCCGCTGCGATGTGATGCAGCGTCACCACGATGACGTGATCGCGGGGCGCCAGCCGGAACAACTTGGCACGCAGGGGTCCACCCTGCTGCAAGTCGAAAGGCGCACGCGCTTCCAGCTCGCTCAGTTCTCGCGCTCGCGCCTCGGCACCTTCGGGCGCGTCGCTTACATCGACCACGAGCCACTCGAAGTCGGACCCTAGATCAGTCACCGCATAGGGCTCACCGTCGCGCTCCTGGTACCGCGTCCGCAGCACCTCGTGGCGCCGGACGAGCGACGTGAAGGCCCTACTGAGCGCCGTCACGTCGAGCTCTCCGCGCAAGCGTAGGGCAACGGGGATGTTGTACGCGCCGCTATCGGGCGCCAGGCGCCACAGAAACCACTGCCGGCGCTGCGCGCTCGAAAGCGGGAGCGGCCCCTCACGCGACACGATTTCCCACCGTGGCTCCGTAGGGTTCCCGGCGGTGCCCTGGGCATCCACACGCCGCGCCAAGGCTTCGAGGGTCCGAGCCTCGAACAAATCTCTCAGAACCAGCGACGCCTGCAGAGTTTCGCGCAAGCGCGACAACACCCGAACTGCCAGCAGCGAATGCCCTCCCAACTCGAAGAAGTCGTCCTCGAGCTTCGCCGCGGCGACACCGAGCACGTCCTCCCAAATGCCCGCAACGCGGCGCTCGGTCTCCGTGGTAGGCGGCGTTCGCTCTTCGCGCACCCGGCTACCAGTCGCTGGCAAGGCTTTCCGGTCCAGCTTGCCGTTGCTCGTGAGCGGCAGACACTCGAGCAGCACCCACTCGGTAGGCACCATGTGCTCGGGCAACGTCGACCGCAGCCGTTCCTTCATGCCCTGGATCAACTCCGCCTGGCTCTCCCGTTCGAGCCAGCTCCCCGCGGGCACGATGTACGCCACCAGCCGCTGCTCATCGAGCGCGCCTTGGACCAATACTGCCGCCGCGCTGACGTCCTCCTGCTCCGTCAAGCGCGCCGCGATCTCACCCGGTTCGATACGGTGACCGCGGATCTTCACTTGGTCGTCGCTCCGACCCAGGTACGACAGCTGACCATCTCGCTCCTGGCGCGCCAGATCGCCCGTGCGATACAGCCTCCCCCCCGCGGGACCGAAGGGATCGGGAATGAAGCGCTCCGCCGACAATTCGGGCCGATTCACGTACCCGCGCCCAAGGCCCAAGCCGCCGATGTACACTTCTCCAACGACTCCGCGCGGCACTGCGCGGAGCTGACCGTCGAGCACGTAGATCTGCGTGTTGGCGATCGGCCGACCCAACAGCGGCTGCGGCTGCTCGCGGTCGAGCTGGGCGCACGACGACCACACCGTGGTCTCCGTCGGGCCGTACATGTTCCACAGCGCGGCACAGCGCTCAACGAGTTGCGCCGCCAGCGGCGCGGGGAGCGCTTCGCCTCCGCACAGCGCCTTGACCTGCGAGAAACCGGCACTCCCCGGCGACTCCAGCAGCATGCGCCACAGGCCCGGCGTCGCTTGTAGCCACGTCACGCCTTCGGACTGCAGTAAGCGAGTCAGCGCTTCCGCGTCGCGGCTCTCGGCTCGCGTCGCCAGCACCACCTGCGCTCCTACCAAGAGCGGCAAGTACAGCTCGAGCCCCGAAATGTCGAACGTCAGCGCCGTCACCGCCAGCACCCGGTCCTCCGCGCTCAGCCCCGGCTCGCTCCCCATCGACGCCAGGAAGTTCATCAGAGCCGCCTGCGTCACCCCCACTCCCTTCGGGCGACCCGTCGAACCCGACGTGTACATCACGTACGCCAGGTTCTCGCCGCTCAACTGTGGGTGGCCGGCTGCTGCCGTTGGCCATTCTTTGCCGGGACGTTCGTCCAGGCACAGCACCTGCGTGTCCGCGCCCACCTCGAGCTTCGACAGCAGCTTCTGCTCCGTCAGCAGCACCTTCGGACGCGCGTCGCCGAGCATGTACCCCAGGCGCTCCGCTGGGTACTCTGGATCCAGCGGCAAATACGCCCCGCCCGCTTTCAGCACGCCCAGGAGCCCCACCAGCATCCGCGGCGTCCGCTCCAGCAGCACGCCCACCAACACTTCCGCAGCCACGCCGAGCTCCCTCAATCGCCTCGCCACGCCATTCGACTGCTCGTCGAGCTCTCGGTACGTGAGACGCGCCTCCCCCTGCGACACCGCCACCGCGTTCGCGAACCTCTCGAGCGAAGCCGACAGCTCATCCACCAACAGCTGACCGGACCAGCCGACGCGTGCCGGCGACTGGCTATCTGCCAACACTTGCAGGCGCTCCGCGTCTCCCAGAAGCGCGATCTGTCCCAAACGAGGCTCTGAAACCAGGCTCAGACCGTCCAGGGCGTATCGCAGCTGCTGCATCAAGCGCTGGGCACTCTCGGCGTCGACGAGCCGCTCGTCGTGATCCAAGCGAATCTCGATCTGGCCTCGGACTGCAACGACCCAGGTCAAGGGGTAGTTCGTCGACTCCGAAGACCGCACGTCGTAGATGCCCACCGATTGCTGGTACTGCCGCAGGGCTTCTTCGATCGGGTAGTTCTCGAAAACCAACAGCGTGTCGAAGAACTCGGACTTCCGGGCCGAACCGTTCCTCAACGCTTCGACGAGCGGTATGTGCTCGAAGTCGCGCAGGCGCGCATTTCTCCTTTGCAGCTCCGCGAGCCATTGGCTGGGTTCGGCTGACGGCTCGATGCGTACCCACAGCGGCAGAATGTTGATGAACAGCCCGAGCATCTTGTCGATGCCGGGGACGGGACCATTTCTGCCGGACACGGCCACACCGAAAGCGACATCGCGTTCGCGCGTGTGCAGGGACAGCACCAGTGCTAGCGCCCCCTGGAACAGCGTGTTGAGCGTAACGCCGAGTTCGCGTGCCCGTAGCCGCAGCGCCTCCGACGCAACCTTCGGTAGGGTCACGGCGATCCGCCGGGTCGCGCCCGGTTCGCGTTCGGCTTCGCGCCGCTGCGACGGGGGAGCCATCAGAGAAGGACCCGGCAGCTGAGCGAGCTCTTCAGCGAACAACGCGAGCGCTTCCTGTCGGGGTTGCCCGGTCAACCACTGGATGTAGTCCCGGTAGCGACCTCCCCGTTCAACGGGCTCGTCCACACCCTGACCCAAGAGGACGTACTGCTGAAACACCTGCGCCAACAACTTCGAGGAGCTCCAGCCGTCGAGCAATAGATGATGCTGCGTCCACACGAGGCGCTGCTGGTCGCGTCCCAGCCGCACGATCGCGAGCCGCATCAGCGGAGCGACCGAAAGGTCGAAACCTCGTCGCCGGTCATCGGCCATGAACCTGACGATCTCGCGCTCCTGCTCGTGGGGGCCGAGCTCACTGAGGTCGACTTCGATCAGCGGAACTTCGACTTCTCGCTGCACACATTGGATCGGGTGCTCGAGCCCCTCCCAAAAGAAGCACGTCCGCAGCACCTCATGGGCCGCCAGCACTCGACGCCACGCGAGGCCCAGCGCGGGCAGGTTCAACTCGCCGTCGAGCCGGCAGCTGTGTTGGTTCACGTACACACCGCTCTCGGGCGAAAGCAGCGAGTGGAACAACATCCCCTCCTGAGTGGCGCTCATCGGGTAGAGGTCCTCGACCGCGGGAGTGGCCGCGAGCAGCCTGTCCAGCTGCGCCTCTGTCAGAGTCACTAGAGGAAAATCTTCCGGTACCGCGCAGGCTTCACTCGCGTGTTCACAGAAGCTCAGCAAGACGCGCAGGTTTCGAACGTAGCGCTCGCCGATCTCGCGCACCGACGCCTCCGAGTCCAACTCGGAGCCATAAGTCCAGTTCAACCGTAGCTTCCCTCCGTGGACCAGCCCGGTGAGCTCGAGACGAGCGTCCCGCGGGTTCGACAGACCGCGCGGATCACCCGTTGACTCTTCGACAGGCCCGAACAAGCCACCTTCCGGAAAGACCTGGTCGAACTGCCCGAGGTAGTTGAACGCGACCTCCCAAGCCTCGGCTGCTCGCAGACACGCCCCGTGCTCAGTCAGGTATCGGAGCACCCCGAAGCCCAGACCTCGCTGTGGCACGCTTCTGAGCTTCCGCTTGACATCGCGCAGCACAGCCCGTGGATCTCGCTCGGCAGCGTAGAGCACGAGCGGGTAGACACTCGTGAACCAGCCGACGGTGCGACTCACGTCGATCCCTTCGAACACGTCTTCTCTGCCGTGCCCTTCGCATTTCACGAGCACCCGCTCCCGGCCCCAGACTTCACCCAGGGTGAGCGCCAGCGCCGCCAGCAGCAGGTCCTGCGTCTGGACATGCAGGCCCAAGAACGAGCCCGACAGCAGCTGCCGTGTGCCGAGTTCATCCAACTCGACCGTGTGGCGGCGAGCCAGCCCCACGGCACCGCGAGCTCGCCGAACACTCGACTGAACGCCGGCTTCTTCGCGCGGCTTCCAATAGTCGAGTTCGGCGAACAACACTGGGTTTTTCCCGAACTTTTCGAGCAGCTGCCCCCAGCGCGCATAGCTGTCAGTCTTGTCGGGCAACCCGAGGGCCTCCCCGCGCTGGAGCTGTCCATACGCCAGCGCCAGGTCTTCCAGCAGGATGCGCCAGGACACGCCGTCTACCACCAGGTGGTGCACTACGATCAGGAGCCGCTCGGAACCATTCTGATCCATGTGCACCACGCGCACGAGCGGTCCCGTTTCGAGATTCAGGCTTCGCTGCGCTTCATTGCAGGCGCGCTCGCGGTCCACCGCGCTGCTGATGTGCCTGTGCCACACCACTTCGTCGCCTGGCAGTTCCGAGTACGACTGCAACCAACCCGCCTGCGTGCGCACGAGCCGAAGGCGCAAGGCATCGTGGTGGGCGCAAATGGCGGCCACTGCCTTCCGCAGTAGCCCCAAGTCGAGCTTTTGCGTCGGCTCGACCAGCACCGCCTGGTTGAAGTGGTGCGGTTCGGGAAACTCCTGAGCGATAAACCAGCGTTGGATGGGCGTCAGCGGCGCAGAGTGGCTTTCGGAGACCTCCGCGCGGGGGCGCTCCTCCTGCACGACCACAGCAGTGCGGGCGGCGTCGGCGAGCCGGGGATTCGCAAACAATTGCCGAGGGATCAGCCGGATCCCCACCTTCTTTGCTCGGGAAGCCACCTGCAGCGCGAGGATGGAGTCGCCTCCGAGCCGAAAGAAGTCGTCATCCGGGCCGACGCTGTCGACCTTGAGCACGTCGCGCCAAATGGCCGCGAGCTTGCGTTCGTTCTCCGATCGATAGATCTGCGGTGCAGCTGGCTCCGAGGCCTTTTGGGCAAGCTGCAAGAGCCTGGTGCGGTCGAGCTTGCCGTTGGCTGTGACGGGAAAACTCTCGACCCAGACGTAGTCCGCTGGAATCATGTGCCCAGGCAGGGACCGCTGGAGGCGGGCCGCCAGCTCGCCGGCCGTGACGGATTCGGACGAACCCGTCAGAAAGGCAACGAGGCGCCCGGCATTCTCGACGCCGCGCTCGTAGAGAACCTGCGCATCCGTGCTCGAGCTGCATCGCAACAGTGCCGCGCGCACCTCACCCAACTCGACTCGGTAGCCGCGAACCTTGACCTGATCGTCACGCCTTCCCAGAAATTCGACGTTCCCGCCCTGAAGCAGTCGCGCGCGATCTCCGGTGCGATAGGCGCGCGACCCGGGAGGTCCGTAAGGATCGGGCACGAAGCGATCCGCCGTGAGATCCGGACGGTTCAGGTAGCCGCGGGCCACGGCTTCTCCACCGATCATGATCTCGCCGTCGACGTTCGGCGGCAAAACATGCATGTCGTCGTTCAGAACATGCACGCGACTGGCGCCGATCGGCGTACCCAGCGGCAGCGCGGCTCCGCGACGCGCCTCACGCGCCGGCAGCTCGAACATGAGCGCCCCCACGGTCGTCTCCGTTGGTCCGTAATGGTTGAAGACGCGGCAATTGCCCAACGCCTCGACTTGGTCGATGAATGACCAGGGGCTGGCTTCGCCACCGAGAATCAAGAGCCCGGCGGGGAGCGCGCCGCGCCCGGAATCCGCCTTCAAAAGGCCTGCGAGGTGGCTCGGAACGATCTTGAGGCCCCGAACGGAGTGGCGCGTCATGTAGTCGGCGAACGCCGTGGGGTCCAGCGCACGTTCCTCGGAGACGAGGTGGAGCGTGGCTCCCGCAGTCAGTGCGCCGAACAGCGCCGTGTGACCCAGATCCGCCGCCGCCGTCGATACCATGGCGAAGCTCATTGATTCCGAGAGCTGCGCGCGCTCGTGCAGTCCTGCGAGGTACGCGCTGAGGGCCGCGTGCGTCACGACGACTCCCTTCGGAGTTCCCGTCGAACCCGAGGTATAGATGACATACGCCGCTTGTTCGGGATGCACGCCATCCTGACCAGCGGCACCCCAACCGGGGCGCGGTTGACGGTCTGGCCCCAGGCCAGGCACGTTCCAGCTCTCCGCCCGACCCCGCACGTCTGGACCGGCGACGAGCAGACATGCGCCGCTATCTTCGAGCAGCGCCCGCAAACGCTCGCTGGGAAGCTTGGGCTCCAGCGGCACGTAGGCGCCGCCCGCTTTCAACACGGCGTACAGGGTGACGATCAGGTCTACGCCGCGCTCGAGACACACCGCCACTCGCGACTCTGGCCCCACACCGTGCTCCCGCAGGACGGATGCGAAGCCCGTCGCTCGTACTTCGAGGTCTGCATAGCTGAGCGTGAGGTCTTCGTAGCGAACGGCGACGTGATTCGGAAAGCGCTCCGAGCAATCGGCGATCCACTGGTGCACCGGTCTTCGCCCGACCGTCGGCGCCGCCAGCTGGGTGTCAGCCGGCCGTGGACGATCTTCACTCGTCAGCCAATCCAAGGCTGCGATGCGTGCCTTCGGCATGCGCGCGGCTTGCTCCAGCAGCCTCGAGTAACGCTCCGCCAGCCGCCGGATGCTGTCGTGCTCGAACAGATCGGCGCGGTACACGAGCTTGCCCGCGAGTTTCCCGCCATCCTGGCTCAAGTGCAGCGTCAGGGGGAACTTCGCCTGCTTGCGATCGAGGGTCTGCCAGGTCACCTGCAAACCGTCGACCGGAGGTACGCTCAGCCTTTGCTGCTGCGAGTGAAACGAAAACATGACCTCGAAGAGCGGAGAGGTTTCGGCGCTGCGCTCTGGGTGCAGCGCGGCGACGACGGACTCGAAGGGTAAGTCCTGATGCGTCTGCGCCTCCGTCACCGTCCGCTGCACCTGATCGAGGTAGCTCGCGAACGAGTGCGCACCTGTCACACGGGATCGCAGCACCAACGTATTGACGAAGCATCCGATGAGCCCTTCGACTTCGCTCCGGTTGCGATTGGCGACGGGTACCCCGACCCGAAGGTCTCGTTGTCCCGTGTGCCGATACAGCAGGATCTGAAAGGCCGCCAACGTAACGACGAACACCGTCGCCCCATGTTCCCGCGCAGCTCGAGCAATGAGCGCGCTCACGGCGGGCTCGATCTCGAAGCGCCACTCGCCTCCCGTGTACGCCGAGTCGCTCGTCGGCTGCCGGTCGAAGGGCAGTTGTAGGGGTTCGCTCTCGCTGAGTTGTTCCACCCAGAAGCGGCGTTGGGCTTCCAGCCTGTCCTCGGTGAGGACGGTGTGACGCCACCACGCGTAGTCCGCGTAGTGCAGCCGGAGTGCCTCGAGCCGAGGCGTACGCCCTTGGCGCTCGGCCGCATACAGCTCCAACAGCTCGCGAGCGATGATCTCGTTCGACCATTCGTCCGCGACGATATGGTGCAGGGTCAGAAGCGCGCGGTGCTCTCGAGGGCCACAACGAAAGAGTGAGAGCCGCACGAGAGGGCCTTCACGAAGATCGAACGGCCGGACCGCTTCGGCCGCCGCCAGCGCTTCGAGACGCTGGGCGCGCTCCGAAGCCGCGAGCTGCGACAAGTCCAGCTCTTTCCATTCCGGATCGAGGCGCTCCTCCACGCGCTGCACGGGCTCGCCGTCTCGGTCCTCGAAACGCGTCCGTAGTGCCTCGTGGCGTTCGGTCAGGGTGCTCAGGGCAGCCCGCAGCGCCCGCTCGTCGAGCTGCCCCTCGAGGTGAAGCAAGGTGGGCAGATTGTAGAGAGCCGTCCCCGGATTGAGCTGCTCGAACAGCCAGATTCGACGCTGAGCATTCGACGCCGGCACGGCGCCGTCCTCGCGCCGCGGAACAATGGGCAGCTGAGCCGCCTGGACCCCCTGTGTCGACAGCCAGTCCAAGTACTCGTTTCGCTTGTGCGGCGGCAAGCGCAGCACTCGCGCACTCAGGGCCTCGAGCTGATCGCGCAGCGTCTCGGTCGCCACGGTCATGCCCCGTCCTCCAGCGCGTTGAGCCTCGCGGCGAGTAGTGCGGCCGTGTGCTCGGTGAGCGCGGGCTTCTCCGCGTCGAGCAGCTCGGCCAATCTCGCGATCGACGTCGCTTCGAAGAGGCGGCGTAGGGGAAGCTCGCTGGCGAACCTGCTTCGAATCGCTGAAAGCGCCCGCGTCGCGCTCAGAGAATCCCCTCCCAGCTCGAAAAAGTCGTCGTGCACGCCCACGTGCTCGAGACCCAAGACGCTGCGCCAAATCTCGACGAGCGCATGCTCGGTGCTGGTCCGAGGGGGAGTGGTGCTCGAGCCCTTGGGCCCGGTGGGCGCCGGCAAGGCGCTGCGATCGAGTTTGCCGTTGGCCGTCAGCGGCAACGCTCCCAGCACGATGAACTCCGCCGGCACCATGTATTCGGGCACGAGGCGGGCGAGCTCGGCGCCGATGCGCTCGACGAAGGCGCGCCGTTCGGAGTGGTCCTCCGCTTCCCGCGCCAAAAGGCCGTCCCTGGGCACGACATAGGCCAATAGCCGGAGCTCCCGGCCTCGAGTGGCGAGCGCGATGACAGCGGCGTCGGCGATCTCGGGCATGGCTTTCAGGTGAGCCGCCACTTCCGCGGGTTCGACGCGGTAGCCGCGCAGCTTGATTTGCTGATCCGCGCGGCCGAGAAACTCGAGACTGCCATCAGGCCGGCAGCGCACGAGATCACCGCTGCGATACATGCGTGCCCCCCGGGAAGGGCTCCACGGATCGGGAAGGAAGCGGTGTGCCGTGAGGTCGGGGCGCCCTCGATAGCCGAGCGACACGCTGTTGCCGCCAATGTACAGCTCGCCGACCACACCCCTGGGAACCGGCCGCAGGCGCGAGTCCAAGACGTAGAGTCCCGTATTCGCCACTGGCACGCCGATCGGCACGGTAACGTCGAAGTCGCGCTCCTTGTGGCCAGCGGTTTCGAACACGCTGCATCCGACCACCGTCTCGGTGGGCCCGTACTCGTTCACGAAGCGTGCGTTCGGCGCCACGCGGGCGAGGCTCTGCACACAGTCCCACGTCAACGCCTCGCCGCCGATCACCACGGGTCCGACCCGCATACCAGCCTGCGGCGACAGCTGCTGCGCGAGAACGGCCGCGTGCGCCGGCGTGATCTTGAGCAGCCAACTCCCGCTCGCTGCCTCGAGCGCCCGGACGATGGCTTCGGCGGCCAACGCGCCCTTCTCCGGAACGATGCACACCGTGGCGCCTACGTAGAGCGGCAGCCACAGGCTCGTGACCGTGAGATCGAAGCCGAACGACGACTGCAGAATCGCACCAGTCAGGCGGCGGAGCCCGTAGGCATCCGCTCCCCAACACACGTAGTTCAGCAGCTGACGATGGCTGACCACCACCCCCTTGGGACCACCCGTCGAGCCCGACGTATAGAGGCAGTACGCGAGCGCGTCACCGGTAGTTCTCGTGCTCGCCGCGGCTTGCGGTGCTGCGCTCGCCGCTGGGTCATCCAAGGCGATCAGTCGCACCTTGGGGCCGCTCACGCGCGCAAGCAGCGAACCTTGCGTGAGGACGACCGCGACCCGAGCATCGGTCATCATGGTGTGCAAGCGCCCGTCCGGCAGCTCCGGATCCAGGAACACCTGCATCGCGCCCGCCTTCCACACACCCAAAAGCCCAGCCACCGCGAGCGGGGAGTGTTCCAGGCACACGCCCACCGCTTCCCCCAAGCCAACGCCGTGCGCCCGTAGCTGCTGCGCGACTTGGTCGGCAAGCGCGTCGAGTTGGCGAAAGGTCAGCGTTTCGCCGGCACACGCCACCGCCACGTTGTCCGGCGTGCGGCGCGCGTGTTCGGCGATCGCTTCGTGCACCAGCGGTGCGTGCACCAACGCGTCGTTCCCTCCGGACCGAACGAGCGCTGCAGGCGCCGTCTCGGAGTCCTCCAGTAAACTCACCGCGCCCACGAACTGGCTACTCCCCCGGGCGAATTCGGTGAGGATGCGTTCGAGCTGGGCGAGCAGCCGCCTCGCGCTGCCGCCACTGAGCAGCCGTCGATCGTGCGCGAGCTCGACGCTCACCACCGCACCTGGCACCACAACGATGGTCAAAGGGTAGTTCGTCGACTCCAGCGACTGCTGCTCGCTGACGCCGAGTTGCCGGAGCGTGGTCGCAAGGTCGGCATCGACGGGGTAGTTCTCGAACACCAACAAGGTATCGAACGACGCCGATCCGCGCTCCGTCGCAGCGTAGCGAGCGATCTCCGTCAGACCGAGGGTGTCGTGCTGACGCATCTCTGCGTTGGCGCGCTGCAACTCACGTAACCAGTCGCCGATCGACTGACTGGGCTCGATCCGCAGTCGAAGCGGAAGCGTGTGGATCAACAGGCCGAGCATCTGCTCGATGCCACGCAGGCCCGAGTCTCTGCCGGAAACGGTGACCCCGAACAGCACGTCGGAGCTCCGGGCGTGCACACCGATCAGAAGCCCCACCGCAGCTTGAAAAACCGTATTCAGCGTGACTCGGGCGTCGCTGCACATCCGCCTCAGGTCGCGAACCAGAGCGTCCGGCAGATCCAGGGCAACTCTGGCAGGATCGTGCACGCCGTCCTCGCGTCGCTGCTCGGGTGCGAGGTACGTCGGCGCGTCGAAATCGCCAAGCTTGCGGCGCCAGAAGCCGCGGGACGCCTCCGGGTCTTGCCCGGAGCGCCACGCCACGTAGTCACGATACGAGGCACCTGCGGAACGTGGCGGCTCTCGGCCGTCCGTGAGAGCAGCGTACACGCCGAGCACACGCGTGAACAGCGACGCCGAGCTCCAGCCGTCGAGGAGCAGCTGGTGGTTGGTCAGCACGAAGCGTGCGCCGGCGCCTCCCGTGCGCAGCAACGTCGCCCGTACCAGCGGGGGCGCCGAGAGCTCGAATCCCTTAGTCCGATCGGCTGCGAGCCAGCGCGAGAACCAATGCTCGAGGCCACCTTCGTAGTCCTCGTCGACGTCGATGCACTCGAACGGAAACGACACCCCGTCCCTGACGAATTGCAGCGGACGCTCCAAGCCATCCCACACGAACCCGGTGCGCAGCGTGGGTTCAGCGTCGAGCACTCGCTGAAAGGCCGCGCGCAGGCGTGCCGCGTCCATCGCTGCGTCGCTCTCGAAACGGCAGGTCTTCTGATTGACGTAGATCCCCGACCCCGCCTCCAGCAAGCTGTGAAACAGGATCCCCTCTTGCATGGGGGTCAACGCAAAGGCGTCTTCCACCGACACGCCGACGTGGGCCAGCGCTTCACGATTCGACGCGCCCAGGTCGCTCGCAAGCGCCGGCTCGCCACGGGCGAGCTCGATGAATTGCCGGAGCTCAGCGTGGTGGCGATGCGCAAACCCGCCGCTGGGTCCGGTCCATTCGACCGTTAGCCTGCCGAGCGCGACTTTGGCCGTCACTTCGATCGGACGCCGCCGCGGCGCGCCAGGATCGCGCGCCGGACCCATCGACTCGCCGCTCAGGCGAAACAAGTCGCTCTCGCCCGGCAAGCGACCCAGGTAGTTGAACGTGGCACAGGGCTCGCTGCCCGCGAACGCTTGGCGCTTCAGGTAGCGCAAGACGCCGTAGCCGAAACCTCCCTCGGGAACTTCGCGCAAGCGCTGCTGCGTGGCTTGAACGGACCGCACCGGGTGTTCGGGGTCGGGAGATACCCGCATGGGATAAAAGCACGTGAACCAGCCCATGGTTCGACTGAGATCGATGCCTTCGAACAGCCCGTGGCGACCATGAGATTCGACCTCGACCAGAACCTCGGGTTGAGACAGAACCGCACACAGAGTCTGCGCGACCGAATGCAGCAGCACCTCGTGAGGCTCCGCATGACAGACGTCGCGAGCGGCCGCCAGGAACCGCGCCGTCTCCTGCGCATCCAGCTCCAAGCGTTCCACCGTGAACGTCGACGCTGACTCGACGGACGCGGCGTTCAGGGCGCCAGGCGCTTCATGCACCTGTTGCCAGTAGCGCAGCTGTTCCAACGCGCGGTCGCCTTCGGCGTATCTGCGCACCGCGTGCGCCCACCCCGAAAATGGCGTCGTTGGGGGCGGCAACGGCTTCGCCTCGCCTGGCTGGCTCTTGTACGCCGTCTCCCAATCCTCCACGAGGATGCGCCACGACATGCCATCGACAACGAGGTGGTGAGCTACGACGAGCAGCCGGCTCGCTCCCTCGAGGTCGGTCACGTAGGCTGCGCGCAGAACGGGACCGCGCTCGAAGTCCAAGCGCTGGTGCAGGTCACTGGCGATGCGTTCCACTGCCGCCCCGGTGAGGGCTTCGCCCAACTGGACCACCTCGAGCACAGCCGCCGACGCGGCGTCCGCCACGTGCTGGCGGCACTCCGACCCCCGTCCAGCAAAGCGCAGGCGCAACGCCTCATGGTGGGCGACGACCTCGAGCAAAGACTGTCGAAGCTGCTCCGAGTCGAGCGCGCTCCGGCATTCGAGCACCACACCTTGATTCCAGTGCTGGGGGCGCCCAAAATCCTGATCGAAGAACCAACGCTGGATCGGAGTCAGCGGGATGTCGAGCACCTGCTCGGTCGCGACATTCGGCACCCTCGGGGCCGAATCCGCGACAGGCGACGCGGCATCCAGGGCGAGGGCAAGCTCCGCCACACTCTGGTGACTGAAGAGGAGCGCCGGCGCAAACCGGATGCCGAGTCGCCGCGCGTGGGCGACGACGTGAAACGCGGTCAACGAATCGCCCCCGCAAGCGAAAAAGTTGGCATGCACGCCGATGCCGGCGAGCTTCAAGACACTGCGGAACGCCGCCAAGAGCTGCGCCTCGAGTTCATTGCGAGGCTCGCTCCGGTCCAACTCTGCAGCCTCTTGCTGCGGCTCCGGCAACGCCTTCGCGTCCACCTTGCCGTTGGGGGTCACAGGGAGCGCGTCGAGCCACACGAAGACCGACGGGATCATGTAATCCGGGAGGCGTTGGGAAAGCTCGTGCCTGAGCTCGGCCGCGTCCACGCGGTGCTCGTAGGCCACCAGATAAGCAATCAAGCGCGAAGACGCTCCCGGTTCGTGCTCGCTGGTAACGAAAGCCTCCGCGACGCAAGGCAGCGCGAGGAGCTCCCGACGCACTTCAGCGGGCTCCACACGATAGCCGCGCACCTTCACCTGGTCGTCGACCCTGCCCACGAACTCGATCGTGCCGTCGCTCCGATACTTCGCGCGGTCACCACTCTTGTAGAGCCGATCGCCGGCGGCCCCGAACGGATCTGGAACGAAGCGCTCCGCGGTCAGTCCGGGCCTTCCCAGGTAGCCGCGCGCGACGCCCGGGCCACCCAGGAAGAGCTCGCCGGGAATGCCCACGGGCATGGGCCGAAGCGCCGCATCGAGCACGTACGCCCTGGCGTTGGGCAGCGGCAGCCCCAACGGCAGCACGCCCTCCACTCCCGCTGCCGTGACCTCGTGAGTCAGAGCACCGATGGTGGTCTCCGTAGGCCCGTAGTGATTCACCAACCGGCAGCGCCCGTGCGCCAGCACCTCGGCGACCAACTTGGGCGAAGCAGCCTCGCCACCCAGGATCAAGAGCGCGCGCGGCAGCGCAGCTCCGGGGGAACTTCCCGACAGGAGGCCCGCCAGGTGGCTGGGCGTCACCTTCATCACGTCGATGGGGTGAGCTTTCACGTAGTCAGCGAAGCGTTCGGCGTCTGTCGTCACGTCCTCCGGAACTACGTGGAGCGTCGCCCCGGAGCACAACGCGCCGAAGAGCGCCGTGTTTCCCAGATCGGCGGACAACGTTGAAACCACGGCAACATGGCTGGCGTCGGGCGGCTCGACGCGGTGCAATAGCCCCCGAACGTAATTCGCGAGGTTCGCGTGCGTGACGACCACTCCCTTCGGCAGCCCTGTCGATCCCGAGGTGTAGATGACGTAAGCTGCGTTCTCTGGCGACACGGGAGTGCCCACGCTGTACGTGGCCCCAGGCTGCGCCACCGGGGCCACGAGGCGCACCGAAACCTCTTCGGCTAGTGCAGCCAGGGCTTCATGGGCGACGATGACGCGCACCCCAGCGTCTTGGAGCAAGCTGGCGATGCGCTGCTGGGGGAGCGTCGGCTCCACGGGGACGTACGCTGCTCCACACTTGAGGATGGCGTAGAGCCCCACGATCGCGTCGACCCCACGGCGCAGGACCAGCGCCACGCGCGACTCGGGCGCCACGCCGAAGTCGAGCAGCGATCCGGCCAGCGCGTTCGCGCGCTGCTCGAGTTCCGAGTAGGTCAGCGCTCCGTCGAAGCCCTGGACGGCGATCCGACTCGGGTGCGCGTCGGCCACTGCCCGGATCCAGTCGTGGATGGATCCAGCCGCAACGTCGCCAGCGCCTTCGCTGCGCACCGCGAGCGCCGAAGTCACCTCCTCAGTGCTGGTCCAGGACAACGCGTCCAGCCGCGCCTCTGGCCTTTGCGCTGCATCAGCCAGCAGCACGCGGAGGTGTTCCGCCATGCGCCCCGCAAACGCGGGCGTGAACCGGTCGCTGCGATAGACCAACTGCGCGGCGAGAGACATTCCAGCTTCGCTCACGTGAAGCGCCAAGTCGAACTTGGCGTGGCGAGTTTCGAGGCGTTCGAAGCTCACACATAGCCCGGCCAGCGACCGCTCGCGCACGTCCACCCCGGCATGCCACGAAAGCATGACCTGGAAGAGCGGCGTGCCGTGCCGCTCCCGTTTGGGGCGCAGTGCCTCGACCAAGTGATCGAACGGCAGGTCTTGGTGGTTCTGCGCATCGAGCACAACCTGGCGCACGCGCTCGAGATGCTGTGCGAAGCTCTCGCACCCTGCGACGCTGATGCGCAATACTTGCGTGTTGACGAAGTACCCCACCACCGGCTCCGTCTCCGGGCGCGTCCGGTTCGCGATGGGAACACCGATGCGAATGTCCGACTCCCCGCAGTACCTTGACAGCAGCACCGCGTACGCCGCCAGCACGACCATGAAGGGTGTCGCGCCATGGGCGCGAGCGAGTTGCGCAACGTTCGACACCAGCGCAGCATCGAAGTCGAAGAGATGCTCTGCCCCTGCCGGCGCTGCACCAGCCCCGCGCGCCTTGTCCGAAGGCAGCTGAAGGCTGTAGTCGCCGGTCTCGAGCTGCGCCTTCCAGTAGGCGAGCTGCTCGGCCAACACGTTCTTGTCGAGAAACCGGCGCTGCCAGTCAGCGAAGTCTGCGTAGGTGATGGAGAGCTCGGACAGAGCCGGCGGGCGCGCTTCGACTTCGGCGGCGTAGAACTCGAGCAACTCCGAGACCAGGATGTCGTTGGACCATTCGTCGGACACGATGTGGTGCAGCGTCAGCGCTAGCCAGTGCTCCTCCTCGGACAACCGGATCAGCTTGAGGCGCAGCAGGGGACCGCGCTCGAGATCGAAGCCGGCCTGCGCTTCCGCCGCTGCGATGGCGAGCGCCCGGGCCGTGCGGGCTCCCCCAGGCAGGCTGCTCAAGTCCGTGTCCGTCAGCTGCACCCGGCCAGAGCCTTCGATGCGTTGCACGGGCTCCCCGCCGACCTCCGCGAACGTCGTGCGCAGGGCCGCGTGCCGCTCGACGAGTCGCTGCACCGCCACCGTGAGAGCGTTGCGGTCGAGCGGGCCCTTCAACTTGAGCACGCCCACCACGTTGTAGGCACTGGAACCGGGCTCGAGCTGGTCGATCAGCCAAAGCCGTTGCTGCGCATACGAAAGCGGTGCTTGCTGGCGCCGCGGCTCGGAGAGGATCGGCAGCGCGGTGGCATGGATGCCCATACCCTTCAGCCGTTCGAGAAACGCCGCCTGCTTGTGGGCGGGCAGGTCCAGCAGGCGCCGGGTCAAACTCCTCAGCTGCTCGTGTGCTTGCTCACTCATGAGTCCTGCTCCAGGCTCTCCAACAAGGCCGACATCTGTTCGAGTTGCTCGGTGACCAACGGCCGAGCCGGCGCGCGTTCGACGAGCTCCGCCATCGCCGCTAGCGTCCGCGCGTCGAATAGCGCCCGGAGAGAAATATCGACTCCGAACTCGGTACGCAGGCGAGCCGTGAGGCGGGTGACCAACAGGGAGTGCCCTCCGAGACCCATGAAGTCGTCTGCTCGGAACACGGACTCGCAGCCCAAGAGCTCCCGCCAGATCACTGCGAGCCTTCGTTCGGTGTCGGTGCTCAGCGGTTCGCCGCGCGCAGCATCGCGGATGGAGGCGACAGGGAGCTGCCCTCGATCCAACTTGCCACTGCTCGTTCTCGGCAGTCGATCCAGGAGCACCCAGCCTTGTGGGATCATGTACTCCGGCAGCACGCGACGCAGGCGAGCGATCCACGCGCTCTCGAGTTGCCGTTGCGCTGCGCCGGCGCCATCGACGGTGGCGTCGGCGCACAGTACCAGGTAAGCCCAAAGCTCAGGCTCGCCGCTGGCTTGCCGGCGCGCGACGACGACGGCCTCCTGCACCTCCGGCAGGCTCGTCAGCTGCGCCTCGATCTCTCCCAACTCGATCCGACAGCCACGGATCTTCACCTGCTGATCTTCGCGTCCCAAGAACTCGAGGACGCCGTCGCTCGCGACCCGCACCAGATCGCCCGTCCGATACAACCGTCCTCCCGTGGCCTCACCGAACGGGTTCGGGACGAAGCGTTCAGCGGACAGCTCCGGGCGACCGAGGTAGCCTCGCGCGAGCGCCACCCCAGCGATGCAGAGCTCGCCGATTTGCCCCGCCGGCACCAGCGCCATGTCGACATCCACGACGTAGAGCTGCGTGTTGGCAATGGCCGTACCAATCGGAATCGGAGCTGAACGGTCCTCGGGAGCCGGTGTGCACTCCCAAGCGGAGACGTCGATCGAAGCCTCGGTGGGGCCATAGAGGTTGCAGAGCTTCGCAGGGTGTTCGCGCATGAACCGCTCGACGAGTTCCGCGCTCAGCACCTCACCACTGCAGACGACGCGGCGAATACTGTGGCAACCCGCGAGCACCCCAGCGCCGATGAACGCGTGCAGCATCGACGGCACGAAGTGGAGCACCGTGACCGCCTCGCGCTGGATCACCGCAGCCGTTGCACTCGGATCGCGGTGCGCACCGGGTGGCAAGAGCACCAGTCGAGCGCCCGTGATCAAGGGCCAGAAAAGTTCCCATACGGAAACGTCGAACCCGAACGGAGTCTTCTGCAACACCACGTCGTCCGGAGTCAGCGGGTACTGCTCCTGCATCCAGCACAGGCGGTTCCACAAGCCTCCTTGGGTCGAGAGCACGCCCTTGGGCCGCCCCGTGGAACCGGACGTGTACAAGCAACAGGCGACGTTGTCGGGCGCCACGGCGCTCGGCGAAAGCGCGTTCCCGAGGCCGCGCACCACCTTTTCGAGGGACCAGGTGCGGACGCCGAATACTTGCCCCTGAGCCTCGCCGGCTAGAACCACCTTGGCTCGCGTCTCCTCGAGCATGCCTTCGAGACGCTCGCGCGGGAGATCGGGGTCGAGCGGCAAGTAGCCCGCGCCCGCCTTCAGGATACCGAGCAGACACGGTGCGAGTTCGAGGCAACGTTCCGCGCAGACACCGACCAAGTCGTCGACCCCCACGCCTGCGCGTTGGAGCTCGGACGCGACGGCGTTCGCTCGTTGGTCCAACTCCGCGTAGGAAAGCGTACGCCCTTCGAACACCACGGCGGTAGCCTCTGGAGCTCGCAGTGCTTGCGCCTCGAAGGCGCCGTGAATGCAGCCCGCAGGGTACGAACGTTCCGTCGCGTTCCAGCGGCGGTAGAGTGCGCTCGAGTCACCCTTTACGAGCGGCAGAACGTTTCGTACGCGACGCTCGTTTCCCTCGGAGACGGCCTTCAGGGCCCGCTCGACCCCCTGCGCGAAGGCCAGCACGACCGGCTCGCTGAAGACCGCCTTGTCATACGTGAGCTCGACCGACAGCTCGGGCGTGGGAAAGACGGTGAGCGTGAGCGGATAGTTCGTCGATTCCCAGGAACGCAGATCGCCCGCCCCCAGCGAGGTTCTAGCCTGTTCGAGCTCCGCGTCGGCGGGGTAGTTCTCGAACACGAGCAGCACGTCGAACAGCGCTTGCCCCGCCGGCACGCTCGAGAGCCGCTGGATCTCGGCCAGCGGTAGCGTCTCGTGCTCGCGCAGCGCCAGGTTCGCGCGCTGCAACGCCTGCAGCCAGTCGACGATGGAGCGTTGCGGTTCGATCCTGGTCCGGAGGGGCAACGTGTGCAGAAACAACCCCAGCCCCAGCTCCAAACCGCCAGCGTCGCGACCGGACGTGGTGACACCGAACACGAGGTCACGTCCTCGAACGTACTGGGCGATGGCCAAAGCTACCGATGCCTGCAGCAGCGTGTTCAGCGTCAGGCGGTGCCGCCGTGCGAACTCGCGCGCCCTTGCGTCGACCGACGAACCCAGCGACAAGCGCAGAAATCCGCGCCCTCGCTCATGGCTCTTCGGCACATGCTCGGCGAGCAGGGTAGTTGCTTCGAACCCTCCGAGCGCCGTGGCCCAGAATTCCCGCGCTCGGGTTGGGTCACGGTTCAGCAGCCACTCGACGTAGTCGCGGTACCGCGCCTGGCGCGACTCGGTTGCCGCTGCCCGGTTTCCGGGAGCTGAGTACTCGCGCAGAACCTCCGAGACGAGTCGTGTCGAGCTCCAACCGTCGAACAGCAGATGATGCTCGGTCCAGCGCAGCAAGAACCAGGCGGACTCTAGGCGCACGACGCCAACGCGGAGCAACGGGGCCGAAGTCAGGTCGAACCCTCGTTCCCGATCGCGTTCCAAGTAGGCCGCGATCGCGCCCTCGCGCTCGCCCGGCGGCAGCGCACTGAAGTCATCGATTTCGAAGGGCACCTCGGCGTGGCTTCCCACGACTTGAAGCGGTCTGGGCAAACCCTCCCAAACGAACCGCGTGCGCAACGGTTCGTGGCGTGCCGCAACGCGATTCCAAGCCTGTCGCAGCCGTTCCACGTCGAGCGGTGTTCTCAACATGCAGGCTCGCTGATTGACGTAGACACGCGAATCCGGTGCTAACAGGCCATGATACAGGATGCCCTCTTGCACGGGGGTGAGCGGATAGACGTCCTCGACATCGCCCGCGAGGCTCACTTCACGGCTTCGTGGGTCGTCGAACATAGCGCCCAGTTGCTCGACGCACTCCGCAAGCACGCGTTCCACGGCCGCGGACGCAAGCGCCGCTCCCAGGCGTGCCTTCAAGTGCAGGCGCCCGCCGCGGATCCAGGCCAGCACTTCGAGCCAGTCGCCTGCGCCGGCCCTTTCGTCGAGACGGCTGCCGGACGGTTCATCGACCAGTCGGAACGGCGCTCGAGCCCCCGCGGTCTCGTGGAGAGTACCCAAGTAGTTGAAGGTCACTTGCGGTTCCCGCTGCTCGAGCCCGCTGGCGTCCCCAGCCAGGTAGCGCAGCGCGCCGTAGCCGACGCCCTCGTCTGCTACCGAGGCGAGCCGCGCGCGCGTGTCTCGCACCGCGCTAGGCAGATCGTTCAAGTCCGGCACGAGGTGCACCGGGTAACGCGCAGTGAACCAGCCTACTGTCCGAGCCACATCCAAACCCACCGCAGCGCACCCTCGACCGTACCCCTCGACGACAACGACAACATCCTCGCGCTGCGTGACGCGGCACAACGCTGCGGCGAAGGCTGTCATCACGACTTCGTGAGGTCGGGCCCCGCAGCGGTCCGAGGCTTCGTAGAGCAAGCGAGCCGTCGGCGCGTGGTCGAGCACTGCTCGCAGCGAACGGGGCTCGTCGGAGGCTCCCACCACGGGCAGCCATGGTCCGTCTTGCTTCGAAACGACCTCGCGCCACACGGGAAGCTGCTCCTGAAGGCCCGTAGATCGGGCGTACTCGACCAGCGCGTTCGCCCAGTCCTGGTAGGAAGCGACCGCGGGTGGCAGCGTTACCGGCCTGGATTCCAGAAGGTCGCGATACGCTTGGCCAAGGTCCTCGACCAGGATCCTGAGCGACACCGCGTCGATGACCAAATGGTGAACCACGACGAGCAACCGTGAACACTGCTCGAGGTCGAGTTGCACCAC
>JAICQQ010000413.1 GCA_025937785.1 Polyangiaceae bacterium
CGGACGACGTAGTCGCGGTGGTGGCGGAGCGAGGGCTGTCGCTCGTGGCGCAGATGGTTGGGATCCTCAAGGCAGGGGCGGGATTCCTCTCGTTGGATCCGCGTTATCCGGAGGCGCGGCTCGCGGAGTGCTTGGAGGCGAGCGGTGCGCGGGTGGTGCTGGCCACGGAGCGGACCCGGCGCGCGGTGGAGCGAGCGGTCGTCGGAATGTCCCAGCCGCTACGGGTGGTGCCGTTCGAAGATCTCGAGCATTCGGAGCCGAGAGCGGACGACGTGGGCGTCGTCACGGGCCCGCGGCACTTGGCGTACGTGATCTACACCTCCGGTTCGACGGGCAAGCCGAAGGGGGTGATGGTGGAACAAGCGGGCATGCTCAACAACCAGTTGAGCAAGGTTCCGTACCTCGAGCTGGGTGAGGGGGACGTGATAGCGCAGACGGCTGCGCAGAGCTTCGATATCTCTATCTGGCAGCTGCTTTTGGGGCCGTTATGCGGGGCGACGGTCGACATCGTGAGCGACGAGGTAGCCCAGGATCCGGTGAGGCTATTTCGGTACGTGGCGGATCGAGGGATCACGGTGCTCGAAATCGTGCCGAGCCTGCTCGAGCTGGCGCTGTCGAGCGACGAGCTTCCGGATGCGCGAGCGCTCGGGCTCCGGTGGCTGCTGGCGACAGGCGAAGGGCTGCCGGCGCGGCTAGCGGAGCGTTGGCGAGAGCGCTACCCGGGCGTGGGGCTGGTGAATGCGTATGGGCCAGCGGAATGCTCCGACGACGTGACGCTGGAGCGAGTCGACGCCACGTCGCTGAAGACGCGCGTGGGTCAAGCGGCGATCGGGCGTCCGATGGTGGGCACGTGCGTGTACGTGTTGGACGAGCACCTGGGTTTGGTGCCGCGCGGAGTGACGGGGCAGCTCTGCGTTTCTGGCATCGGCGTCGGGCGAGGGTACCTGGGCGATCCGGCGCGCACAGCAGAGAGCTTCGTACCCAATCCGCTGAGCGAGGCTGGCGGGGAGCGGCTGTACCGCACCGGTGATCTGGGCCGCCAGCTCGAGGGCGGCGCGTTGGAATACGTGGGCCGGCGCGACCAGCAGGTGAAGATCCGAGGGCAACGGATCGAACTCGGTGAGATCGAGGCGCGCCTTCAGGCGCACCCCGGGGTGAGGGAAGCGGTGGTGTTGGCAGTGGGCGACGAGTCGCAGGACAAGCGGCTGGTCGCGTACGTGGTGCCCGGGCCTGCGTTGGCAAGTCAAGAGCTGGCAAGGGTGCGCCAGCGCTTGAGCGAGGCGCTGGCTGGCGAGCTTCCGGACTACATGGTGCCGCGGCAGTACGTGGTGCTCGCGCAGTTGCCGCTGAACGCGAACGGCAAGCTGGATCGCAGGTGGCTGCCCGCCCCAGAGGCTGCGACGAGCGAAGCGGGCAGCGTGGCCCCGCAGACGGAGCTGGAGCGCGAGCTCTGCGCGATCTGGCAGGAAGTGCTGGCGGTGCCGCGCGTGGGCGTGACTGACAACTTCTTCGACTTGGGCGGGAACTCGCTGTTGGCCGTGAAGGTCACCTCGCGCGTGCGAGCTAAGTTGGGGGTAGAGCTGGAGCTTCGAGCCATGTTCGAGGTCCTGACGGTGAAGGCGCTGGCGGAGCGCCTCGAATCGATGGCGCGGCCGTCGGCGAGCTCCGACGATCTCGCGTCTATTCTCGATCAACTCGAAGGCGAAGAAGGCCTCGCGAAACGCAAGGTGTGAACCTGGAGGAAGCATGCAAAGCATAGACATCAAGGTCAGCGACTCGTCACGGCTGGGTCGCGATGAAGCGACCGTGTCGCAGTATTCGTTTCGAGAGAACCCGCTCTTGGTGCGACAGCAGTTGTACGAATCCAACGCGCGCACCTATCCCAGGCGCATTCCCCTGGCGTTGAAGCGTGGGAAGGGCATCTACGTCGAAGACGTCGAAGGCCGCGTCTTCATCGATTGCTTGGCCGTGGCAGGGACCCTGGCGTTGGGGCACAACCACCCGGTCGTCGTCGAGGCGATTCAGCGCGCCTTGCGCGACGAAGTCCCGATGCAGACGCTCGACCTGACGACACCCATCAAGGACGAGTTCGTGAGCGAGCTGTTTTCGCTGCTGCCCGAAGAGCTCGCCCGATACGGTAAGATCCAGTTCTGCGGTCCGACAGGTTCGGACGCCGTCGAGGCTGCCCTCAAGTTGGTACGGACCGCGACCGGTCGAGACACGATCCTCGCGTTTCACGGGGCCTACCACGGCATGACTCACGGTTCGCTCAGCCTGATGGGCAGCCTTGCGCCCAAGCAGGCCATCCGCGGCAGCATGGCGAACGTGCACTTTCTTCCCTATCCCTACGCGTATCGTTGCCCATTCGGTCTCGGCGGTGAAGCCGGCGAGCGGGCGGGGATCGAATACATCACGAGCGTTCTGAACGACTCAGAAAGCGGCATACTCAAACCTGCGGGCATCATTCTGGAAGCGGTCCAGGGCGAGGGCGGCGTCATCCCTGCATCATCGGGGTGGCTCAGAAAGATCAGGTCGCTGACTCAAAGCCTCGGTATTCCGCTGATCGTGGACGAGGTGCAGACCGGACTCGGTAGAACGGGTCGCATGTTCGCCTTCGAACACGCCGGCATCGTCCCGGATGTCGTGGTCTTGTCGAAGGCGATCGGCGGCGGCCTCCCGATGTCCGTGGTGGTCTATCGCGCGTCGCTGGATACCTGGCAACCGGGCGCTCACGCGGGGACGTTTCGGGGCAACCAACTCGGCATGGCAGGTGGCACCGCCGCCATGCGTTACATCCGCGCCGAGCGCTTGGACATGCACGCGGCAGAACTCGGCCGAAGGTTTCAGTCGCAGCTGCAGGAGCTCCAGCAATCGCATCCGGAGATCGGCGACGTACGGGGGCGCGGATTGATGATCGGTGTTGAAATCGTGAATCCTACCGCAGAGCGTGACCACCTCGGTCGGTCGCCGCAGGACAGAGCGCGCGCGCTGGCCATTCAAGCAGCCTGCCTGCGCCGGGGCTTGATCGTGGAGCTCGGTGGCCGCGAGGGCAGCACCCTGCGCTTTCTGCCGCCCTTGATCATCACCCAGAACGAGCTCGACACCGTGTTCGGCATCGTCGCCGAATCGGTTCGAGGAGGTGGGAGCGACGTCGGCACGCGAAACGTGCGAGCGAGCATCGACGCCGTGTGAGTAGCGGCTGTTCGAAGGAGACGGAGCCATGGAAGTTTCACAGATGCCCGAGTGGTCGTTGAGTCCCGTTCGACTCGTCGAACCTGGCGCGGCGGTGCCGTTCCCGCTGCTCCTCACGCCTCAGAAGACGGGTCAGGGCGTGCCCGACTTCATGCAGACGCAGCGCCAACGCCTAAACGAAGCGTTGAGTGAGTCAGGGGCGGTGTTGTTGCGAGGCTTCGACGTGCCCGACGAAGCGGCGTTCGAGCGCGCGGCGCAGTCGCTCAGTGAGCGCCTCGAGTCGGGCTACGGTGACCTGGTCAAACGAAGCACGCACGAGTTCGTGTACGACGCGACACGATACCCCAACGATCGCGCCATCTTGTTTCACAACGAAGGGTCGCACACGCCGAGATTGCCGACGCGACAACTGTTCTTCTGCGGCAAGGCGAGGTGCCAGGGCGGCGAAACCCCGATCGTGGATTGTCGCCGCGTGCTCACTGCGCTTGACCGCGATCTGGCGCAACGGTTTGCCCGCGTCGGGCTCAGCTACATTCGCAACTTCATCCCCGGTGTCGACGTGAGCTGGCAGTCGTTCTTCCGCACCACCCAACGGGCAGAGGTCGAACGCCTGTGCCGTCAATCGGGGATCCAGTTCTTTTGGAAGGACGACGGGGTGCTGCGCATCGCGACGCGAGCACCGGCGGTGATCAGTCATGGTCGACAGGACGCAAGCAGCTTCTGCAACCAGATCCTGCTGCACCACGTTGCCTGTCTCGACGCCAAGACAGGTGCGGCGTTGCGGGCCGTGCTCGAACCAGATGAGCTGCCCCGCAACGTCGTTTTCGGCGACAGTAGCCCGATTTCTGACGAAGCCGTCGCCGAGGTC
>JAICQQ010000080.1 GCA_025937785.1 Polyangiaceae bacterium
CGTCCTCGCGGTAGTCCTTCTATGATCGCGTTCGCGATAACGAGCAAATCCAGCGCGACTTGATACACTTCCAATCCCTCATGATCGAGCCTCATGCTCCAGCCATCGGCCCCACCTCGGCATCGGTTGCGCTTCTTCGGGCACGGGGACGTTTACGTTCACGTTCACGTTCACGGGGCCATCGTCCAATTCAGGGACAGGCCCTAGTTGGGACGCTCGAGCCCGAACCCGGACGCTTCCCATCCGAGCACGCCGCCTTCGAGGAACGATAGCGGAACACCCTGGCGGTTCATGCGATCGGCGAGCTCTTTGGTCTTGTCACCGGCCCTGCAATAGACCAACGGCGCGCCCGGTAGCATGTGGAGCTCGGCCAACCGCGTCTCGATCTCTTCGAGCGGAATGTTGACGGCACCCGGCAGGTGCGCGCGATCGTAGACTGGCTTCTCTCGAGTATCGACCAAGCTGATGCGCCCTTGGCGCAGGAGTTGAACTGCCTCTTCTGGCTTGATGGCGCCAGCGGCTCGCGGCAGCACCGGCTCGAGCATCTGCCGCAGCTCCTGCCGGCGCATGGCGCCGACGCGTCCTCCGATAGGGCGGCCCTGATGAAACACCACGAAGGCAGGAACGGACTGCACCCCCATCTCGCGCGCTATCATCGGGGACTGATCGATGTCGATGGTGACGATCTTGGCCTTACCCGCGAGCTCGTGCGCCAGCGCCTCGAGCTCGGGGGCCACCGTCTTGCACGGCCCGCACCACACGGCACCGAATTCGACGAGCACGGGCAGCTCACTGCGCAAAATTTCGTTTTCGAAGGTTTGTTCGGTGACCTTGGTGAGAGCCATCGCCTGACGATCTAGTCGGTTCCCGGGGCTTCGCAAGACTGGTGGCGCCGGTTTAGGGCTTCTCCGTGGAGAAGCCGGCCAATCAGGCGCTCGGTCCAATGGTGAAGCATGAGCAGCGTTCCAAGCCCTAGGCCTACGCTGACCGCCCCAACCACCCCCCCCCGCACCACCAGAAAACCGCCTAGGCTCGCACCCTTGTCCAGGCCAGCGTAACAGAGCGCCGCTTCCACGCCGACGACCTTGGGCGCCACGAGCAGGGTCCCCACGAGTACGAGCGGCAGGGCGAATGGGAGCACGTGGCGTCGGTGCGTCCGGCGGGCACCGAAGCCGAGTGACCGTGAGGCGATCACGAAGCCCTCGCCGGCCGCTCGCTCGAGCTCGTTTCGAAACATGCAGGCGACACACAAACCCTGGTGAACTCCGAGAATGACGGCGCTGGTCAGCGCCAGCGGCCATAGGCGTGCGAGCAGCGGTATCGCCACGAGCACCGGCAGCGCACCCGCGAACTCCACAGAGCGCCGCAGCACGTCGTCGTAGATGCCGCCCCTTCGGGCTGCGAGCGTGCCGAAAACCAGCGTGACCAGCGCTGCGATCAGCATGGCACCCCCTGCCGACCCCGCCGTACGCGCGAGCGCCCTGATGAAGTCGTCGTTCATCGCATGTTCTCGAGCGCCAAAGGGTTGGCGCCGACCGACGGGCGATAGCCGAGCGCTGCAGCCAGTGAATCACTCAGCGTTTGCAAGAGCGCGGTGATCGCGGCGCTGACGAGCGCGCACACCATGAGCCACTCGGCGTCGCCCAGGCGCACTGCGTGCACCGTGCTCTGTCCGAGCCCGGGCAGGTCGAAGGCGGTCTCGAGGACGGTGGCTGCCACGAACAAAGCGGGCAAGCTGCCAGCGAGCAAGCCGACGGCGGCCCCCGCGGATTCCCGCAAGACAGCCAGCATGCTTGCGGCGGTGGCGGTCCGCTGCGGCCACCAGGGAGCGCCGCGCCGGCTCAACGTGGCTGCCCTCTGGTAGAGGTACGCGGCTCCATACCCGAAGGCGATCATCAGCAACGCAGCTGCGAACAGGCCGCCCTTCCCGCCCGCCTTCAGCGTGGGCACCAGACAGGGCACGAGCAGGCCCAGGAACGCGGTGACGCCGAGAAGTCGTGACGTCCGTCCTTGCCGGGCGACGCCCACGACCGCGGCGGCCGCGCCCAAGAGGTAGCCGCCGAAAGCGCCGCTCGCGACCAAAAGCAGCGTCAACAGGGTGGCATGAGGCAGCGAGCGCGCGAGCGCGGGGGTACCTCCACGTGCTGCGAACCCCGAGGGCAAGCCGCGCAACCAGGCCCCGTAGCGTGTCTGAGTCACCGTCGCGATCGCCTTCGAGATGCCGTCCAACGCGACGTAATTCGGGCCCTCCGAGAGCCACCAATCCTGCCAGATCGCGACCAACCGCCGAGCATCGCTGACACTGGGGTCGGCGCCCAGGTGCCAATCCTTCTGCGTGATGTGGGCCAAGAGTAGGCCGAGCCGGCGCACGCGTTCGACGTCCGCGCGGTCGCGCACGCGTCCGAGCGCCTGCACCAACTCTGGCAGCGCGTACGTGTCGAGCTGAATGACATCGTCGCGCCGCAGCGTCAGCGAACGCTCCGTGAGTCGTTTGACCAGGCGCCGGACCACGATGGGACGAAAGTCCAGTTCTCGGTCTTGCCAGAAGCGGGTCCAGAACAAACTCGCTGCGTCTGGGTCACCGAGCTCCAGGTGGGTGGCGACGCCCATACGCACGGCGAGGGGCTTCAGCGCCAGGGCTACGCGGCCGCGCTCGGTGGGGCTCAGCTGGTCGAAGCGAGGCAGGATGTGGGGTAGCGCCGCGCCTCCCAGCTTGGCCAGTTGCTCGGCAGCTCGCTGGTCGCTGCCCTCTGACACGCGCCGCATGAGTCGGAGCGCGAGCTCGCGGGCGTTGTCGGGGTGCAGGTTGACGAAGACCGGCAGCGGTGCCGACCGAGGCAGCTCGCCGCGGTAACGCTGGACCGGCGTCGGCAAGGTCCAGGCGAGGAACTGGAAGGCCGCGAGGGAAACCAAGAACAGCGTGGGGAGTAGCCACAGGACGCGCCGCAGCATGCGAATCCCAGACTCACCACACTAGCGAAGCAAAAGGAAGCCCGCTACGGCCACCACGATCATGGCGCCCAGGACCATGAAGCCAACCGCAGCCGGCGGCAGCCCGGTGGTGGGGATCTGCACCGGTTCATCGTCGGCGGAGTAGCCGCCGGGACGCAGCGAGGCAGCCCCCGGGGTTCTGCCCGAAGCCGGCACCTCCATCGCTTCTGCCAGGGGGTTGGCGACGCCTACCATGGTGTGAGCGACGCGCAGGCGGCGCGATTCACGCATTGCTTCGTCGCTGATGGGACCGGTCTCGACGTCGTCGGCCGAGAGGGGCTCGGTGCGCGCGAAGTCGTCGGAACCGACATCCGGCAGCGCATACTTTTGGTAGGCGAGGACGTCGTCGCTCTTCAGCTTGGGCAATCCCTTGTCGAACTTTGCGACGATCACCGTGATGTTGTCGTGGCCGCCCGCGCTGTTGGCGCGATCGGTGAGCTCTTTGCAAGCCGCGAGCGGATCAGCGTGGGAACAGAGTACCTCACGGATCTCGTCCGCTCGGATCATGCCGGACAACCCGTCGGAGCAGAGCATGAGGGTGTCTCCCTCCCGAAGATCGACGTAGGTGAGGTCGACCTGAACGCTTTCCGCGGTTCCGAGCGCTTGCAAAATGATGTTGTTGTGCTCGAAGGTCTCGGCCTCTTCTTCGGTCAGCTGACCAGCTTCGATCAGCTGGTTGACGAGCGACTGATCGCGGCTGATTTGTACGAGCTTCCCCTCGCGCAAAACATAGGCGCGGCTATCGCCGACCTGGGCCACGAACAGGCGCTCATCCATCAGCGCTGCGACCGTGGCCGTGGTGCCCATGCCGCGGCGGGTGCGGTCGGCCCGAGCCTCGTTGAAGATGCGCACGCCGGCTTCTTCTACGGCGTGCACCAGTCGTCGCGCGAGCTCGTCATGGTCCTTGGGTGGCGCGCCTTCGGAAAGCTTTTCGTAGATGATGTCGACGGCGAGCTGACTGGCCACCTCGCCCGCGGCCGCACCGCCCATGCCGTCGCACACCCCGAGGGCCGTGCCACGAGCTCCGACGCGCTGCTCGCGGTCCGCTTCCATCAAGCTGCGACCCCCCGTGCTCAGATTACCGACGAGGAAATTGTCCTCGTTGTGCTCACGCACCTGACCGACGTCGGTGCGACCGAATACACGGAGACAGATCTCGCCAGCTTCTGCCGCGCTCATCGCCGTTCCGCCCCACCTTCAATCTCTAGCCGAAATAGATGTTGGCCGATCCGAATGTGATCGTTGTTGCCCACGGAACGTTCCCCGCGGATTCGGAGGTACGTGCCATTCGAAGAACCGAGGTCTCGGAGAGTGAAAACGTTGGTTCTAGGATCGCGCGTGATGGCGGCGTGCCTGCGGCTCATGAAAGGGTCACTCGTGAACACAATATCACCAGCCTCACGGCCGATGACCGTTTCTGTTCGGGATAGGAAGAAAATATCCCGCGCCACACCCTCCACGGTGCACTGAATCAAGCGTGCTGGTCGCGGTGTTGCCGGGGACCCGAAGACCTGCGTCCCCTGCTCCGCTGCTGGGCCCAAGCGCTGTTCGGCTTCGCTCACGAGTTCAAACCTTAACACCTCGAGGCCAATAAGGACCAAGTCACCGTGTTCGATGGGCAGTGGGCCCTTCAGTCGAACGAAAATCCCGTTCAGCGAGTCGAGATCTTGGATGAAGAACTGACCGCTTCGATAAATGAGCTGTGCATGCCTCGGAGATACATACGGATCATTGGCTAGTTGAAGTGATCCTTCTGCGCGGCCGATCTGACAGAGGCCCTCGATGATGGGGTAGCGACGACCGGGCGTGCCGTCCTGACCAATGACTACCAAAGCCGCCTTCGGCGCTGGAATGGCCATCGCGCTGCCCACGGGCAAGGACGCTCCGCAAAACTGGCAGAAGCGCATACCAACGGGGTTCGCTCCGCGGCAGCGCGCGCACATTGTGGTGCCGAGTGCGGCGGCGGTGCCGCCGGCCCTGTGGCCCGAGTGATCCTGAGCCAGCTTGGCGCCGCATGCGGAGCAGAAGCGACTGGTCCCGGGGTTGTGCGTGCCACACGAAGCGCACACGTGCTCGGCGGGCTCTGCTGCCAAAGCCGTGGCTTGCAAGGTCGCGTACGCGGGCGGCACCTGCTGCGAAGGCACGGGATTCGCCGGTAGCGCCTCGTGGTGTGCAGCGGGTTGGGCCTCGGCGGCGGGCAAGCGGTTTCCGCAGTCGAGGCAGAAACGCATATGGTCTGGGTTGTCGCGCCCACAGCGGTCGCACTTCACGCTGCAAGGGGAACCTCGCCGGCCTCACCGAGTCAAGTCCACAATGCGTAAGAATCGTTTATGGAATCACCAACGGGGGAGGGGGTCCCTCAGTTCGACGATGAGCTCGAGTCCTACCAGGTGGGTGGTTCCGAACCCAAAGAGGTTGTCGGCTCGGCGTTGGTCGGCGGTATCTTCGTAGGCCCTCAGCACCATCGGCCGGTAAAACAGGGCGGCCCCCACCGACAGCTCCGGGGTGACCGCGAACTCGATGCCGGGCCCTAACATCCCCGCGACGCCACCCGTATCGGCGCCCCACTCGTTGCCGTAGATCACCGCGCCGACGCCAAACCCGAGGTAGGGTGTCGCCCTAGTTCCGAGGTCCATGTAGTATCGAACCTCTGCGCGCAGCTGCTGCATGATCGCGAGGCGGAGCAGATTCGACGATTCATGCCGGGAGAACTCGTACGCCCCGCCAGCGTACCAGGCACCTCGCGTGCGATAGCCAGCGCGGATCCCGAGGCCCAAACCTCGCTCCAGGATGCAGGGGGTCGCCTCGTCGTCCGGGCACATGTCGGCCGGCGAGGCGACTGTCTCCGCGCTCAACGCCAAGCCCGTCACTAAGTATTCGAGGCTGTTTGGCGGTGGCCGGGTGGCCTGGGCCTGTGGCTCTTCTGCGGTTGCAGAGGCCGACAGCGTCAAGGCGACGATGCCCGCGGGCAGAGGCACGAAAGATGCCACGAAAATGGCCTTCATGACGTCGAAGCCCCACACTCTTGATTACACTGACTTCGGTCTTCGGTCATGACAGTTGACGAGTGGCCTTGACGACTGCGTAAACCTTCGTCTAAAGGCGAGCGAAAGCGACGTAAAAAGACGAAAGCCATGGAAGTCTACCTCGATACTCGCGCCGTGCGCCAAATCCGAGTTTCAGCTCAAGAGGCGATGGAGGAGGATGACACGGAGTCACTTCGTGAAGATATTCTCGAAGCCTTCACGGAGGAGCAAGTCGAAGAAATCGAGCGCCGCCTCGATAGTGGTGACCTCTTCGAATTCCTCACCGATGTCCTCGACGAGTGGAGCGGTGAGGACGTGGAAGAGCTGTTCGAGTTGCTCGAAACCCAGCTCGGCGAGTACGGTATCGACCTGAAAACCGAGAATAAGAACAACGAGGAAGAAGACGAAGAGGAAGAAGACGACGAGGAGCCCGTCGGCGAGGACCTCGAAGACGATTATTTCGACGATTGAGTGGGGGCGCCAGGGCGGATCCTCGGAGCGGGAGTACCGTGGACCTCGAGGGTGCGCCGGATGTACGGACGGCAGCTGCGCTCAGAAGCCGGAATCTGGTCGCACAAGAGCGGTGCGCAAGGCGCATACCGCGACTCGGGCAAGCTGGTGACGAGTCGCCGGAGCGGGTTGCAGCTCACGCCCGGCTTGCCGTCACTCCAGCTGATCAGCGCCTCGTACCAGAGGGCGTCGTCGCGCAGAAGGCTCGTCGGATGCTCGTCGTACACCTTGCGAAACTCGGCCCGCGCTCGGTCGGGTTGCGCCAGGTCATCGCGGTAGATCTCAGCGATTCGGTATTGCGCTTCCGCGTAACGCGTGCGCGCATAGCTTCCCTGGAAGTGTGCCGGTTCGACTTCTCTGAGCATGCGTTCCAGGTGGCTGAGCGCGGCCCGCGGGCTGCCCTGGCCGCGCTCGATGTCCGCCGCGTGCCAGAGGGCGTCCTCCCAGTACGCTCCCTGGGGGTAGGGAAAGTCCTCAGCGAGCTCCAAAAATACACGACGAGCGCGCTCCGTTTGGCCCGTTGTTCGGAGTAGACGGCCCTGGGCATACCGGACCTGCTCGGCGAGTTCGGGTTGCTCGAGCTGGGGGAGCATCTGCTCGATCAGCGCGAGCACGGCGCTGGGACCACCGCGGTTCTCGTAGCGCCGCGCGAGTCCGGTGAAGGCGCGCCCCGCCAAGGCCGAGTCCTGGTAGCGCAGCGTCAGCTCGAGCAGAGCACGCTCACCGCGCACGGGGTCTCCGCCCTCGATGTCGAGCCACGCGAGCTCGAAGGCCGCGCGCGCCGCTCGCGGCCCCTTGGGGGCGAGCCTCAGGACTTCGAGATAGGCAGCCCGAGCAGCCGGCGTGTCTCGGGCGCGCTGATGAGCTGCCGCGGCTCGGTAGATCGCTTCGACTCGGTCATCTTGGTGCTCGGCGTGTTCGGCCGCTTCGCGCCAAGCGGCAGCCGCCTGTGAGTAACGGCCGTGTGCATAGTGACGCTCGGCCTCGGCCCGTCCGTTCATGAACGGGGTCGAGTGCTGCCTGGCGCACGCGCACACGAAGACCAAGCACCACCAGACGAGGTGTCTTGCTCTGCGCACGAGTGGATTGAGCGACGCCGTCGGCATGGCCTCACGACTTCGGACGGCTGAGCTCGCGCTGGCAGCGAACGACGACGTGCGCGGCTCGAATCGCCTCCGACGAGCTGACGTCGCGATGCAGCACCAAGCGTGCCAGGTGGCTTCCCATCGCGAAGAACAGCACGCCTTGCTCGCCACAAGCCTCCACGAGCGTGTGCGCGGGCGCTGTCAGCTGAATCATGACGATGTTGGTGTCCGGTTCGACCACGGTCAAGCCGCCGTCGCGCAGGATCGCCGCGACGCTCTTCGCTTTCTCGTGGTCGTACACCAGCGTGTCCCGCTGGTGGCGCAACGCGAAGAGTGCGCCTGCCGCCAGCACCCCCGCCTGGCGCATGCCGCCGCCCAGCATCTTCCGGAAGCGCCACGCCTCTCGAATCAAGGCGTCGTCGCCTGCGAGCGCCGAACCGACAGGAGCGCCGAGGCCTTTCGAAAAGCAGACTGACACGCTATCGAAAGGGGCTGCCAGGTTGGCGGCTTCGATCCCGGTCGCGGCGCTGGCGTGCCACAGCCGCGCGCCATCCAGGTGCAACCGTAGCCCATGCTTGCGGGCTACGGCGCTGATGGCGAGCACGTCTCGCTCCGGAAAGATGCGCCCCCCCGAGTGATTGTGCGTGTTCTCCAGGCACACGAGCACGCTCTTTGGCGCGTGCGCGCTCTGGGGGGTCAGCACCTGCTCGAACTCGTCGGCGTCGAAACAGCCGCGCTGCCCCGCGACAGCAAATTGCACGCCCGCCCACGCCGCCCCGGCCCCCGCCTCGTAGCACGCGATGTGCGCGCCGTGGCCGACGACCACCTGATTGCCGGGGCGTGTCTGAGTGAGGAGCGCCAGCTGGTTGCCCATGGTCCCCGAGGGGACGAACAGTGCGCGCGGCTTACCCAGAAGCTCTGCTGTCGCTGCCTCGAGCTCCCGGACGCTGGGGTCTTCGGAGAACACGTCGTCGCCGACCTCTGCCTCCGCCATCACCCGCCGCATCGCCGGACTCGGCTGCGTCACGGTGTCGGAGCGCAGATCCACGATCGTCATGCAGTGTATCTCGTCATGCAACGTGTCCCCGGCGTTCGAGCGCCGCGCAGAACAACTCGTACGCCACGATCTGTACGGATTGCGCCAGGTTGATCGACGGCTGATCCGCGGCCATGGGAATGCGCAGCATCAGCTCCGCGCGCGAGTGATCGTCCTTGGACAGGCCCGTCTTTTCGTTGCCGAACAGGAAGCAGATCTGTTGGCCGCGAGCAGCATGGTCGAGCGCGCGCTGAGCCACTTCGCGGGGCGACAGCACACCGCTCACGCCGCGGCGCGCCGTCGTCGCAACCACCAGCCCGGCACCGACGATGGCTTCGTCCAGATTGTCGAACAGCTGCGTCTCGGCCAGCACGTCGAGCGACCTGACCGCCATCTTCACGGCCATCTCGTGGTCGGGCTGGGCAATGCTGCCGGGGCTGACCAACCCCAGCCGGGTGAAGCCCATGGTTTTTAGCGCGCGGGCGCATGCTCCCACGTTTTCTGGGTAGTGCGGGCTGACGACCACGAAGCGGGTCAACGGATGGATCGGAAGCTTGAGCACGCGACTGAGCCGCCAGCCTATGATTGTGAAGGTGTCGGGGCAAGCTGTCTCACCCGGTATCTGAGGGGGCGGAGCTTCGTGCCCCGGATCCTCGAGCGCAGCGAAATCCGAGGTGGGGGACGCGCTGCCCGGGCGTCTGGCTGTCGCGGGCGGCGCCACGCAGCCAAACCGGGGCGCTCTTGAAATGGCCACCACGCACGACTCGGTGGACATTGCTCGATGACGCCGACGGCCCCGCTGGATTGCGCAGGGTCTGTTCCGGATAGGCCGGGGCATAGCGATCGAACACCCATTCGGCGACATTGCCAGCGAGATCCAGGAATCCTTCCGGCGTACGCCCTTCGGGATACGAGGCTACGGGGGCCAGCTCCTCGAAGCCGTCTCGAGCATCGGTGTCGGCGACGCCGTAGCGGCCGTGGTTGGCGAGACGCGAGTTGTAGAGGTCACCCCAGGGGAACTGACGCCCGGAGACGCCACGGCTGGCACGCTCGAATTCCGCCTCCGTGGGCAGCCTGGCGCCGCGCCAGGTGCAGAACGCTTTTGCGTCCTCCCAGCTGACCAGGCTCACGGGATACTCGGGTTTCCAGAAGCGCAAGGCCCCTTCCGTGTACGGAGGCGCCGCGCAGCGCCGTTGCTCGACGCAACGCTGGTAAGCAGCGACGGTTACCTCCGTGCTATCCAGCCAGAAACTCGACAGCTCGACGTTGTGCAGTGGTTGCTCGTCGGCAAACGCGCGAGGTCGGCACACCTCGCTCGGCGCTTGCCGTTGGCAGAGTTCCGCGGCGCTCATGATCGCCTTCAGCGACGACCCCATCACGAAGCGGCCCGCGGGGATGCGGATCATGCTCGGCTCCGGGGCCTTCAACGTGACGACGCGCGCCGCGAGCCAGCCTGGCAGGGCGGAGGTGGAAGCCGCGGCGCGCGCGGGCTGAACGCGGGGCAGCGCGCACCACGAAGCGAGTATCAACGCGCCGGCCGCGAGCGCCGAGCCGCGCGTCGAGCCAGATGGTCCACGGCTTCTCGTGTGCGGGCTACGCCTCGCGAACGCCACCACCTAATCCCTCGCGTCGTCGCCCGCCTTGCGATCCTGAGCGGGACCGGGGTCGCCGGCGGTCGCCCCTGCGCCGCTCTTGGGCTTCGTGCTCGTGGCTTCCTCGGAGGCTCTCGTCGACTCCGGTGCCTCGAGCGCTGCTGCGTTGAGCCCGGCCTTCGTGCGCGGCTTCGGCGGGCTCTCTGCGAGCCAGCCGATCGGCCGCGGTGCCGCCGACGCCGCGGGTGGCTCGGCGGGGGGCTGCGCGCTCGCCGGAGCAAGCCCCGTGGCTTCTGGCTTGTAGCGCGCGGTGAGCTGGAAAGCTGCGATCGTCAACAGCACACCCACCGCGGCGCCTCCGACAGCCACGTGCGTGCGCGAGCGCTGCCAGCCAGCCACCGCAGCCTCGACGTGGCGCTGATCGGGAATGGTGGCTAGCGACGTGCGGCGCTCGTGCTCGAGCGCCTCTGCAAACGCCTCACCGAACTCCCGCGCGCTCGGGTAGCGCTGCTCCGGCAGCCGCGAAAGTGCGCGGCTCAGGATTTCGTCGACCTTGGGTGAAAGGCCGCGCTGCGCCGCAATCGGGGGTGGCGCTTCGGTGGAGATCTTGGTGGCGACGGCGACCGCGTCTTGGCCAGGGTACGCTCTCACCCCCGCCACTGCCTCGTACAGCGTCGCTGCCATCGAAAACTGATCGCTCAGGGGAGAGAAGGTGCCGCGCGCGATCGACTCCGGGGAGCTGTAGGCGGGCGTGCCGAGCAGGCCGCCGTCTTTCGTGAGCGTCGAGTCCGGGACGCGTGCGATGCCGAAATCGGCGATTTTAGCCCCGTTCTCGGTCAGGATGATGTTGTCGGGTTTGATGTCTCGGTGCAAGACGCCGGCACGATGCGCGGTGCTGAGCGCGCTGCCGATTTCGCGGGCGAGGCGTGCCGCCGCCGCGGGCTTGAGCGCGCCGTGTTCCAGGCGCTGCTTCAGCGTCGTCCCCTCGGCGTACTCGAACACCAGGTACAGCCCCAGCTCGGCGCTTTCGCCCATGTCGTGCAATGCGACGATGTTGGGGTGGCGCACGCGGGCCGAAGCGCGCGCCTCTTGCCGCATGCGTTTCACCAAGGCAGCCTTCTGATCGCTGGGGATCTTGAGGTCGTCGCGCAGGAGCTTGATGGCTACCTCGCGATCGAGCACCGGATCTTGAGCCAGCAGCACGCGCCCCATCGCCCCTTGGCCGAGGTGACGGAGAATTCGATATCTGCCTATTTCGGCGGCTGCGCCCGCCGCATCCATTCCGGCATCCATACGGGGCCTGCTCCGTGATGTATCGTGAGCGGCCGCGCCAAGCCAGCAAACAATCGTGTCCGAGGCTGTGGCGTGTCGCCCCCGGCGCCGCAGGCCGTGCGCGGGCGCGCGGTCGGGACTAAGATTTGGGGGCGGTTTCCGATCCGGGCTTCGGCGCGCTCTTGGGCTTCTTCTCTTCCGGAGGTTTCTCTTCCGGTTTCTGCTTGGGCGCCGACGGGGCACCGTACTCGTCGCGCAGCTTCTTGAGCAGTTGGTCGCTCAACAAACGTTCGTGATACTGCGGCATTTGAGGCAGCTTCACGATCAGAGTGACGCTCTGGTCCACCTCGACCACCTCGATGGTTCCGATCACGTTCTGTTCTTTCCGCTCCGGTGTGGGGTAGCGGAAAATCAGGTAGGCCGCGTCTTCGTCGCGTTCGACGACCTCGAAGCCCTTGTCTACACGGAGGAATCTGAGCGCTGCGCTGTAATTTTGCGCCTTGGTGTACCGCGACTCCGCGCTCACGCGCGCTGACGCGGTGCCAGGCACGAACACCCCGAGAGCGAGCACGCAGCCGATCGAGAGTAGTCGTCGCAGCATCGTGAGCTCGGGCGTAACAAGTCCGCCACGCTGGGCCAAATTTTCGTTGGCTTCAGGTCGGCAGCTCACCAGCCAAGATCGCGCGGGGGCCCTCTCGGAACAGGAAGTCGACCTCTTCTTGCCCGTATTCCTTTGCGATCCAGCTCATGCCCTGGACCACCGGCGCCACGTCCGCGGGGCGATGTGCGTCGCTGCACGCTGCGTGGTACAAGCCGCGTTCGAGCAAGTCCCGCGCGCAGCGCTTCGGTTGGCGGCCGTACTTTCCGTCGAGCGCAGCGGCGTCGAGCAAGGCGGCGGCGCCGAGATCGACGAGCCGCTCCAAAATCTCCGGCTGCTTCCACACGCTCTGGTAGCGTTCCGGGTGTGCGATGACCGGGAGTAGCTTGCGGCGTCGGATGTCTGCTAGACGCTGCTCGATATGCAGCGGGAACGCGAGCGGATAGAATTCGAGCAAGATCGCGCGCTGGCCTGGATAGGGTAGAGCTTGATCGGCGAGCACTCGGTCGAACACGGTGCTATCGAAGTAGTGCTCGCTGCTCAGCCCGACCGTGGGCAAATCCGCGTGCTCGGCGAGCAGCGGTTGCATGCGCTCGAACGCACCGACGAGGTCGGCACGTTCGTTGTCGAACATCCCGGGGCGCATGTGAGGTGTTGCGACGACCTCGCAGAACCCGATGCTCTTGAGCGCTCTCAGCATCTGAATGCCCTCGTCGGGGGTACGGGCGCCGTCGTCGATCCCCGCGATCCAGTGACAGTGAAGGTCGACGTACGTGCTCATCACGGGAAGGCTAAGCACGGAACCGTTCCCGGCGCGAGCCACGTGGGTCAGCGACTTGCTAGGCCATCAGGCCCGCCGTCAGGGCAGGTCGAGCGCGTCCCAGGATCCGTTTGCAGCCGGCGACGATGGCGTCGAGGCCTGGCTCGCGGGCATCCACCCCCGTCACCAACACGCTGATCCCATCCACCATCAAGCTCTCGACTTCGCGTCGCTGGTGGTTGCGCGGGCGCGGGTGGTTGCTCAGCGGGGCGTAGGCCGCGAGCTCCTCGCACTCGGCGAAGTGGCCCGAGCCGGCCACCAGGAGGCCCGACTCGTCCGCCACCACGAGTGTTGCATAGCCCTGCCGCTGGCGCGCTGCGTCCAGCAGCAGCCCGAGTGCTTTCTCCATGTTTTGGCTTCTGTGTCGACGCCGTTCCGGGTTCGGGTGGCGGTTCGTGGCGGAAACACCGGCTGGACTGGCTTTGCGAGTCATGATGCCTCAGCGTGCCCAAATCGACCGACTTGGGCCAAATTCGAGCGGCTTGTGCTAGACCGGGCCTACGGTTCGATGCGAGACAGCTTGGCACCACTCTTGGTCGAGAAACGTGTCGTCGTGTGCGCCGGCGCCGGAGGGGTCGGAAAAACCACGGTGGCAGCGTCGCTGGCATTGAACGCGGTGGTAGCCGGTGCGCGTGCTCTCTGCATCACCATCGATCCTGCGCGACGATTGGCGAACAGTCTGGGCTTGCCGGCCATCGGCTCGAACGAACACCAGATTTCTCCGGACTGGCTGGCGCGCTATGGCGTCGTCGCGCGCGCCCCGCTCAGCGTCGTGATGCTCGACACGAAGCGTACGTTCGACGAACTCGTGACGCGTCACGCCTCGAGTGACGCAGCCAAGCAACGCATTCTCGACAATCGCATCTACCAATATGTCTCGTCGAGTTTGGCGGGGACCCAGTCTTACATGGCGATGGAGAAGGTGCTCGAGGTCAAACTGGACGAGCGCTTCGACGTGATCGTGCTCGATACGCCGCCCATGAGCCACGCGCTCGACTTTCTGGGTGCGCCCGAGCGCTTGATGGACGCCATCGACAGCCCCGCCGTCCGCGCGTTGGTGCAGACCCTGGAGCTGTCCGGCAGATTCAGCATGAATCTCCTGGCCAAGGGCCTTGCCGCGGTGCTCAAGGGGGTCGGCAGGATCACTGGCACCGGTTTCGTCGAGGAAGTGGCCGAGTTCGTGACGGGACTGAACGATCTGTTCGGAGGCTTTAGACAACGCGCAACCGATGTGTCACGTGCGTTTCGCGGGTCGGAGTTCGGATACGTGGTCGTGGCCACGCCCACGCCGACCGCCTTGAAAGAGGCCCACTACTTTGCGTGGCGCCTGCGCGAGTCCGGGATGAACGCCAACGCACTGGTGGTGAACCGCGTACACCCGAGTCTCTCCGAGCCCGTGAGCCTCGAGGCCTGCCGCGAAGCGCTGGGATCATTGGGGCAGGGGTTCCGCGAGGGCGCCCCCGAAAGGCTGCTCAGAGCGGCTAGAGAACATGCGCAGGTGACCGCGGCCGAGCAGGGCATCCTGGCGGAGCTCGACGCGCTGTTTCCTCCCGAGAGCGTGCCGTGTCGGGTACTCGTGCCGGCGCTGGCGGCGGACGTGCACGGCGTTGTGGAGCTCAGCCGCGTCGCGAGCTACCTGGCCCCCACCCGCTGACCTGTTCCTGACCGTTCTGTAAGATTCAACCGCCGAGTCGCCAAGATTCTGATTTTCTTGCCTCATGGACGACTCACGCATGCGTCGGCCCACTCCTCGTGCGCTATTAGGCTGGACGAATCGCGGGGTGACACACGTTCGCGGGTTTGGTCCATACAGGCTGAACAGTACACCAGCCCCAGCGCTGTAATGTGCGACCGGCAGAAAGTGTCCCTTGGCGTGAGCTTGGCGTTCTTGGCGTCTTAGCGGTTGTGATGCGCCTCGGGCTGGCAAGGCGCTGCTGGGCCTAGGGGAGCGTGTTGGCGAGGCACGATGCGGGGCTCACTCGCGGCGACGGCGTTCGCGGTATTCGACGGCCACGGGAACCGAAGTGAAGCCGAACGCCTTTCGAATTTGGTTGGCCACGAAGCGCTTGTAACTCTCGGCGATCTGCTGCGGGTAGCTGCACATCGCGACGAACACGGGCGGCGCGACGCGGGCTTGCGTCATGTAGTAGATGCGCGGCGCTTTGCCGCCTTTCGTGGGCGGCGGACTCGCCTGGAGCACCTCTTCGAAGAAGCGGTTCAGCTCTCCCGTGGGCACCCGGTGCCGGAACTCTCGCGCGGCCGTATCCACGTGCTTCATCAGGGTCGGGACGCCGATGCCTGTCTTCGCCGAGAGGCTCACGAGCGGCGCCCAGCGTGCGAAATGCAGGGCCTCGCGCGCCGTTTCGATCGCACGCTTCTGCCCAGCCTTGTCCAAGAGGTCCATCTTGTTCAGCCCCACCACGAGCGCGCGCTTGCGCTCGGCGCACAAACCGAACAAGCGCGCATCCTGTTCGGCAACGCCGATCGCCGCGTCGCACATCAGCACCACCACATGGGCGCGCGAGATCGCACGCAGGGACCGCATCACGCTGGCGGCCTCGATCCCTGCGTCGACCTTCGACGGCCGCCGGACGCCGGCGGTGTCGACCACCATGTAACGCTGCCCACGGTACTCGACGCGCATGTCGATGGGGTCGCGCGTGGTACCCGGAAGGTTGTCCACCAGGGCGCGCTCGGAACCCGCCAGGCAGTTCAAGAGCGACGATTTGCCCGCGTTGGGTCGTCCCACGAGCGCGAGCCGGGGCACGTCCTGGGGCTGGGGCTCGGGGTCGCTCTCGCCGTCATCCGCGGGGAGCGCATCGACCAAGGCGCGGACCAGTTCATGGGTGCCCCGCCCGTGCAACGCAGAGACGTGGATCAGTGATTCCACCCCCAATTCGTAGAGTTCGCTGGCGGCGAGGGCCTTCTTGGGATTGTCGACCTTGTTGGCCACGTACACCACGGGTCGACCGCTCTTGCGCAACAGCGCGATCGACGCGCGATCGGGCTCCGTGGGCGGACCGTCCGCGTCGAGCACGCAAAGGATGACGTCGGCTTCGTCGATGGCGGCGACCACATGGCGGGCTATGCCTTTTCCCATCGGGTCCTCGGTGGTCGGATCGAAACCACCGGTGTCGATCAGCGTGATGTCTCGGCCGCCGATGTGCGCATCCGCATAGTGTCGGTCACGCGTCACGCCCGGAGCGTCGTGGACGATGGCGAGGTTCGCACCTGTCAGGCGATTGAACAGCGTGCTCTTACCCACGTTGGGCCGTCCGACGACGGCGACGATAGGTATCATTGGCGACCCCGTTTGTGGACGTTCGACCAACCGTGCCCGTGGGCGATGCCCGCGGTTTCGCGCGAGGCCACGGCTTCGTAGCCGAGCTCGTTCAATTGACGGGGTACGTCCTTCCAGCGCGGGGTGATGCGAACGAAGAGCCTGAGGTGGACGCGTTTGCCCAACAGGTCGCCCAGTCGCTTCCGAGCTCCGATACCGATGTTCTTGATCACGCTGCCGCCGCTGCCGACCAAAATCGCGCGCTGGCCCTGTTTCTGAACGTGAATCGTCGCGCTCGCGCGGAAGTCGTGTTCGTTCTCGTCGATTTCGTCGACCGAGACCGCAACCGCGTGCGGCACCTCGCGCGCGGCGAGGTTCAGTACCTGTTCTCGGATGAACTCGCACACGAAGTAGCGAGCGGGTCGATCGGTGAGGGTGTCGGCGTCGTAGCCTGGGGGGCCTTCGGGAAGCAGCCCAGCGATGGCGCCGAGCACGCGCTCGAGCCCGTCGCTCTGGGTCACGCTGATTGGCACGACACTGGCGAACTCAGCGTACTTCTGAAACTCGTCGATCAGTGGAATCAACTGGCGCTTGTCACGCAACAGGTCGATCTTGTTGATGACGAGCACGACCGGCGCTCGACCCAGTTTCGGCAACAGCCCGAGGAGCGAGCGGTCCTCGTCGGCGACGCGTTCGGCGATGCCCGTCTCTTTGGTGGTCAAGCGGCGCGTGTCCGTCATGAACAGCATGCAGTCGGTCGTGCGCGCCGCCTCCAGCGCCGCCAGGTTCATGCGGCGACCGAGCTCGCTCTTGGGTTGGTGGAGCCCGGGCGTGTCGAGGAACGCGATTTGGGCGTCGTCGTGTTGGGCGACACCGAGCAACACGTCGCGCGTGGTCTGTGGCAGCGGCGAGGTGATCGCTAGAGGCTCGCCCAGCACCGTGTTCAGGAAGGTGGATTTGCCGACGTTGCTACGTCCGATCAGGGTAACGGTGCCAAAGCGCATGCGGGGGCCGAGTGTGACAGATACGGACGCCGAAGCCAGCCCAAGCGCGGCGGTATCGCCGAAACCTCGGGTCCCCAGCCCCCGAGCACCGGTTGGGTTGCCGCAGCGTGACCGACCGAGTACCAAACGCGCCGGAGTATGCTGGGTCGAGATCCTGAGTCGGCACCCCGCGCGTCGTCGCAATTTGCGGCGAAAGCCGCAGCCGGCAACGCGCACGCGACTGGTGGCCGCGCCGACCACGCCCGTCTGCTGTGCGCCGTCACCTTGCTCGTCGCCGTGGTGAGCTTGGTGACATTCGTCGGCGTGGGGCTTTGGGAGCCGCTGGAGGTGGACGCGGCCGAGCTTGCCCGCAGGATTGCCATTCACCTGCTCGGCGCTCGCGATTTGATCGTCCCGGGCGCCGTCAACGAAATCCCGATCCGGCGCGAGCTCGGGCGCGGTGAGCTGCCGTTCACGTCCATCGCGCTGGGCTTCAAGCTCTTCGGACTCTCGGACTGGGCCGCGAGATTGCCTCTCGCGCTGTGGGCTCTAGTGGGTGCCGCCGCGACGTTCGGCCTCGTCGCGCGGCTAGCGAACCCCCGGGCGGCGTGTTTGTCGACCCTGGTACTGTGCGTCACACCGCTATATTTCGTGCAGGCCCGCTTGCTCTCTGGAGAGAGCGTCACGATGGCGGCATTTGCGCTCGCTCTCGGCGGCGTCGGCGTGGCGCTACTCGACCTGCGGCTGACGCTCTGGCAGCGAGCGCCGTGGCTCTTGGGGGGAGCGCTCGGCTTGCTCGCGGGCTTCTGGTGCCGTGGGCTCCTGCTAGGGGTCGCCGTCCCCCTCGTTGCCGTGTGCATCGCGCGCCTAGCGAGCCACGAGCGCTCCGAAGCGTCGCGTCCGGGCCGCTGGCTCGACCCCGGGCTGGTCGTCGCGACGGCATTGGTGGTCGCCTTGGGTCTACGCGCACTCTTCGCTTACCAGGCGGGGGGAGCGTACTCGATCTGGGTAGGATCGAGCCGGGCCATCGTCGAGGCTCGGCCCACGCACGATGCCGTCATTCATGCGCTCGGGCACGCGCTGTTCCCCATGAGCGCGCTGTTGCCGTTCGCGTTCGCATATCTGCTCACGCCCGTAGACCGCGCACGGCGCGGCGAGCAGCACTTGCGGCAGCTCACGGCGGGGGGTCTGGTCGCGGGCTGCTTCGCTCACGCTGTGCTGGCTCCAGTCACCGGCACGCTGCCGTTCGTGGCGACTCCGGCCTGCGCGGTCGCGATCGGGCTCATGCTCACGGATCTGACACGCCGGCGCCGTGCATCGCGTGTGGTGGCGCTCGGGGCCGTCGCGCTCCTCGTGCTCTTGTTTTTCGATCTGCGCGCGCGTCCCGAGAGCGCTTTTGCCGCGTTCGGCGGCACCGGATCGACCTTCCCCGTCGCGCTCGTGACGATGCACCAGCACTTCTGGTTGGCGGGCACACTGCTGGTGCTCGTGACGTTCTCGTTTGCGGTTCAGGAAGCGACGCACACGCGCCGCGACGCCCTGCCCGCTTTCGGGGCAATCGGCGACTTTCGCGCCTACCTGGCCGCGCTCCGCGCCGCTTATGCTGGCAACCTGTGGTTCGGACTCGTCGCGTGCTGGCTCTTGCTCGTGACCTGGTTCGGGGCGCTCGTCATCGGCGAGGGGGTCCTGTCGCTCAGCGTGTTTCGGGGATGGTGGTCGCTGGCGCGCACGGCCTTGCTGCACGCCTGGTGGGTGCTGGCCGCGCTGGTAGTGCTGGCACCTCTGGCGGTGTTCTGCGTACGCCACGCAGTGAATTGGCTGGATCGCGCGAGTCGCCGGCGTGCTGGCTTGCTGGTCTTTCCGTCGCGCACGGGAGTCGCCACCACCGGTCTGGTAGCCTCGGGCCTCTTGCTGAGCCTGGTGTATTACCCCCGCCTGGCAGCGGAGTTTTCGCCGAAGCGAGTGTTCGAAGCTTACCGCGCGCGGGCGAACGCCGGCGAGCCTCTCGGGTTGCTCGGTGTTTCGAGCAGCGTCGCCGCTTACTACACGGGCGGGTCGCCAGAGTGGCTCCCGACACCGCTGGAGGCGGCGCGCTGGCTCGAGGCCAAAGAGCAGCGACGCTTCTTGTTGGTGCGTGCGTCCGACCTGCCCGAGCTAAACGCGATGCATCGCAGGCTCACGCGTCCCGCGCTGAACCTGCCGGTGCTGGGTGTCGGCCCCAGCGAGATGCTGCTTGCTTCGAATCGTCTAGGGGGTGAGCCGAACAGCAACCCGCTCGAGTCGATGGTGCGCAGCCGCGCGCCGCGCGTGGCACACCCTGTCGATGCCAACCTGGCCGGGCGGCTCGAAGTCGTAGGTTGGCAGCTTCGAACCGAAGGCGGTGCATTCGCCAACGTCGTGCTGCCGGGTCGCAAGTTTCGACTCGAGCTCGTGTATCGCGTGGTGGGCCCGTTCGTGGACGAATGGGAGACCTTCGTACATATCGACGGATCGGGGCGGCGCTTCAACGCAGATCACGAAACGCTTCGAGGCGAGTATCCGATGCGATGGTGGACCAAAGGTGACATCATCGTCGATGAACACGCCATCACCTTGGATCCGAACTTCACGCCGGGTGACTATCGCTTGTACTTCGGAATGTATCGAGGCCAACGCCGACTGCCCGTGCAGCGTGGTCGCCACGACGACGATCGCGTCGACGGCGGAGTGATCGAGGTTCGCTGAGCCGAGGCGGGCGGCCGGCCGTGGTTGTCGCTGATTTCTTGAGGTTCAGCGCCGAATTGACGCTTCGCGTGACAAGGGCACGGATTAGAGCTAAGGCCGAAATGTGACCAAGGACGAAGCCGATGAGAGCCCGATCTCAGCGAGCGACCGGCGAAGCGCGGAACGGGTTCCGGTGACTTGGTCCGTCGACTGCGAGACGGAGGATACTTTCCTCTACGCGAACATCACCAACATCTCCGAGATGGGGATTTTCGTGGCCACGCGTGAGCCGCTCGAGGTGGGCACGCAGTTGACGTTGCGATTCGCGCCGCCCGGCGCGCGCGAGCCGTTCGTGCTCTTGGGCCAGGTGCAATGGATCAACCCCGTCCGCATGCTTTCGGAGAATCGCAATCCGGGCATGGGTGTGAGTTTCGTCGAACTCACTCCAGAGAATCGCGAGCGCATCGTGGACGCGATCCACACCATCGCTTACGTCCGCAGCGCGTCGAACTGAGACAGCGCGGCGTCTCAGAACCCAGAGCGGATGGGGGGACTCGCCTGGGATTCGCCCGCGGCCTTCTTGGTCGCCGCTGCCGGTGCCTTGGCGGCGGCTGGCGCGGCGGCCTTGCGGGCGGCGACCGCCTCCGACGCTGGTTCGGTCAGGCGCTGTAGCGCGTGCTGTGCGCGATCGGCGTAGGCGGGCACGTCGAGCAGCAATTGGTACCGCGCGCGAGCCACGTCGAGTAGCCCGAGCGTGCGATAGCACGTCGCCGCTTGCCACACGGCCTCCTGAGCCACATTGGTGCCGGGAAACTTGCTGTTGACGACGTCGAACTTCGGAGCAGCCACGCCGCAGCCAGCGCTGTCGCGCGCGGCGTGCGCCGCGTACAGGTGCGCCGCGGGCGCTTGTTCGCCGCCAGCAGCGGCGATGGTCTGAAACTGCTCTTGCGCAGCGGCGTAGTCTCCGCGCCGGTAAGCACTCATGGCTTGGTCGTACGCGTCCTCGCCCTCTTTGGGGTCGGTCGTGGGAGCGTCGGCTACCGCTGCGGCTGCCGGCGCCGGCTCGGCGGCGCGCGCCGTAGCGCTCGCGGGTTTCTTCGTCTCGCTCGAGGCGCGCGCGCGATCTCCTGCGGGCGGTGGACTCTCGGCTGCCTCCGGGAGCGGAACGATGGCGATTGATTCGTCCGCCTCGCGGATCCCTCGCTCAGTCACGTGCACGCTGTCGGCGTCACCCGGTTTCGATCTGAGGAACAAGAAACTAGAGCCGAGCATGAGCACCAACAGGGCGGCCATGGCTGCCTGTGGTCGCATGGCGTAACCCGCGAGCACCGAGATGCCGCGACCCACGCGCTGCCTGAGAGGCAAGCCCTGCCGCGCCTGACGTTCGAGACGTAGGATGCGTTCCTCGAGACCTGCCGGTGGGGTGAGGATGGGCAGGACGCCGACCTCGCGCGTGGCGCGCAGACGGGCGCCCATGGAACCGCAGCGCGAACAGTGATCCATGTGGCGTTTCGCAGCCGCGCTGGTGAGCTCGTCGAGTTCATCGTAGAGCATTTCCAGCACTACTCTGTCGAACTTTTCACAGTCCACCGGTCGCCTCCAGTAGCGCGAAATTTCGGCGTTTCATCAGGCTCCGGAGCGATTGCGCCGTATCACGAAGCGCGACGTCAGAATCGAGAGCCGCATTCATCGGAGCGCCCTCGCGTACTCTTCGAACTGTTGCAACGCCTGCTGTAAGCGATCCAGCGCATAACGCATTCGGCTCTTCACGGTGTTCTCACCGGTGTTGGTGACGCGAGCGATTTCTTTGAACGGAAGCTGCGCTATCTCTCGGAGCAAGAACACCTCGCGCTGTTCGTGGGGTAGCGCCTCGAGCGCGGCGGTGAGAGCCCGCGCGACCTCGCTGCCGCCGGCAGCGCGTTCGGCGTCGGTGCCCGGGTGCGAGTCTGCCAGGCGTTCGTGCAAGCTGGTGTCGCCTTGGTCGTCTCCGGAGTGCTCGAGCGATGCGTGACGTCGATGCTTGAGCTTGCGCAGCTGATCGATGCACAAGTTTCGAGCGATGGTGTACAACCAGGTCGAGAAGCGCGCCTCGTGTTTGAATTCGGAGGCTTTCTGAACCAAGCGCAAGAAGACTTCCTGGGTCACATCTTCTGCGAGCGCCGACTGGCGTAACTGACGGATGGAGAAGTTGTAGATAGGCCCGTGATAGCGCCGCACCAGCTCAGCGAAGGCTTCGCGTTCTCCTCGCTGATAACGAACCATGAGCATTTCGTCGCTGGCCTCGCTGCGCACATCAGCCACCTCGCTCACCCCCGTGCCGGACCGGCTCAAGATGACGAGTTTTTCCTCCACGGACCGGGGGTTGCCGGTTGGAGCGGGCTGTTTCGGTTCGACGTCCGTGCACGCGATTCGATCTACAGTGTCGCGCCTGAAATCCCACGGTAGCCCCCGTCGGGTTCGGGGCGCAACGGGGGCGATATTTGTTTATTTACCGCTGATTTTGTGTCGGGCGGCTGACTAGTCAGGCAGCGACCCGTTGTACTAGGACTATAATTGCGGTCTCTCGTCCGGGTGTTCGGTTACCGAGGCCTGCCCGCTACCCGGACCGTGTCGGAGCGTGGGCCGAAGCGTTCTCGTTAGGGTCGGTGGGCCGGCTTGCGGGAACCCTCTGCTGAGAGGGAAATTATTGTTGGCAACTGGACGCCGCGGAAGGAACATCAGGCCTTCCACTACGTTGTGGGCGTTTCGATGCGAGGCGTTAACCAGGTCCCCGGTCCGCCGAGCTAGCTTTCCAAGGTGAGGGAGAGGGTTCAACTATGCGACTTGTCAAGGTTCTGAGTGTGATCGCCGGTGTCGTGCTCTTCAACACCCCGAGTGTCTGGGCGCAGACGCCACCTGCGACCGCGGGTGCACCAGCCCCACCAGCGTCGACCACTCCAGCAGCCACGCCACCCGCTGCTGCGGGACAGCCGGCAGCCCCAGGGGCTACTACCGCAGCACCCACGACGACTGCAGCGCCCACGACGACTGCAGCGCCCACCACGACCGCAGCGCCCACCACGACTCCTGCGACGCCTGCACCAGCGACGACTCCGGCGGCTGCTCCAGCGGGTGCCGGTGCACCGATGGACGGCGCGACTTACGTGGTTCGCTTGCGTGATTTGGAGCAGCGTATCGACGAGCTCAAGGAGCAGATTCGCAGAAGTCACACACGCTTGAGCCTGCTCAGCGACACGATCCTGTCCGGTGGCGTCGGCGGCGCCCGCGCCGAGATCAGCTTCCGCAATGACATGAGTAACGCATTTCGTCTGACCAAGGCGCTGTTCGTGCTCGACGGGGCGGTGCAGTACAACAAGCAGGACGACACGGGCGCGCTCGCGGCCCAAAAAGAGATTCCTATCTTCAGCGGGTCCATTCCGCCCGGCGACCACACGCTGCAGGTCGCCATCAAGCTCCAGGGCCATGGCTTCGGGGTGTTCTCGTACCTCCGCGGTTACAACTTCGACGTGAAGTCGAGCCACAGCTTCACGGTGACGGACGGCAAAACGGTAGAGCTCGAGGCGATTGCCTGGGAGAAAGGCGGCGTGACCACGCCGCTCGAGCAGCGCCCGGCGATTCGCTACGTCGAGAAGCTGCGCACCGCGGCGCAGCCCGGTGGCGGGGCACCTGCGCCGGTTCAGACGCAGTCCTCGGGTCAGACCACGCAAACCGGTGCTTCGGGCAGCTTCTCTGCTGGTACGGGAGCCAAGTGAATGCGCTACGTTGCTCTCTTGCTTGGCACGGTCGCGCTCCCGGGCACCCTCCTGGCCCAGAACGCAGCGGCACTCTCGAGCTCGGCCGCTCGGGATAAGGCGCAGGCGGCCATCTCCGCGGTCGACTCCAAGGCGGCGACCGCGGCCAACGCGGGCAAGGTTCGTTTCGTACCCCCTAGCATCGCGGAGCGTATCGCCGCGGGCGAACTTCTGCTGCGGACGAAGGACTACGAGGGGGCAACGGACGAGCTCAACAAAGTCATCGAGATTAGCCAACAGCAAAGCGTCTCGGAAGAGTCCAAGGTCGACGGTATCTACTTGCTCGCCGAAGCCTACTTCCGGTCCGAGCAGTTATTGTCCGCGCGGCGGTACTACCGTCAGATCATCGAGCGGGCTCCGGCGCGACCCTACGATGCCTACGCGGGGCGAGCCTTGAGCCGACTCGTCGACATTGCCCTGCGTACGGACACGCTCGACACTCTGGACCTGGTGTTTGCTCGTCTCGACAAGCTCGGCACCAGCGACGCGAGTGGGTCGCTGCAGTACGCGCGCGGTAAGGCGTTTTTCGCCAAGAAGGACTATGCCGCTGCTCGCTCGGCCGTGGGGTCGCTGCCCGCAACTTCGGAGTTCGCGCATCAGGCTCAGTACCTGCTGGGCGTGATTAGGACGCGCGAAGCCGTCGAGGCCGCCCTGGCGGCGACGCCCCCCGCCGAGCCGGCAACAGCCGAGACCGGAGCGCCGGTGCCGGCACCCGCGGTGCCTTCGGCAGCGGCGAGCTTCGATCCAGCTATCGAACAGTTCCGCAAGGTTACGCGCATGCCTGGCACTACCAGCGAGCAAAAGCACGTGGTCGATCTCGCGTGGATGGCCATCGGGCGCCTGTTCCACGAACGTGACCAGTACCTCGAAGCGGCCGAGGCCTACAGCCACGTCGATCGATCGTCGCCAGAGTTCTCCACGATGCTCTACGAGCTGGCGTGGGTGTACGTTCGACTTGGGGACTTTCAGCGGGCTCAGCGTGCGCTCGAAGTGCTCGCCATCACCGATCCGAAGAGTCTGGAGCTCGCGGACAGCAGCCTACTGCGCGCGGACCTGATGTTGCGGTCGGGGCAGTTCGACAAGGCGCTCGCGTTGTACCAGGACGTGCGCGAAGAGTACGATCCCGTGCGCGGTCAGGTTCAGACCTTCCTGGATACCACCACTGACCCCGCCGTGTATTACGACCGCTTGACGGAGGACGAGGTTCCCGAAGGTGGCGTAGAGCTGCCGCCGATGGTCATCGAGTGGGCACGCGACGAAGCCAAGGACGAACGCGTGTTCGCGGTGATCGACGACGTGACGCGTTCGCGTAAGTTGATCAAACGCTCGCGCCGCATGGCGAGCAAGCTCAATGCGGTGCTCAACGGGCCCACGCGGGTCAAAGCCTTCCCGCAGTTGAAAGCAGCGCTCGAACAAGTAGTAGGGCTCATCAACCAGTTATCGATAGCGCGCTTGACGCTGGCCGAAGGCATGGATGACGAAGCCGGTGCGGCCAGCGGGCGGCTCGCGAGCGTGCGTGACGAACGGCGCCGTTTGATGAAGCGCCTGCGCTTCGTGCCCGTCTCGGATGGCGACTTCGCGGTGCGCGAAGCTTCGGGCGAACGACAATGGAACCAGGTGTCCCAGAAGCTTCAGGTGCTCACGCTGCAGGCCGATCGCTTGCAAGCAGTCGTGAACGCGTTGCGCAAAGTGCTGGCGGACGCCGAGAAGTTCAACGTCAACGTCGACCAGGCGAGCCGCGAGCGATTCGGCATGGAGATCGAGGCCAACGAGCGCGATCTCGCGACGTATCGCCAGCGGATTCAACAGTTCCGCGACGCGATCGAAATGGGTCGCGCTCAGATCGGTTTCGGAGATCAACGCTACGTCGAAGACGACAAAGTACGAGCCCGCTTTCGAGAAGTCTTCGCAGAAGAAGTCTCGCTCGTGGCGTCGGGTCAAGACGGGAGCGGAGCGGCCGAGTACGCACGCAACATCCAACCGCTGCTAGGGCGGGCGGATACGATCGAGGCCCGGCTGACGAATCGACGTAAGGAGCTCGAATCCGAGGCCGCCGTTGCAGCCGAGAAAATGCTGCACGTCGTCAGCACTGAAGCCGCGAACATAGAGTCCAGCGCGGATCGTCTCGACTCCCTCGATCAACAAGCGCGCTTGTTGGTCGGCGAGGTGGCGATGCGAAACTTCGGCTTGGTGCGGGATCGACTGAAGAGCGTGGTGCTGCGCGCGGACGTGGGCATCGTGCAACAGGCTTGGGAGCTGAGAGAAGAACAGATGCGGCGGGTGAGAAACTTGCAGCGCGAACGAGCGCGTGAAGAACAGAACCTCAACGACGAACTTCAAGAGGTTCTCGACGACGCGGAGGATACGGAATGAGGCAGATGGCGACACGTGGGATACGGGCAGCCGCCGCATCCCTTTTGTGCGTGCTGTTCGGCTCTACCTTTGCAGCTTCACAACCGGCGACGACCGCTCCCGCCGCTCCAGCACAACCCGCGGAAGAGAGTGAGCCGGCCGAGCCGGCACCGAGACGGACGAGCTCGAGCACATCGGCGCCCCTGTGCGCCGCGGGCCGCGTCACCGGTCCCGACGTCAAGGCGACGGTGGACAAAGGCGCCGCACCGCCGCCGCCACCGACAGCTCAGCAGCTGGCGGCGTTCGACGTGCTCAAACGTGAAGCTCAGCATTACACCGCCGGAGCGAAAGACTTCCGGCGCACGCTGACCACGATCGTGCGCCACCATTACGAGGAGCGCCGCCGGCGCGTGCTTTCCGCCCTCGACAAGGAGCTCTCGATCGAGAAAGAGAGTCTGGGCACGGCGCGGGGCGAAGCGATCCGTCGCCTCGAGGAGTTCGTCGCGACCTACAGCGGGAAGAACGCCGATCCCGAGGCGACCCCCGACGCCATGTTTCGGCTCGCGTCGCTGTACGAGGAGCGAGCCCGCGATGACTTCGACGCGGACCTGACCACCGGGCTCGAGCCCGCCATCGCGCTTTATCGCCGGATCATCGCCGAGTACCCGACGTACGAGGAGGTAGCGGCGGTTCATTATTACCTCGGCCACGCCATGACGGACGCGTCCCGGCTGGATGAAGGGCAGCAGGCTTGGCGCGCGCTCGTGTGCGCGAACCGTTACAAAGTGCTGCCGGATCCCAACGACGCCGGCAAGATTAGCCTGCAGCCATTGCCGCAGGACCACGACGAAGAATTCTGGAACGAGTGGTACAATAGGAACCCGGTTCCCCTGGACCAGGCTGGCCCGAGGCGCGCTGCGCGCGCCCGGCGCGGTGGTGCGCTCGTTCAGGAACAAGAGCTCTCGTTCATCGATCCTTACGAGGGCTGCGAACCGCTGCCGCAGGATACGCTGCCGGGTGACGAACCGCGGTACCTCGCGGAGGTGTGGTGGCAGCTCGGGAACTTCCATTTCGATCAGATCGACACGCGCGGTGGCCCCTACAACTTGAATCGCGCGGTCACCGCCTACGACCATTCGCTCGTGTACGAGCGCCCGCCGCTCTACGGCGTGTCCATGTACAAGCAGGCGTGGACCTACTTCAAGCAACAGCGTTACCACACCGCCATCGACTGGTTCGTGAAGCTGCTGCACTACGCAGACGAGCAAGAGGCGAAGACCGGCGACCCCGGCGCCGACTTCCGCGCGGAGGCATTCACGTACATCGCGGGTTCGCTGACCTACGTCGATTTCGAGGGTCCTCCGCCCGACGACCCGTACATCCCGCGCAACGACGTGCTCGATGTCGAGACCGATCCCTTGGTCGCCGAAGAGAAGATGGCAATTGCCATCGAGCGCGTGCAAAACCCCGAGTTGATCCCGCAGGACAAGAAGTGGACTGCCGAGATCTACAAGGGCCTCGCGCAAGAGTTCATCGAGATCACGCAGAACCGCAACGCGATCCGCATGCTCGAAATGACGATCGAGAAGTTCCCGATGGATCGCGATGCACCCGTCATCCAGAACAAGATCGCCGAGCTGTACGACCAGTTGGCGCGCCTCTCTCCCGAAGGCTCGCCGGCGCGCGCCGAGCACAACTCGAGCGCGTTGAAGGCGCGCACGGAGCTGGCGAAATACGTCGGCACCACGCCTTGGACCGACGCCAACAAGAACGATCCCGAGGCGCTCGACCAAGCCGAACAGCTGGTTCGCGGCGGTCTGAAGCGAGCCGCAGCGGATCACACGAACTATGCGCGCAGTCTGTACCAGCGCGCGCTCGAGCTCAGCGATCCCACGGAACAGACAAGCCTGCTCGAAAAGGCGATCGAAGAGTACCAGCTCGCCGAAACCGGTTGGCAGGCGTATCTACAACAGGATCCGACCGCCCAGGACTCGTACGCGAGCCGGTTTTGGTTGGCGGACGCGCGCTACTGGGTCGTGGTCTTGCAGGTGCCGATCGGTCGCGTGCCCAAGCCCGATGAAGTCGAGCGTGCCTGGTCGGCCGCAGTCGACGTTCGCGATTCGAACGAAGACGACAAGTATCTGCAGCCGGCGGCGTACTACGCCGTGAACATCACGGAAAAGGTACTCGAGGCGAAATACAAAGAGCACGAGGACACCAACGGGGCCTCCGGCATCGAGAAGCGCGATGAGGTGCGTTTCGCGGGTGACGGCGAGTCTCGCAAGGTGGTCAAGGATGAGGTCCCCACCGAGATCCTAAGCGGTATCTGCGCGCGTGATGAATACAACGCACGCATCCCTGAAGAGCGGGACCCGGACCGCAACGGCATCCTGTACGCATTTCAGGCTGCTGATTGGTACTTTTTGTACGGGCAGTTCGACGACGCCCGCAAGCGCTTCAAGCCCATTTACGAGAAGCACTGCGGTAAGGACAAGTGGGGTTACCAGGCTTGGGAGAAGCTCATCAGTATGAGCAACTTCGAGGGCGACGCGACAGAAAGTCGGCGCCTCGCCGAAGGCAAGAGCTGCGCCTTCGATGCGGACTCGCAAGCGCAAGAAGAAGCCATCCGCAAGCCCGTGAAGCAAGGCGTGGCGTACCTCGATGCGCGCGCTCTCTACGAAAAAGCGGAGAAGATGCCCGACGGGCCCGAACGAGACAAGACGTGGCGCGCGGCGGCCGCCGCCTACAAGGTGGCGCTCGACGCCGCGCCCGATCGCGACGAAGCGCCCGAGGCCGCCATGAACGGCGCGTACGCGTACAAGCAGGTGGGCGAATACGACAAGGCGATCGAGATGTACCAGTTGTTCATCTCTCGCTACGGCGACGAGAAGACCCTGCAGCGGCTGAAGAACGGCGATCCGAACGCGAAGCCTACGCCGGTTCAGATCATCCGGCAGGCACCCTCGGTGCTGGGTCAAGTGGCTCCCAACAAGGAAAAGTACGAAGAACGCGTGCAATTCCTCAAGCAGGCGTACGACGCACTCGCTGGAGCGTACGTGTTGTTCTTCGACTATCCGAAGGCCGCCGAGACCTACGACAAGATCAGCAGCATCGAGCACTTCAAGCAGAACGACCGGCGCGAATCGGCGCGCCAAGCGCTTTCGCTGTATGCGAGCATCGGCGATGCGGCTGGTATGACGCGCTCGCGCGGGCGCTTCGGGCAGCTAGGCGCCTCGGCGAAGGAGCTCGCCGAGGCAGACTTCATCGTGGCCTCGTCGGACCTGAAGAAATGGGACGAGCGCAGCCCGAACACCGGCGCCAACGCCAACGCGCGCCGCACCGCAGAAGCCGCGATGGAGGGCTACTACAACAAGAACGTGAAAAACCCGGCTGCCGCACAGTACAACGTGCGCGCGGCTTATCACGTAGCGAAGATGAAAAAGTCGGCGCGTTCCGGCGACACCAATCGCTGGTTCGAGCGGACGATGACCGCCTGGGGTGCCTGGAAGAACGCCGCGCCGCGCGACGGGGGCAAGAATGCCGCTCTCGGTTCGCCAGAGGCGGGCATGGCCGCCGAGGCCGAATACACGATGATCGACGAGGAGCTCGTGAAGAAGTTCGACTACGACTCCGGGTTCCACCGCTACAAAGGTACGGTGACCGAAGTCGTGAAGGAGTATCAGAACGACGCCATCGAAGCCAAGAAGTGGTACGACAAGCTGCAGCGCGTCGTCGACGAGTACGTCTCGCCGGAGTGGGCGCCCGTGGCGATCGCTCGCCAGGGCTCGGTCTACGATTCGTTGCGCACCGGCCTGTACAACACCCGCCCACCGGAGTTGAAGATGTTCAGCGCCGCCCAAGAAAAGGCGCTGAAGAAGGCCGAGGAAAGTGACAACCCCGACCTCCAGGAAAAAGCGGATGCAATTCGCGTCACCGTGCAGCAGGCCTGGCGCAAGAAGCGCGACACGGAGCTCGATAGCGCCGACCGCATCGTCGTGGATCGCTACGCGACCTCGCTGTTGCTCGCTCGCCGTTTCAACGTATCCAACCCGAGCGTTACGCGCGCGATCCGCCGTCTTGCGTTTTTGACGGACGTCATCGGAGAGGCCAAGATCAAGACGTTCACCGACCCCGTGAAGGACTTGAACTACACACCTGGCATGTTCCAACGCATGCGCCCCGGCGTGGTCGCTGCACCCAAGCCCGATGGCATGCCGGCTCCACTTCCGGTGATGATTCAGTGAGGGAACCAAACATGACTACCGTTCGCTGCACTCGTTACTGGTTGGCTCTCGTCGTCGCCGCACAGGTCGTCGGGGGCTGCGCGAAACAGGGCGGAGCGCCCGACGCCGCCTCGCCTGCTACGGACCGCGCGGCTACGCCTGCGGCCCCTCCGGTCGGGGCGACCAACCCTGCAGGGCAACAGTACGCGGTCAGCGACGCTCCCTCGAGCGGCGAAACCGCAGTGAACCGCCCGGACATGAACGCAAGCGCACAGCAGGCGTACCGGGCCGGCATGCAGGCGTTCATGGCGGGCGATCTGCAAGGCGCCAAGACGCAGTTCAACAAATCGGTGGGCGCCGACCCCAAGGCGTATCAAGCCTTCTATTCGCTGGCTGTGGTTCACGAGCGCTTGGGGGCGCCGGGCAACGCGGGTTCTGCGTATCAGAGCGCGATCGGCGTCGTCCCGGATTACGAGCCTGCCATCGTCGGCTACGCGCTGCTGATGGCTCGCGCGGGTCGGGTCTCGGAAGCGGAAGACTTTCTACGCTCGAAGATGGGGGCGTATCCGAAGAGCGCCGCCATCAGCACGGGGCTGGCCGAAGTGAAGTCGCTACAGGGCGACTCGCGGGAAGCCCAGCGCCTCGCGCAGGAAGCCCTCAAGAAGAACCCCGACTACCGTCCCGCGATGGTGACGCTGGCGCGCGACCACTACCGCAACCGCCGGCTCGATCTGGCGCAGTATGCGCTCAAGGGCATCTTGGACGGTTACGGCGACGAGAACCCGCCGCGCGACAAGAACAATGCCGAAGCGCATTTGCTCCGAGGCCTGATCTACAAGGAAGAGAGTCGGCGCGGCCCCGCCATCACGGAGTTCGAGGAGGCCATCCGGCTGCGCCCCGATCTGGTCGAGGCTCGCGTGCAGCTCGCCACCTACTTCATGGAGGCGGGGAACGCGTCGGGCGCCATCCCCCATCTCGAAACCGCGATTCGCTATGACAATGCGAACGTGCTCGCGCACCTGAGCTTGGGTGACGCCTACCGTTTGATCGGCAAGTCTGCACAGGCGAAGCAAGAGCTGGAGTGGGTAGCTCAGAAAGATCCGTCGCTGGCCCAGCCCCACTACAACCTCGGCCTGTTGTACTTGCTCAACTCCGACGTGCCGGGAGTGAACCCCACTCAGGCAGCGGACAAAGCCATCGTGCATTTCGAGAAGTACAAGAGCATGAAGTCGCGCTCGGAAGGCGCCGACGACACCGAAGAGCTGATCAATCGCGCCAAAGCGAAGAAGGCGCTGATCGACGCGAAGGCCGCCGAGGCGGCTGCTGCGGCCTCGGCACCGGCGGACGCGGCTGACGGCGCAGAAGGTAGTGACGGCGGCGCCGCCGAGGGCGGAACCGATGCTGGAGGTGCACAGTGAAACGGATCTCACTAGGAACGGTACTCATGTTGGTCGCTGCGGCGGCGCCCGCGCTGGCGCAGCAACGAGGCAGAGTAGTGACCATCAGCGAGGTGACGATCGTGGGTCGGGTGCAGAAGCCGATCGCCGCCGTCGACGTCAGCCGGATTCAGCCCAAGCTGACGCTTGCCGAGTTACGGCAGCCCTTCCTCGATCGCATCGAGCGAGCGATCTACCGCGCTCCTTTTTGACGCTCGGGTTGCGGAAGCCAGCGCGCCGGTCGCGCGCGGGCAGGCTGCGGCGGGCTGTCAGGCGCGCGCGCAGGTGCGCCGGGAAGGCCGCCTGAATGTGGTTCGCGATCCTGGCGTGTGTCAGCGGCGTACTGCTGGTGCTGGGTAGCTGGCGCTTGGCTCGGGCACAGCCCTCGGCGCACGCGCTCGAAGCTTGTGTCCGATCGCTGCAGCAGAGCGCACCGGTCCCGGTCGACGCTGCGGATCGCATTTCGGTCAGGGTGGGTCAGCTCGTCGAGCGCATCGGTCGCACGCGTTCTCGCAGCGTCGCCGTCGCCGAGCTCAACGAGTTCATTTCGGAGGTGGACAGCGCGAGCGGCGCGGAGGTACCCCTGACCCTCGCGCGCGTATGTTTTACGCTCGGGCTGCTGCTCGGAGTGCTCGCGCTCGCCACGCGGCTGGGTGCCGCGACCGGCGTCGGTCTGGAAGCCGCCACGCCAGCGCTCGTGGCGGTGATGGCAGGACTCGCGAGTGGGATGGTCTGCTACCAGCTTGGCCTTTCGGCCAGGCGGCGGCGCCAAGAATTTCGCGGGGTCCTGCGACGGTTGACGCAGGTGCTCGAACGGCGACTCCCGGCCTCCGACGCGTGATGCTACCAAACTCGGCAGGAGGGGGTATCCGCCTCACACTTGGACCGGCGTACAAATTGGCGGAAATCACTGGCGTTTCGATGGACCTGCCCGCGCTGGCCGGGTTACGCTATGCAACGACGGGCACTTGGGAACTTTCTCGCGCATGAAAGTGTCACTCTTTGGGTCGAGCCTGGGCGTCCGTTTACGAGTGGTGAGTTCCGTCTGAGCGCAAGGGAATCCGAATGACACAGCCGCACACGCAAAAAACACACAGCACGCGTCCCGGTCAGATGACGGCAGTCATGCGAGCTGTTGCTGCTTCCGGCCCCAAGGTATTGCGCATCGGATTGGTGCAGGACGGCCGCGTCATCGAAGAACGCATCATCAAGCAACGCTCGCACGTCACGGTTGGTCCGAGCGAAAAGAGCATGTTCGTGATCTCGAGCACGACCGTGCCGCCGAGCTTTCGGCTCTTCGAACTAGTGGGCACCGATTACTGCCTCAACTTCTTGGACGGCATGGGCGGGCGTGTTGCGCTGCCGACCGGCATTTCGGACCTGAACGTGTTGAAGGGGCAGGCCCGCCGCACACCACAAGGCGCTTACCAGATCCGACTCACCGAAGACTCACGGGGTAAGGTAGTCGTCGGCGATCTCACGTTCTTGTTTCAGTTCGTGGCTCCACCGCCGGTACAGCCCAAGCCCCAGCTTCCCGTGGCGGTCTACCGCGGCGCCAGCAG
>JAICQQ010000312.1 GCA_025937785.1 Polyangiaceae bacterium
GACGCGGTGCGCGCCGTGGGCCTCGAGCTGTGCCCGGCTCTCAATCTGACCATCCCCGTCGGCAAAGACTCGATGTCGATGCGCAGCGTCTGGGACGGCGGTCACAAGCGCGTCGTCAGCCCTGTGTCGCTGATTGTCTCGGCGTTCGCGCGCGTCAGTGACGTGCGCGACGCGCTGACGCCCGAGCTCCGCAAAGACGCGGGAGACACCGAGCTGATGCTGGTCGATCTGGGGCGCGGGCAGGGGCGCCTGGGCGGTTCCGCGCTGGCTCAAGTCTACTGTCAGGTGGGCGACGAGGTACCCGACCTCGACGACCCCGCGCTGCTCAAAGGCTTTTTCCACGCCATCCAGAAGCTCAATCGCGAAAAGAAGCTGCTCGCCTATCACGATCGATCGGACGGCGGCCTCTTCGTCACGCTGTGCGAAATGGCTTTCGCCGGCGGCGTGGGGCTCAGCGTTTCGCTCGACGCGCTCTTGAAGGAACAGAACGAGGTGGACGCCATTCTGGCTGCTCTCTTCAGCGAAGAGCTCGGCGCGGTGCTCCAGATCCGCCGCGCCGATCGCGCGCATGTCTTCCAATGCTTCCGCGAGTCAGGGCTGGGCAGCGTGGTCCACGCGCTGGGCGGCTTGAACCAGACGGACCGCATCAGCTTCAGCGTGAAGGGCGACGAAGTGCTGGGCGCGCCGCGGGCCGAGTATCGACAGGTCTGGTCCGAGACCAGCTTCCAGCTGCAGCGACTGCGCGACAACCCGAAGTGTGCGCACGAGCAGTACGAGCTCACCTGCGATCCCTCGGTGCCCGGTCTCGATGTCGCGGTGAGCTTCGACCTCGCGTTCGACCCGGCGCGCCCGCTCGTCGAGCGTGCGAGCGAGCGCCCCAAGGTGGCCATCTTGCGCGAGCAAGGCGTCAACGGGCAGGTCGAGATGGCGGCAGCCTTCGATCGCGCCGGGTTCACGGCCGTCGACGTGCACATGAGCGACATCCTCGAAGGCCGCCTCTCGCTCGATGCCTTCCGCGGGCTCGCCGCGTGCGGCGGCTTCTCGTACGGCGACGTATTGGGCGCCGGTCTCGGCTGGGCGAAGTCAGTCTTGTACCACGCCCGCGCCCGTGACGAGTTCCAGCGCTTTTTCTGGCGCGAGAACAGCTTCGCCCTGGGCGTATGCAACGGCTGCCAAGCTCTCAGCGGCCTCAAAGACTTGATGCCGAGCGCCGCCCATTTTCCCAAGTTCGTCCGCAACGAGTCCGACCAGTTCGAGGCACGCCTCAGCCTCGTCCAGGTGCAAGACTCGCCCTCGATCCTGTTCGCCGGCATGGAGGGTTCGCGCTTGCCCGTCGTCGTCTCTCACGGCGAAGGCCGGGTCGAATACCCCGACTCCGACCCCGAAGGGGCTGCCTCGGAGACCTGGACCTGCCTCAAATTCGTCGATGGCAACGGCCAAGTCACGCGCCGCTATCCCGACAACCCCAACGGCTCCCCGCGCGGCATCACCGGTGTCTGCAGCAGTGACGGCCGCATCACCCTGATGATGCCCCACCCCGAACGCGTCTTCCGCAGCGTCCAACTCAGCTGGCACCCCCGCGAATGGGGCGAAGATTCCCCCTGGATGCGCCTGTTCAGAAACGCCCGGCGTTGGGTGGGTTGAACGAACGATCGGCGCGCTGCTCACAGGCCATGGGGCGTGGCGCACCCGGTGCGCAGTTGAAGTCGGCGCTTGGACGACTCAGCGCTTGGGACCGCGAGATTGCCACATGGCCACCGGCTGTCCCGGCGAGGCATTCAGGCCGTGGCGGCGTCGCGTGTCAGCGGCTGGACGGGCCGTCGAAGCCGGGCTGAAGGCAGACTCAGCCCCCAGTGGTTCCGTCCCGGCCGGGATGCTACGGTCCCGGGAATGTTGGAACGTGGCACGCTGCGAGTGGCTCGGTACCGCGGTGCGCCGATCTTGTTGCATTGGTCGCTGGCGCTGGGCTTGCTCGCGTTCGGCGGTTTCGCGTTCGTGCCGGGGTTCTGGCTGGGGTTCACCGTCCTCATCTTGGTGCACGAGCTCGGGCACGCGTACTTGGTGCGGCGGCTGGGGTTCGCGGTCGAGGCGGTGGTGGTGCATGGCTTCGGCGGGTTCTGCAGCTGGAACGGGCGTGCCTCGCGACTCGAGCACTCGGTGATCGCGTGGGGCGGCGTGATTGCACAGGCGTTGCTGCTCGGTGCCACGTTCGCTTACGTGCAGCTCATGGGGCCGGCCACGAGCGCCTTCGGCTTCCACCTGCAAGACGCTTGGATTCGAGCCAACCTCTGGATCATGGCGTTGAACCTGTTACCGGTGGCGCCGCTCGACGGTGCGGAGGCCTGGCAGATCTTTCGCGCCATGCGCGTCGAGTCGGTCACGTTCGGTCAGGTGTTGCGCCGCTGTCTGCCTGGTTTCGGAGGGCGCAGGCGCAAGCTCGCGGACGAGCCGCCCGCTCGAGGTTCGGACAAGCCCACCTCCGAGCGCCCGCCGAGCAAGCCCGGCGCTGCTGCCTCCGACGGCGAACCTTCGGCGGAAGCGCAACGGGCGATCGCGGATGCGCTCCGGCGCATCAGTGAGCAGGCGCGCGACGCCCGCAAAAAGTAGCGAGCGGCCCAGGGTTTCGGCGAGTTTCTACGCGGTCGGCGAGGGTGGCCAACGCCCACGATGGGGAGTACGCTTCTGGGCAGTTAGCCTCCAGATTGCGCCTCGACGATTCATGACCAGGGACATCTCTCGGGAGGAGAAAGCAGACGCTCACGACCTCGAGAGCACCCAGGTCTCGGGGCGACCGCTGCCGAATGGCTTGGGGGCAGGGGGCGACGACGTGGCGGCGCCTTCGGCCCCCGCGTCGGATCTCGTGACGAACGGCGGCGCGCTCACTCAGTGGTCCGTCGGACAGCGACTTTCGGAGCGATTCGAGCTCCGTTCCGTCGCCGGGATGGGCGGGATGGGCGTCGTGTATCGAGCCTACGATCAAGAGCTGGGGTGCGACGTCGCCCTGAAGCTGCTGCGAGAAGGCGCCGAGCAGGAACGTTTTACGCGCGAGGCTCGCCTGTTGTCGCAGCTCGATCACGAAAACATCGTGAAATACGTAGCCGAAGGCGCCGCCGCCAGCGGTCAACGTTTTCTGGCCATGGAGTGGCTCGAGGGCCACGACCTCAGCACACGCCTGCAGCAAGAACGATTGTCGATCCGTGACGCGGTCAGCATTGCGCGGCAGGTCGCCAGCGCGCTCGCGGTGGCCCATGACCTAGGCGTCGTGCACCGCGACATCAATCCGCGCAACATCTTCTTGGTCGGCCAGAGTTCTGGGACCGTCAAGGTTCTCGATTTCGGAGTGGCCCGTGCGCCCAGCGTGACTCACCCACTGACCAGCGCGGGCAGTCCGATCGGCACGCCCGGCTACATGGCGCCGGAGCAAGCGCAGGGGCTCACCAGCGTCACGGCAGCGGCCGATGTTTTCGGGCTGGGCTGCGTGCTCTACGAGTGTCTGACGGGGCGGCGTGCCTTCAGCGGCCAGACGTTGATGGAACTGTTCGCGCGCATCCTAGTGGACGATGTGCGTCCGGTCCGGGCGCTGGTGAGCGGCGCACCGCCGGCGCTGGATGCGCTGGTGAGCAAGATGCTCAGCAAGTCGCCGGCGGCCCGGCACCAGCACGGCCGCGAAGTGGTCGAGGCGCTCGCCGGCATGGGTCCCTTGAGCGATGCTCCGATCTCCGAAGCGTTGCCGCCTCAGTCAGAGGGCGCCATCACGGACGCCGAGCAGCGCCTGAGCTCGATCATCTTGCTGACGCGGGTCTCCGACGCGGAGTTCGCCAAGGTCGCGGACGCCGCCGGGCAGCACGGTGTGCAACCGCAACGGTTGGCCGACGGCTCCGTCGTGGTCGTGCTCGGCAATCGCGGCAGCGCGACCGATCAAGTGGCAGCCGCAGCGCGCTGCGCGCTCGACGTGCGGTCGTGCGTGGTGGCGGCTGTGATAGCGGTCGCGACCGGGCGTGCGGTCACCCGTGGTGACAAGCCGATGGGCGAGGCGATCGAACGCGCGTCCGCCGCGCTGGCAGAGGTCGCGAAGAGCGAGAGCGAGGCGGGCGGAAGCTCGGTGGACTCACGCGTCTTCGTCGACCGCGTCACCGCAGGGCTGCTCGATGCGCGCTTCGACGTGGCTACGACGCCCGCCGGGCTCCTGCTCGTGGGTATGCGTGACGAAGGCGAACCCGTACGCACGGTGCTCGGGCGCCGCACGCGTTGTGTCGGTCGTCGTCGCGAACTCGCGTTCCTCGAGTCGACGCTCGAGGAGTGCGCCGACGACGCAGTGGCACGCGCGGTGCTCGTGACAGGCGCTTCGGGGATCGGCAAGACTCGGCTGGTGCACGAGTTCTTGCGAACCGTACGCCTCGAATCGTCGGAGGTCGCCGTGTTGATGGCGCGCGGTGAACCGACCAGCGTCGGGTCGCCGTTCGCCGTGCTCGGGCGCGCGATAGCGAGCCACGCCGGCATGCACCAAGCTGGCTCGCCCGCGGACCGGCAGCAGGCGCTGCACGCCTGCCTCTCCCGAGTGGTGTCACCGCTCGAGCTCGAGAGAATTCACCAGTTTTTGTGCGAGCTGACCGGGGTGCCGCTGGCCCTCGAACACGCGCCGCTGCTTCAACGCGCTCGCGGCGACCATGTGCTCATGGGTGACCAGATGCGGCGGGCTTTCGAGGATTGGCTGGCCGCCGAGTGTCGCGTGCGCCCGGTGCTGTTGGTGCTCGACGACTTTCATTGGGGCGATCTGCCTACGGTGCATTTCATCGACGCGGTCTTGCGCAACTTGAGCGAAGCACCGCTGATGGTGCTGGCGCTCGCTCAACCCGAGGTCCATCGTCAATTCCCCGAGTTGTGGTCGCGGCGAGGCGTGGTGCAGCTGCGTCTGACGGGGTTGAGCCGGCGCGCCAGCGAGCGACTGGCGCGCGAAATCCTGGGTGAGAATGCCGCTCCGGCGGTGGTGCAACGCGTGGTCGAACGAGCTCAGGGCAACCCTTTCTGGTTGGAAGAGCTGGTGCGCGTCGAGGCCGAGTCGGGTCAAGTACCCGAAGCGGTCGTGCTGATGGCTCAGGCGCGGCTCGAGCGCCTGAACCACGAGGCGCGCCTGGTGCTGCGCGCCGCTAGCATCCTGGGCCGGCGCTTTTGGGACGGTGGCGTGCTCGCGCTGCTCGGCCCCAAGCTGAGTTCGGTGGCTCTGGCGCGCGTGCTTTCGAATCTCGAGGAGCGCGAGGTGGTGACCGGGCGCCAGCGCAGCAAGTTCCTCGAGCAACGCGAGTTCGAGTTCTCCAGCAGCCTGCTCAGAGACGCAGCCTACGGCAGCCTGACGCCCGCGGATCTCGAGCGCGGACATCTGGCGGCGGGCCACTGGCTCGAAGGGGTAGGTGAGCAGGACGCGGTGGCGCTCGCCGAACACTTCAGCAAGGGGCGCGCCGCCGATCGCGCGAGCCACTGGTACTTGCAGGGTGCGGAGCAAGCTCTGCGCGGCAACGATTGGCTGGCGGCTCGCGAACGGGCCCGCGAAGGCCGGACCGCGGCGGCCAGCGGCGAACAGATCGCTCGCCTGTTCGCGGTGGAGGCTGAAGCGTGCAAGTGGTCGGGCGACAACGCTCGCGCCCTCGAGTGCTCGCTGGAGGTACTCGGGAGCCTGCCAGCGGGCGAGACCACCTGGTGCCGCGCTGCAGGCGAGGCCATCGCCGCTGCCGGCAAGCTCAGCGACTCCGGCGTCTACCGTGACTGGGGTACGCGGCTGCTGCGCATCGAGCCGTCCCCCGAAAACGAGCTCGCTTTGATCACGGCGCTCGCTCGCAGCGCCACTCAACTCGTGCTCTGCGGCGAGGTCGAGCTCGGCCGCTCGCTGCTCGAGCGCGCGGGCGAGCTCGCCACGCGCGTGCGGCCGGGCCCGGAGGTGCTCGCCTGGGTGCTCGAAGCGCGCGCGGTGACCGCGGGGGCGATGGACAACGCCAGCGAACGCGTCGAGCTCGCGGCGGCCGCCGCCGAGAGCTTCGAAGCAGCGGGTGACCTGAGAAATGCCTGCTTGCAGCGGATCAGCGTTGGTTACGCCTGCGTCGAGATCGGCGCCTATGCCCGCGCGGAGCAGGCGCTGAGCGACGGGCTGGAGGTGGCTCGACGTATGGGCTTGTCCAACTCGATCCCGATCGCTCAGGCTCAGCTCGGTCGCGCGCTCGAGACCCTCGGTAAGTTCGAGCAGGCGCGCGGCTTGCTGCACGAGGCGATCGAGGCGCTCGACAAACACGCGAACACGCGCCTGGCGGGCGTCGTGCGCTGCTACCTGGCGCAGGCCCTGCTGCGGCAGGGCAATGTCGTCGAGGCCGAGCGCCTGGCGCGCGAGGCGGTCGATGTGCTGGAAGGTGTCTCGCCGATGCGTCCCACGGCCCTGGCCACGCTGGCGTTGGTGCGGCTGGCCCAGGATGAGCCCCAAGCGGCGCTCGAGCTCACCGGACGTGCGAACGAAGGGCTGGGTCCCGACACCGGGCTCAGTTTCGGCGAGGGTTTGGTGCGGCTCAGTCACGGGCTCGCGCTGGTGGCCGCCGGGCGCCACGCGGAGGCGAAGGTGGCCTTCAACGCCGCGCGCGAGCGCCTTTTGCGCCGGGCAGCGCTAATTTCGGATCCCGAGCTCAAGGAGCTGTTCCTCACGGCCGTTGTTGAGAACAGGACCACCCTCGCCTTGGCCGCGTCCGAGGGTGCCCGTTGACAGGTCCGTCGTCCCAGCATGTTCGCTACCCTTGCCCCACGTTTGGCTACATCCTTTGCCATCATCGTCGGTACGCTGGCAGGTGGGGTGCTGGCGCTGATGCACACACCGCCTCCGGCAGATCTCGCGCCGGAGGCTCCGCGCCAGGGCGACGAGCGCGTACTGGCGCGCGCGGCACGGCCTGAGGTCGAGGCGCGAGTCCCGGCTCCTGCTGCTGGCGATCCGGCGCCTCCAGCTGCCGCTTCGCCAGCGCCCGCCGCTTCGCCAGCGCCCGCCGCTTCGCCAGCGCCCGACACCAAGAGCGACGTCCATCAAGATCTGACACCTTCGCCGCACGACAGCCCGCTGCTCTCGGAAACCGAGCTCCGGAAATCAGAGCGGTTGTGCATCCGCGATTTGCCTGACGAGTGCGTGCGCGCCTCCGATGCATTCCTCGCCGGCAAGGTGGTGAAGCTCGACAAGAAGCGAGCCTTCCAGTATCGGAACCTCGCCTTCAAGGGTTACATTCGCGCATGCGAAAGCAACCAGCCAGAGGCATGCTACGCGCTGGCTCGCATGTACCTGCACGGCGACGGCGTGCGCGCAAACCCCTCCTATGCCGAGAACCTGATGCGGCGCGTGGTCGAGGTCTGTCGCTACAAGCAAGCGCCGATCTGCCAGCGCTTGGTGCAAGAAGCCCCGATGCCCCCGAAGCCGAAGCGCCGCTAGCCAGCGGCGTGTCCGAGCTTTACCTCACCGACCCCTGGTGCTACACGCGGCGCGTGATGCATCGTGCTTGGTTCATCGCCCTGTGCTGCTCGGTGCTCGCTACGAGCTGTCGTTCGGGCGAGCGCCGGCGCGCGCCCCCCGCAGCGGGCGCCCAGCCGAGCGTCGCCGCGAGCGTCCCCGCGGCGGACGCGGCGACGCCGGCCGTCGCTTCCGAAGCTCTCCCGAGCGCCGATTGGATCGAAGTCAGCGGCGCCGGGCTCCTGGAGCAGGTGAAAGCTTCAGGGTACAAGGCGGTGATCGTGAACGCGTGGGCGAGCTGGTGCGGCCCGTGCCGCCGCGAAATGCCCATGCTGCTCGCGCTGCAGGCCAACCTCGTCCCCAAGGGCATCGGCGTGTTCTTGGTCTCGGTCGACGAAGCTTCTTCCCGTCCGGCGGCGGTGACCTTCCTCAGGGAACACGGCGCGGCGCTACCCAGCTATGTTGCCGAGCGCCCCTTGGGGCCCTTCAAAGTGGCGCTGAACCCGAATTGGCCCGGCATGCTGCCCGCGAGCTTCTTCTTCGATGCGTCAGGGAAACTCCGCTACCACTGGGGAGGCGAGGTCTTCGAGCACGAACTATTGAAGGTCGTGGACGAGTTCCTCGCGGGCACGCTGGTCGACGGCGAGGCGCGCTTCGGGCTGATCCCCGGCAAAGTGGAGGAACACTAGGGCCTGTCCCTGAATTAGTCCGGCCCGTGAACGTGAACGTGAACGTGTGCGTGCCCGTGCCCGAGAAGTCGAGGA
>JAICQQ010000359.1 GCA_025937785.1 Polyangiaceae bacterium
CGGCAGTTCCGACTTCGACCTCGGTTACTAACCCCGCTGGCGCAGCCTTCGAAGCAGGCGCTCTTCGAAGCAGCGCAGCCTTCGACCCCACTCAGTGCTCGACCCCCGCTCAGTGCTCGAGCACGCGGAACAGAAGCTTCGTGACACCGAACACCGCGAGCGGCGCTGCCAGCCAGAAGGCCCTGACGCGCCCCGGCGCACAGCTTCTGCCGCAGAGCCGGGCCGAGCGTCTCAGCGACGCCGTTTGCGGCGCACACCGACCGCCACACCGCCGAGGGCAAGCATCAGCAGCGAGGCTTTGGGGTGTGGGCTCTTGGAATCCACGATCCGACATCCGCAGCCCTCTTTCTCGGCGGGCTTCTCGGGCTTCGCTTCCACCTTTGCCTCGTTCGTCGGCGCGCCCGTCAGGCCCAGGGCGGGTACCGGGCTCAAGATCACCTGCTCCGGTTTGATCTGCGTGCGGCTCTTGCGAGTGAGATCGTCCGCGACCCACGTCTTGCGCAGGCGCATCACCTCACGCGGGCGCTTGCCCCAACGCCAGCGCTCCGGCTTCTCGCAGTTGACCGCCTTGATGTTCGGTTCCAGGAAGTTGAAGCGAACCTGGAGCCTGCTGTCCTTCGCCGGCTTGACCTCGGTACTGGCGACTCCTTTGGGGCCTTTGGGCAAATCGATGCCGCCCTCGACCGGGCCCGCGGGCGCGAGTTCGAGATCTTCGGAGAGCGTCGTCGCGTTGTAGCGATAGTGAAGGCGCGACAGTATGTACTTGTTGCGTTGCTGCAGCGCCTGGACATAGGCGATCTGCGCGCGCTCTTCTTCCCACGCCTTCTTCGCTTCCTTCTTTTCCTTGGGCTTCTTGCCTTCGAGGGTCGCCTTGAATTTCTCCTCTTCTTCCTTGGTCGGCTCCGGCGGCTCGGGCCGCCGATCGGCTTCCGGAATGGCTTCTTCGAACACGTCCCCACCGAGCGACATCAACTCGGAGACCATCAGCGGGGCATCCGGGCACGGCTCTCCGCAACCCTCGATGGGCCACGCGAACTCCGCGAGCACCGTCTTCGGATCTTTGGCGAGCAGCTTGTCGTACACGCCGTTGTAAAACTCGCCGACGCGCTCCCAAACGTCTTTGGTGACGGTGATGTTCGTGGGCGGGAACATCGTGTGGTAGTTCTTCACCTCGAAGCGTTTCTCCGGGTGAAACACGTATAGAACCAGCTCCTGAAACGGCGGTGCCGACGCCAGCCCCGCACGAGCCGGGAACTTTTCGTAAGGCCGCTCCGTCCAGAAGCGAATGGGCGACAGCTGCGCGCGGTCGCCGCCCACGAGCTCGATGCGGTTCGCGTCCACCTTCGCGACCAACAGCTTCATGCCTTGCTCGAGGTAAGGGGCGACGGCGGCACCTGCCTCCGCCGGAGCTTTGAGCCCCACCTTCGCGAGCCAGGTCTTGAGGGCGCCTTCACCGTCGAGCACTTCCAGCTCGTATTCGCCCTTCTTTTGCTTGGCTTCGGTGTCGACGAACAATTCCTTGGCGACCTTCTTTTCGGGATCGGTCTTGAATTGTCCGAGCACTGCTCCGGTATCGGACGCCTTGAGGCTACGCTCCCATTCCTGTCCCCACTCACCTGGCTCGCAGGGGTCAGGCTCGTAAAAATCGTGGAAGCGGGGCGCAGTCAGCTTGTCGACGCGATCGACATAGTCGCGCTTGAGCGTGGCGACACGCTCGGCGGTGACGTCTTCGGGGACCACCATCACCAGCGCGAAGTCCTCGATGGGACCCTCGTAGTCGGCCATGACCGTGACCACCGAGCGATCCCCACGCTCCATGATCACCGCGTGCGTGGAATGAACCACCGCTTTCTCTCCACCTTTGCCCGCAATGAAGCCGGGAAAGGCAGAGGCCGAAAGCGGAGTGAGCCCTGCGGCCATCAACAAAATGCTTGCAAGAACCTTGGATCGTCGTGTCGCCATCTGGGCTGGCGAGGCTAACAGAAGGCCCCGACATTCCCAGGCTCGAAGCGGGGCTCCGCGTCGAAAAAACACACCTCGCGTGGGGAAAAAGTCGCGGGTGGCGCGAATTTCCAAAGGGCTGGGCCCACGGGTCAGGGCGCGCTGCGTCGAGCTGTCGCGCCGGGGGGCGCACCGCGAGGGCGCGCCCGTAGCGGCACGGTCCAGGCGGTCCTACCCTACAGGCGTGTCCATGTGCCGAACCCGTGAGGCGCCGGGAGCCTTGCCCGCGTGACGATCACCCTCGATCGCCTCGAGCGAGCCCTCGCGCGCGACGCTCCCCTGCTGCTGCGACCCGAATATCAACCGGGACACCTGGTTGCCGCTGTCGCCGCGGTGGTGCGCCCGGGGCAGACGCTCGACATCCTGTTGATCCGCCGCGCCAGCTTCGACACGGATCCGTGGAGCTCACACATGGCCTTTCCAGGCGGCAAGCTCGACCAGAGCGACGAGAACCTGCTCGCGACCGCCGTGCGCGAGACCTTGGAAGAGGTGGGCGTGGACCTCGGGCGCACCGCAGACTATCTGGGACAACTTCCGATCGTCGATGTCGCACGCCACGGCCGTGCGCTGCAGATTCACCCGTTCGTGTTCGCCCTGAAAGGCTCGGTCGAGTTCCGTACCAACCATGAGGTGGACGCTGTCTTCTGGGTGGCGCTGGACTCCCTCAGCGACGGGTCGCGCGAGACCAGCGTCTTCCAGGAAAGTAACGGGAACCGCTTTCGATTTCCGGCCTGGGACGTCGATGGCAACCCGGTGTGGGGGCTCACCTATCGTATGTTACGTTCCTTGCTGACCGCGCTCGAGGAGAGCCCCCATGAGTGATCTGAAGCAACTTGCAAGAAACGCTGTCGCGCGCTGTCCACACTGCGGAAACGTGGCCGGCCTCGAGCTCTCGGCAGACCTCCGCTACCGTTGTCGGATCTGCGGTGGACCGCGCGTTCCCACCCGGGGCAAGCACCCCGAGCGATCGATGCGCGAGCGGGAACATCTGGTAACGGCGCGGCGCGCGCAGCGCGCTGCGTGGCTGTTCCGAGCGCTGTGGATCTTCAGCGGCGTGGTGGGCGGCCTTACCTTCCTGTCGACCCTGCTCACGCTGCTGTTGTTTTCGGGGCTCGGTACCGCGTGGGCCAGCCTGTTGCTGTTCGGGGCGGTGCCGCTGCTCGTAGCGTTCTGGGCCAGGCAGCGTACGCTAAAGGCTCGCACGACCGTCAAAGACGAGCTCGATCTGGCTTGGACAAGCGTCGCTCACGAGTTGCTCCGGGCGGCCCCGAACGAGCTCACCTCGGCGGAACTCGCGGAGCTCATGCTCACCGACGAGCGTCACGCGGACCTGCTCTTGGCGAGGCTCAACGTGGATGACCAGGTCCATTCGCGCGTCACGGACGAGGGCCAGGTCACCTATTCCGTAAGAGCGACCGAGCGCTTCCGTGTGGGCGATGCCCCCTTCGACGAAGACGCATGGGATGACGACGCGGAGCAGCATCGCGCCGACTTGACACGCCGCTCCGAGTGAGGCGTGCGCGAGCGCGACCCGCTTTTCGGCCTGGCGCACGCTGCAGCCGTCGAAATCGGCGCCCCCTCGAAAATATCGCTGCGCGTCCTCGCAAGGCTGTGGCATCCCCAGCTGAGAAAACATGACCTCGGAGCCGCTGCATCCTGCCCGCGACACGCCCCGCAGCGTGACCGCTCGAGGCCTGTTGCGCGAGGTCGCGTTCCAAGACTGGCTGGTCCTCGCGTACTTCGTGGTGCTGCTGGGCGTGTCGCTGGCTGCAGCGCCAGGCCCCAGCCGGGACCGCTGCCTGCTCGGTCTGAGCGCCCTCGGCCTGTACTTCGGCGCCACGGTCGCCGCCGTCCGAGCCCGGCTGATCCGGGGACCTTTCTGGTCACCGTTCGCGTATCGGATGGGTGTGTACGGGTCGGTTCAAGCGAGCTACTTTTTCTTGCGCGACCTGCTGCCGCTGGCCAACCCTACGCGCAACTTCGACGCGCAACTCTACCAGTTGGACCTCACTTTGTTTGGCGTCGAGCCCGCCGTCAGCCTCCAGCACTGGGTCACGCCAGCGCTCACCGAATGGTTCTCGTTCTTCTATTTCAGCTACTTTTGCCTGCTCGCCTTTCACATATTTCCGATCCTCACCCTCGCCCGCAATCAACAGCTCCTGGGCGAGTTCTGCTTCTCGATGCTGTGGCTCTACTGCGTGGGCCATATCGGCTACTTGTTGGTGCCCGGTTACGGGCCGACCGTCGCAATCGCTGACGAGTTCGCCACCCAGCTGCCGAGCGGGCTTTGGTACGACATGGTCGTGAGCACCGTCTCGGCTGCCGGAGCGCAGATGGACATCTTCCCCTCACTGCACACGGCGGCGCCGCTCTTCTTCACGCTGTTCGCGATCCGGCACCGCGACCGCGTGCCGTTCCGCTATGCCTGGCCAGTGCTCGCGTTCTTCTCCGTGAACACCATGATCGCGACCATGTATCTTCGGTGGCACTGGGTCATCGACGTCGTCGCAGGCATCGCGCACGCCTCGGCGGGCCTGTTCTTCGCGGCGAAGCTCACTGAGCGCGACCTCGCCCGCAGGGCAGCGTTGGGCCTCACGCCGAACTGGCCCCGCTTCGAGTTCCACTCGAGCGAACAGCGGGACTCGCGGCCTAGCGCGAGCCCCGGAACGCTCCGCCCAGCCTGAGCCTACTTCTCGAAGACCTGGGCCGCTGCGATGCCGTTGCCAGCGGTCACGGACATGATGAGGTTCATCGGTCCGGGTGCCGGCAGCGCCCACCTGAAACAGTTCGGCTTCTTGCCGATGACTGCGGTCGCGCCGGTATCTTGATCGGCGGCAGCCGTGAGGTTGACGCCTGGGATCGCCGGCGTCAGCTGCAAGTTCAACTCACCCACGGGTGGCGCGCCCGCCGCTACGATGGTGTAGCACTTGCCGGGCTGCATCTGGACCTGCTGCGTCATCGACTGCCCGGTCTCGAACTGACCGGCGATCGCCGAACCCACCGCCTTCGACCCGGCCACCATGTGCTGTTGTGCGAGCGGAGTCAGCAGGACCGTCGCTGCCGCAGCCGCGCTCGGATCGAGCGGGGTCGCATTCGGACCCGCCTGGCTCGTGTGCACGGAGCCGGCAGGAGTCTGGGTCGTCCCGGATTGGGCAGCGGTCGGTGCGGGCGCGGGTGCAGGAGCCGGTGCGGGCGCCGGCGCGCCGGTGGGCGGAGGCTGGCTCTGATACTGGCAGAACTGGCCGTCGAAGAACTGCCCCGGCGGACATTGAACCGGTTGGGGCGCCACGTTGGCTTCTTTCTCATCGCCGCCACAGGCCAAAGCGAGAGCCGCGATGCCGGTCGATGTGAGTGCCAGAAGCAGATGCGTGCGTAGATACATTCCTTCGCTCCCTTCGAGAAGACGGGTGGCGACCAGCTGGTCGCAGAGGTTGGTGAGTGTAGACGAATAGGAAACGGGTTTTCACCCCCGGGCTTACGCCGCGCCTGCTTTTTCTCGCCATCCCACGCCGATCCGAGCCCACTCACCGCGCGGCCGCCCGGCCTACCCCCGCTTCGCCCACAAATTCGGATCGCCGCGAGGCGCGACGCCCGAGGCTAGACTTACCGCCCCGCGCTCACCAGCTATACGGCCCCGTACTCATCGCCCCACTCTGACAAGCCACACGGCCCGTACCCAGGCCACCGCACGGATGCAGTGACGCGTCTTTGCGACCATGAACACCGTAGATGTTGAAACAGTGCTTTAGCCCTGATGTGATGTTCTGCATGGCAGGATCAGGATCAGGTTCCGGAGCCTGAAGCAGGGACAGGGACTGGGACTGGGACTGGGACTGGGACCCCATGTTGACCTGACGCACTGCATCCATTCTTTGAGAGTTGTTTGTTTTCGCGCAGTTGAGATCGCGCGCGTGGCTGCTTGTAGTTACAACTTGATTAGC
>JAICQQ010000133.1 GCA_025937785.1 Polyangiaceae bacterium
GCGTCCGGCATCCACGAGGACCCCGTCACCGGCTCCGCGCACTGCTCGCTCGCGCCGTATTGGAGCGAGCGCCTCGGTAAATCCGAGCTCGTCGGCCGTCAGATTTCGAAGCGGGGCGGCACCGTTTACTGCAAAGACACCGGCGACCGCGTGCTGATCGGCGGCTACTGCGTCGAGTACCTGGTGGGGAGCATCCAGCTGCCCAAGGTCGACCGGAACTGACGTGTCAATGCGGCACGCCATCGTGACCACAACTGTAGAACCGATTGTACTGGGGCTCGACGCTCACCCCCCCTTGCGCGACGTTGACATCCAGGCGCAGTGAGGACGGCAGTCTTGCATCGTCGTGGTGCCGTGGCCGCCAAGAAAGCCATTCCGCTAACCCGAGCGACGCATTCCTGAAACGTGGCGGGCGCACGCTGTCTTCGATGGCGGACTCAGCCGTGCGTGTCGAGGTGCCCGATGGACCGGGCGGCGGCATTACCCGAGAAGACGTGGCCATTCGCGACCTGGGTCGCTGTCGCTACGAGTCACCAGTCGCGCTGCACTTGGGCGAGAAAGCCATGCTCTTCGTGGGCGAAGCGGACAAAGTGCTGGTCAACGATCGGCTGTCTCGCTTGCCCAAGGACGCCGACGCCCTCGGCGCACTGCCGGCGTTCGAGCTCGCGGGTCCAAGGAACCGGGTCTTCTTCGAACCGAGCAAGGTCCGAGCGGGCGTCGTCACGTGCGGCGGCTTGTGCCCCGGCCTGAACAACGTGATCCGCGGCCTCGTGTTCGAGCTGTGGTTCGGCTACGGCGTACGGCGGATCCTTGGCTTCCGCTACGGTTACGCAGGGCTCACCTCGGCCGGCGAGCAGCCGCTCTCGTTGACGCCCGACGCGGTGCTACACATTCACGAACAAGGCGGCACCATGCTCGGGTCGTCGCGCGGGGACCAAGATCCCGAACAGATGGTCGACATGCTCGAAGCGCGCGGGGTCAACGTCCTGTTCGTGATCGGCGGCGATGGTACCATCCGGGGCGCTCAGCAGATTTCACGGGTTGCCCGCGCGCGCGAACTGCCGCTGGCGGTGATCGGGGTGCCGAAGACCATCGACAACGACATCCACTTCATCGACCGCAGCTTTGGCTTCGAGAGCGCATACTCTGCCGCGGTCGACATCGTGCGCGCCGCTCGCGTCGAAGCGACGGGAGCAAAGGACGGCATCGGTCTGGTGAAATTGATGGGGCGCCACTCGGGCTTCGTGGCGTGCAACGCCGTGCTCGCGTCGGCGGGCGTCGACCTGGTTCTGATCCCCGAGACCCAGCTGACGCTCGAAGGCCCGCGTGGAGTGCTGGGCTTCGTCGAGCGAGTACTCGACCGCCAGGGCTACGCCGTCATCGTCGTGGCCGAGGGAGCCGCCCAAGAACTGCTGGCCGCCGGCGCCGGCAGGGACAAAAGCGGCAACGCCAAGCTAGGCGACGTCGGCACGTTCTTGCGCGATCGCTTGAACCAGCACTTCTCGGCTTCCGGCCGCGAGGTCACCCTGAAATACATGGATCCGAGCTATGCCATTCGCAGCGTGCCCGCCTCGCCGTCGGACAGCGTGTACTGCTGGAACATGGCGCGCAACGCCGTGCATGCGGCCATGGCCGGCAACACCGAAATGCTCATCGGTCGCTGGCACGGCCGCTTCGTGCACGTTCCGATGTCCCTCGCCACACGCGCACGCAAGCAGGTCGACGTGCACGATGACCTTTGGATGAGCGTCATCGAAGCTACGGGTCAGCCCCGCGTGTTCGAGTAACAGAGTGTCGGCCGAGAGCCCGCCCACAAGAATGCCCCGGTCGTGAATCCGGCCACGCCTTCCGGTGTGGCGGCAACTCGCACATAGACAGTTGCGAATGCGCTCACGAATGACCATATAGCCGCTCATGAGCGCACTTTCGAACCTCCTGTCGCGATTCCGAGCCCTGTTCGTGCTCACCGTCGTGGCGCTTTCAGTCTCGGGTTGTGGTTACAACGACGTCATCACCCACGACGAGACGGTGAAAGCCGCGTGGGCGGAGGTGCAGAACCAGTATCAGCGGCGTGCCGATCTCGTGCCCAACCTGGTCAAGACCGTGAAAGGCGCAGCCAACTTCGAAAAAGAGACGCTGCAAGCCGTGGTCGAGGCGCGCGCCAAGGTCGGCCAGGTGAAGGTCGATGCGTCGACCATCGACGACGCCGAAAAGTTCAAGGCATTCCAGGGCGCCCAGGGCGAGCTCAGCTCGGCGCTGTCGCGCTTAATGGTGGTGGCCGAGCGCTACCCCGAACTCAAGGCCACTGATGCGTTCCGCGATCTGCAGGCGCAGCTCGAAGGCACCGAGAATCGTATCGCCGTCGCGCGCAATCGCTACATCGAGGCGGTCAGCGGCTACAACCAGGTGGTGCTGCACTTCCCCACATCGCTCGGGGCCAAGCTGCGCGGCAAGTCCGTACGGCCCACCTTCGAGGCCACCGCGAAAGGCGCAGACAAGGCACCAGAAGTGGACTTCTGAGCGTGCTGTGGCGTTGGCTGATCCTGCTGGCGACGGCGTTCGCGCTCTGGGCGATGCCCGCGAGAGCGGAGCTCGCCATCCCCAAGTTGACCCAACGCGTGACCGATCAGGCGAAGCTGCTCTCACCGGAGGCTGCGCGCGGGCTCGAACAGAAGCTAAGCGACTATGAACAGGCCACCGGGCACCAGTTCGCTCTGCTGACGCTGAATTCGCTCGAGGGCGCTCCCATCGAGGACTATTCGATCCGGGTCGCGGAGGCGTGGCGGCTGGGGGACGCCAAGCGCGACGACGGTCTGCTTTTGATCATCGCCAAGGCCGATCGAAAAATGCGCATCGAGGTGGGCTATGGCCTGGAAGGCGCGGTGCCCGACGCGCTCGCGGCGCGCATCGTGCGTCAACAGCTGACGCCTGCCTTTCGCCAAGGAAACTTCGAAGCAGGTATCGAGCAGGCGTTCGACACATTGATGAAGGCAGCACAAGGTGAATCGGTGCGCGTGGGCCCGCCACCCGAACGCGAGCGTGATCGCGGCGCGGCGCGCCTCACGAGCCTGCTCCCCGTGCTGTTCTGGGTGGCGCTCCTCGGATTCGGCATGCTTGGCGGCCTCGGACGCCGTCGCCGCGGCGGCTTCTTCGTCGGTGGCTTCGGCGGCTTCGGCGGCGGGGGTGGCGGCGGCTTCGGTGGCGGTGGCGGCGGCTTCGGTGGCGGTGGCGGCGGTTTCGGCGGCGGCGGCGCCTCGGGGGACTGGTAATGGCTCTGCTCTCAGCCGACGAGAAACGCAGCATCGAACAAGCGGTGGCGGCTGCCGAACGAAACACGGCCGGCGAGCTCGTGGTCGTCGTCGCAGCGCGCTCGGCAGACTACGGCGTCTTTCGCGCGAGCCTGGCGGCCTCGCTCGCGGTCGCGTTGGGCGCCGAAACCGCTTACCTGCTCGACGTTCCGCTGTGGCTGGTCTTCTCGGCGCAGCTGCCGGTGGGCGCTCTCGTGTATCTCCTCGCGGGGCACAGCGCATGGTTGCGCTGGTTCGTTCCCAAGGCTGTGCGCGAGGCGGCGGTGACGCAGCGGGCATTCGGCGAGTTCATGCAGCACGGCGTGGGGAGCACGCGCGAGCGGAGCGGCGTGCTGGTGTTCGTCAGCGAAGCGGAGCACCGCGCCATCATCCTGGCCGACCAGGGGATCAACGCCCGGGTCGCCCCTGACGAGTGGCAAAAAGACATCGACACGCTGATTCGCGCGATCCGAGAAGGGCAAGCTGCGCGCGGGCTGGTCGCGGTCGTCGAACGCATCGGCGACGTCTTGGCCGAAAGCTTCCCGCGGCAACCCGGCGACCAAAACGAGCTCTCCGACGCAGTGCGCGAAGTGTGACTGGACTCGAGGCGCGTCGGATGACCGTCCTAACCCGCGTTTGCCGGCAGCCGCAGGTCGTTCAGCGCCGCCTGCGCTTTGACGAGGCCACGGGCCGCGCGCTCGGAGCGAGGATAGTGGGCGAGCCAGCTCTCCAGCTGCTCAAGCACTGCGTCCGGCGCTAGCTGCAGCCGCTCTGCCAAGTGACTGGTGAAGTCGGTAGGAATTTCCACGTTCGCGTCGAGTTCTGTTGGATGTGTCATGACTGCGTGGCCCCCCAGGCGCCGAGCGCGGGCTCGTGCCCCCCCGTTCAGCGCGCACCTCGGGGCCACCTACGGTTCTCCCACCAATTTCTTAACGCCACCGCGTCGGTCTATTTCGGCCCGCTGTCTTAACCGGATCCACAGGGGCTGGAGCGGGCACGATCCGAACCTGCACCAGCGACCCAGCGGAGCCTGCTGAACGGTTCCGGGTCAGGCCCGACCACGCCGCTGTCGGTCGAGCGCAGCCACGATCTGCTCGAGGATCTTGTCGGGAACGGGTCAGGATGTTCGGGCAGGCGCCCGCTGGTGCAACTCCACACCGCCACCAGCAGCGGGTCCGGCTCGACGGGCGCGTCGCCCCCGAGCAGGCGCTCGAGAGCAGCCTGGACTTCGGGCGCTTTCGGGTCGAGGCAGCCTTCGATCACCTGGGCCGCGGCGGACACTACCCAGCCAGAAGCGGCGGCGGCGGCTCCGTGAGCCGACAGCGCTGCGAGCGCAGCTACCGCGCTCGAAGCTTCGAAGCGGGGGAAGCGGCCGCGCAGCGCGGCACGCAGCTCCGCCACCCAGGGATCAGCCGCGTCCCGTCGCGGATGCCACACGAGCGCTGCCAGCTCGCCCAGCTCTGCCTCGGTCAAAAGCGCTACGCTGGGCTCGGATCCGACGTAGGGCAAGCCGCCCAGGCGGCGCCGCGCGACTTCGAGATTCGAAGGCAAATCAGCCATACGACGGGCCCAAACATGCCCGAAAGCACGCGGCTTGGCGACGCCTTCGCGCTCCCAGTGCCCGGCGGGGCCCACCTAGTCAACGGGGCTGCCCACGAGGCGCCCCCGAGAGTACAATGCAGCGCTGAGCCATGGATGATCCGGAGGGCAGCAAGGAGCGGCAGACCCACCTGCCCGACGAGCCACCCGAAGGTCCACTTCCACCAGCTTCGATGCGCCAAGCGCCGCCACGCGCGCAGCCACGACGCGACTCGACGCCTCCCGACGAAGTGCGGCGTCCGTCGGTGCTGGATGCTTTACGTCAGAGCGAGACCACCTTGCACGAGGTCGGCAAGGTCGCCGAGCGCCTCTCGGTCGTGCTGGGGCGCAGCGATGCCCACCACCTCGTACGCCAGATCGTGATCTCGTTCGTCGCCGGGCTGACGCTGGCGCTGATGGTCGCCGTGGTGTTCGCCGGCGGGGCGCTCAAGCTCGTCCTCGGCATTCTGGCGGGGACGTGCGCCGCCGCGCTGGCGATGTTCTGCGCGCTTCGCGTAGTCTCCAAGCTCGCCGCGCGCTTCGGCGCGAAAAAGCTCCCCGGTTCGCCGTGGTTGTGGGTCAGCGCGGTACTGCTGGCGGCGCTGGGTGGAACCGCAGCGTTCGGCATCAAGGCCTGGGAAGTGGCCGAGACAGCTGGCGCGCTGCGCATCCGCAGCGGTCCCGAAGCGCACGCGAAGGCCGCGACCGAGAGCGAGTCCAAAGCCTCCTCCACCACGGAGCGTGCGGACGCCACCATGAAACGGGGTTCGCACATCGGGCTCGAGCGCGGCGTGTTGTACGCGCCAGCGAGCTTCGAGTCGGCCGACGGCCAGTTCGATCTCGTGCTGCACTTCCACGGCAACACCGACCTCGTCGAACAGAGCGTGGCGTCCGCCAAGCTCAACGCGCTCGTGGCGATCATCAACGTCGGAGATGGGGCCGAACCTTACTCGAAGGCACTACAGAACCCCTACACGTTCGACCGCATGCTCACGACCATCGAGCGCCGCGCCGAAAAGCAACTCCACCTGGAGCACGCGCAGATCCGCCGCATCGCCTTGTCGGCCTGGAGCGCCGGGTTCGCCTCGGTGGGGCGGATCTTGAGCAGCCGCAGTCAACTCGACCGGGTCGACGCGGTGTTGCTGCTCGACTCGCCGCACGCCAAGTTCGCGCCCTTCAGTGAAACCGAAGTGTATCCGCCCTCGCTCGAGAACTTCGCGAACTTCGCGCGCCGCGCAGTGGCTGGTCGCAAGTTGATGGTGATCACCCACTCGGCGATCGAAACCGAAGGTTACCCGAGCACGACGCTCACGACGGACGCTTTGCTCGCGCAGCTGTCGCTGAAGCGCACCGCCGTAACTGGCAATGCGTCCCCCCCGCCCGTCGACATCCCAGTCGCCAAACGCGCCTTCCCCGACGGCGAGCGCAACTGGCTCAACGTCGTGAGCCAAGCGCACGAAAAGGACTTCTACCTCTACGGGTGCACCGGCAAGCTCAAGGGCGACCACATCGCCCACCTCGCCCAGATGTCCGTCACCGTGCTGCCCCTGTTGCGCGATCGCTGGCAACCCGCCACCGAAGCGAGCAGCGGCAAGACCCGCGTGCCACGAGCCGTCGATGCGCTAGGCGCATCACCGGCAACGGATCGCTCAAGGTAGAGAGCGCGATGCCAGCAGCTGGTCGATGATGCCAGCATCGTAGAGCAGCCCGTGGCGCTTCGCCTGCTCGCGCAGCGCGCTGAGGTGCTCCGCACCGGCGCGGACGTCGCTGCGCCAGAGCTGCGCTGCGCGCGCCAGATCGAGGTAGAACTGGGCGAACGCGAGCGGCTCGGGTTCGAGGTAGCGCTCGAGGAGTTCGGCGTAGCCCAGCGCCCGATCGAAGTACTGCTGTCTCACGCACGACAGCACGGCGCCACGCACGAACAGAAGCAGCGCATGGCTCACGTATTGGCCGGCCTCTATCAAACGATCGGCTTCGTCGAGCAACGCCAGCAAGCGTTCCCCCGTGCGCGCGACGAACACCGCCATGCCCAGCACGCTGAGGCCCGCAAACGACGGCTCCGACGCCACCTGGGCGTAAATCTGGTCGGCTTCGCGATCGAAGTCGCCGGGATCGCCGCGCAAGGCGCGCACCCACACGAGCTCCATGCGGATCACATGGCTGATGCGTTGGCGGTTGGCGCGCTTGCTGACCGCGACGGTGCGCTCTGCCGTGCGAAAGATGCGCTCGTAGTCCGTGCCCATTCGCAGCGGGAACAAGAGCGCGTTCAGGGCGAGCGCCTCTGCTCGGAGGTCGAACGCCTCGTTCGCTGCGGCGACCAAGCGCTCGCTCGCGGACAGCGTTTCTTCGCAGCGTAGCTCGAAAAACTGGATGATCGCGATCATCGCCCGGTTCACCAACGCGAGTCCGGTGAAGCCCTCGCGGTCGCACAGCTCCACACACGCTCGGAAGTGCCCGGCGGCGGTCCGCAGCCTGCCCGCGATGTAGTGGGCGTCTCCGAGGCCACTCTCGGCCCGCGCGCGCGAGCACCGAGCCGCTGCGTTCGGCGTACTTCAAGGATGCAGCGTGCGCCTCCAGGCAAGCCTGATGGTTGCCCAGCGGGAACAGCGCGCTGCCCCGCAAGTAATAGATCTGCGCCAGGGTCGCGGGGTCCCGCGGCGACGCCAGGCGCTCCGCTTCGTTCAGCGCTTCCAAGGTCTCTTGGTTGCGTTCGGCGACGCGCAGGGCCTCGGCGTTGGCGAGCCACGCACTCAAGCGCTCGACATCATCGCGCGCCAGCGTCAGGGCCTCGTGGCAAGCATCGATAGCTGGCTGGGATTGCCCCAACCTCAAGAGCAGTTCCGACCGCTGCAGCGTCAGCGCGAAACGCTGCGGAATGTCGGCCGCCAGCGCGAGCCCCCGCTCGACGAACGCGAGCGCTTGGGCCACCTTGCCTCGGGTCGCATGGTGAGCTGCTGCTTTCGACCACGCGAGCGCCGCGCTGCTCTCGCCCGCGCGCTCGAGGTGCTCCGCGGCCAGGACTGGATCCGTTTCGGCGGCAGCGCCAGCGGCCAGTAGGTGCAACTCCCGGCGCTCTCCGGCCAACAACGTCGCATACACTGCGTCGCGCACCAGGGCGTGCGAGAAACACAGCTCCGTGGACGTTCTGCGCACCAGGCCGCGCTCTAGAGCTGCGCTGAAGTCGGCGGTTCGCTGACCGATGGCGCGCACCGCCTGGGGCTGGAAGCGTTGGCCGAGCACGGACGCAACCTTCAAGCACCAGGTCGCGTCGGAGTCCATCTCGTCGAGCGCGAGCTGTACCGTAGCCTGCATCGACTCGGGAAGCGCAGTCTCCGAGCGCGCGCGCAGCAATTGGGCCAGAAACAACGGGTTGCCGCCGGCGCGTTCTGCGGCGCGTTCGAGCCAGCTCGCTGGCGTGTGCCCCAGCTCTCCGAGGAATTTCAGGCTCTCCTGCCGGTCGAAAGGCGCGAGATCAATCGTCGTCGTCGGCCTGCCTCGCAGTGCGCCTCGCAGCCCCGCGTTCCCGAACGCTTCTTGATAGCGTGTGGCCAACAGCAAGACCAGCGGCACACGGTCGACGAGTTCGACCAAGGCCGCCAGATCCTCCAGCGCGGCCTCGTCGGCCCAATGCAAGTCGTCGATGGCGATCAACGTCGGACGCCGCCGCGCGCGGCCCTCGACCAGAGCGATCCACAGCTCGCGGCGGCGCGCTAGACGGGCTTGCTCCGACAGCGCCTCGGATCTGACGTCGGTGGTCACGGGGCGCGCCGAACCCGGCTGCCCGCACAGCTCCCAGAGCAGCTGCTCGTCGCGCGACGACAGGGGTCCCGCGCCCTCTTCGCCGTCGTCGGCAGCGTCGAGCGCGTCGACATCCGACAACAGGCTACGCGCCAGGATCCCGGTGGTATCCCGCTGCTGTTGCGGGCCGAAATCGACCACGGATGTCCGATGCGTGGCAAAGCCGAGTCCGAGCGCCTGCTCGGTCACCTGCTCGACCAAACGGCTCTTGCCTAGGCCCGGGTCGGCGCGCACGCAGAGCACGCTACCGCGCCGGCGTAGCTGGCACTCTTCGAGGTGCAGGGCGATCACGCGAAGCTCGCGAGCGCGACCGATGAACGGGTTCGTGCGCTGCACATTGTCTGCCGACACGAAGCGATACGCGCGCTCCCCCGCCACGCCGAGGCTGCCCTCGGTCACCGGCTCGAAGCTGGCGCGTTCGCCTAGCACGCGAGCCACGGCGTCCGAAGCGACGATCTCTCTCGCTCCCGCTCGGGACGCCAGGCGCATGGCCGAGCCGAGCACGGTGCCGGTCACCGAGAGCTCTTCGCCCGTGGTCACCATGGCCATGGCATGGGCGATGCCGAAGCTGACGCCCAGACCGGGCTCGCGCTCGAGCAACGCCCGACACACCGAGACGGCGCGCCAAGGATCACTTTGTTTCGCGAGCTTCGACCCGAACACCGCCAGCGTCGAGTCGTGCTCTGCCCTGAGCACGTGGCCCGCGTACTCGCGCACGACTTCGCCCAAGGGCGCGAGCGAGGCGGCGGCGGGCGCGGCGGGGTCGGCGCTGACCGCAGCCAGCACCGTGACCAGCCGGAGCTGGGCTTTGGGTTCGGCGGCTGGCTTCGTTCCTGCGGACATGGGGGCCAGAGGGGCCTCGAGCGCGGGCATGCGCCCGGCCCGGATCTGCTCGCAGAGCTCGCGCGTCTCGATCGAAGGAGTTGCATTCAGCTCCCGTCCGAGCACCGAACGGCACACCTCGTACTGCCTGAGCGCATCGCGCGTCCGTCCCATGTCGGCAAACAGCCGCATCAAGCTGCGATGCGACGCCTCGCGCAGCGGATCGAGCGACACTTGCCGAATCGCCGTGGCCACCGCCGCTTGCAACTGCCCGGCGGCGCGCTGGAACGACAAAAGCCGACCGAGGGCGTCGATAGCCTGCTCGCGGAGCGCCTGCCGCTTCGGCAAGATCCAATCGTCGAAGGCGTCCACACGGGAGCTGAACTCTTCGAGCAGGTCGCCACGATAGGAAGCCACGGCACGTTCGATGCTGGCGTGGTCGCCCGCATCGAGCAGCGCTACGAAACGCTCGACGTCGATCGTGACGCGATCACGGGCGAGTGACACCGCGTCGCGATCGGCTTCGAGCACACCATTGGGCAGCGCCTTGCGCAGCGCCGTGAGCGCCTGGCGCAGGCTCTTCTTGGCCTGCTCGTCGGCGGAAACATCGCCCCAAAACATCGTGGCCAGCCAGTCACGCGGTTGGCTCCGTGGGTGAGCGAGCGCGAGGCTCGCCAGCACGGCGCGCGCCTTGCGAGCCGACACGTCGAGCTCGGTACCGCCCGCCGCCAGCACTTGGAAGCCACCGAAGAGCCGAATCTCAATGGATCTCACGAGCCTATCCGTAGCGCAGCCGGAAGCGGCGTGGGGAACCAGAAGCGCATTTCACGGTTTTTTCACGGGCGCTCGGCCCCCACGTTGGCGCCCGAACTCCAGGTTGGACTCGAAGGAGACTCGATCATGAATCCCACCAAAGTCGAACAGTTCGTCGGACAGGTGCTCACCGATCTGGCAGCTGCTTACTCAGGAATGCTCGTGAACCTGGGCCACAAGCTTGGCTACTATCGGACGCTCTCAGGAGCCGGACCGCTCAGCGCGGAGGAGCTCGGCGAGCGCACCGGTACGCTGCCCCGCTATGCCATGGAATGGCTGAACAATCAGCACGCGGGCGGCTACGTGACCTACGACCCAGCGACCAAGCGCTACGAGCTACCCGCGGAGCACGCGTTCATTCTGGGCAACTCCGAGAGCCCCTTTTTCCTCTCGCCTGCTTTCGACGCGGCCTCGAGCCTGTGGCTCGACGAACACAAGATCCTCGAGGCGTATCAGCGCCGCGCGGGGCTTTCCTGGGGTGATCACGATCACCGCCTGTTTCACGCCACCGAAGCCTTCTTCAAGAACGGCTACCGCGAAAACCTGACGAGTCGCTGGATCCCGAGCCTCGACGGCATCGAACGCAAGCTGCTCGAAGGCGGCAAGGTCGCGGACATCGGCTGCGGCCACGGCGCGTCGACGCTGCTGATGGCGCTGCGCTACCCCCGTTCGCGCGTCGTTGGCTTCGACTCTCACGGGCCATCGATCGCCACCGCCGAGCAGCGCGCGCGAGAGACGGGACTCGAAGGCAGGGTCGAGTTCGAACAGGCGTTGGCGCACGACTTCCCAGGCAGCGGCTACGACCTCATTTGCTTCATGGACTCGTTCCACGACATGGGCGATCCGCTCAGCGCGGCGGAGCGCTGCCGCGCGGCCCTGGCTCCGGGCGGTAGCCTGATGCTGGTCGAGCCCTTCGCCAATGACCAAATCGAGCTGAACGTCGGCCCGCTAGCGCGCCTGTTCTACGCCGCGTCCGCCACGGTTTGCACTCCCAACGCCGTTGCGCAGGGCGGACGCTACACGCTAGGGGCGCAGGCGGGCCAGGCGCGCCTAGAAGCGGTCTTGCGTGACGCGGGGTTCAGTCAGGTGCGCCGAGCTACCGAGACGCCGTTCAATATCGTGCTCGAAGCGCGGGCCTGATCAGAACGCGCCCTGTCGAGAGCTTTCGGCAGGGCGCGACGGCCGGCGTAGGCGAGATGTCCGGTGGATTTTTGTGGTGTCGATTTCGTGATCGAAGCACCGCTGCCAAGCATTGTTGCGACCATGGTCACACGGATGCGCCCCGAAATGCGCTGGATCACATCGTGCCTCGCGGTATGCTTCGCGGCCTGCAGCGCGGGCAACGAGGGCGCGAGCGATGGCCCGACCTCGGACAACGTCGCGAGCACCGGCGGCGGGGATAGCAGCGCGAGCAGCGGCGGTGGAGGCACGACATCGGCACCGACCACGGGCGGTACCACGACCAGCACGAACGCGAACACCAGTGCCACCAGCGGCACGGCGTCCCAAACAGCCGTGAGCAGTGCCTCGGTGACCACGGGCGGGACCACGACGGGAAGCTCCGGCAGCGGAGGCTCGGGTACCTCCGACACGAGTAGCTCTGGCACGAGCACGTCAGGCGGCGCCGCTGGCGCGACCGCGACCAGCAGCGGCACGGGCGGCGGAGACTCGACCAGCAACGGCAACGGGGGCGCTACCAGTACTACGAGCACCACTGCTTCGAGCACGACCAGCACCACGGGGGGCGACCCAAGCTGTCGTGGCGGCAGCGAAGCCGACTTTTCCCTGAGCGGCTGGGCCACCGAGGCCGGTGGCACGAGCGGTGGCCAGGGCGGCGAGACCATCACCGTCAGCACCGGCAGCGAGCTCGCTCAGGCCCTCGAAGACAAGCAAGACTCGAGCACCCCACTCACGATCTTGGTCGAAGGCAGCATCACCCCGGCCAACTCGGGCAGCTTGACCAAGTTCGATGTCAAGGACGTGTCCGACGTCTCGATCATCGGCGCCGGCGCCGGCGCCGAGTTCAACGGCATCGGCCTGAAGATCGTCCGCGCCAGCAACATCGTGATCCGCAACCTGAAGATCTACAACGTCGCGATCGGAGACAAGGACGCGATCAGCATCGAAGGTCCCGCCGACCACATCTGGGTCGATCACTGCGAACTCTACGCGGAGTACCAGAACGTCGACAAGGACTACTACGACGGTCTGCTCGACGCCAAGGCCGAGGCCGAGTACATCACCTACTCGTGGAACTACCTCCACGACAGCTGGAAGACCTCGCTGGTCGGCAGCAGCGAAGACGACACCTTCGACCGCAAGCTGACCATGCACCACAACCATTTCGAGAACTGCAACTCGCGCCTCCCGCTGTTCCGCGGCGGCAACGGGCACGTCTTCAACAACCTATTCGAAGACGTGCACTCTACCGCGATCAACTCGCGGATCGGGGCCTGCATCCGCGTGGAAAACAACAGCTTCCACAACGTCCTGAACCCCTGGATCTCGGCCTACAGCGACGAGCTGGGTGGGGTCGAGCTCGTGTGCAACTACGTGGACGGCGACTCGGAGTTCGTCCTCGAGAGCGACGACGAGCACGAGCCCTTGGACTGCACCGGCGTGGTCCCGTATGCCTACGAACAGGTATTGACCCACGTCGACCACGTGGCTGATCTCGTCCGCGCGCACGCCGGCGTGGGGAAACTGAGCGACCCCACGGATTTCTGAGCGGTCCCCCCTTTCCGTTTGCGGCCGTGCGCGCTCTGGCGCACAAGCTTTGGCGTCGTGACGAACCAGCGAACGAGGCAGGCCGACCGGGTGATCACAGAGCTCACGCAGTTCTTCGAACGGGCGCCGATCGCGGCGGATCCCGCCACGGGGGGAACCCCCGCCGAAGCGGAGCTGCTCGCGCTGTTCGAACGCGTGCGGGCCCGTGTGCCTGCTTATCGGCGCTTCCTCGCCGATCAGGGCGCCGCGGACGCAGAGGTCAAGACGCTGGACGACTTCCGGCGTCTTCCCGTGTGCACGAAGCAAAACTACCATCAAGCTTACCCGCTCCCGGCTCTGTGCTGGGACGGTCTGCTCGAGTCGTGCGACATGCTCGCGGTGTCCTCGGGGTCGACGGGCGAGCCCACGGTGTGGCCGCGCTTCGTGACGCACGAGCTCGGGACCACCGCTCGCTTCGAGCAAGTGTTGGTGAGCGGCTTCGATGCCGATCGGCGCTCCACGCTGGCGGTCGTGTGTTTTGCGCTCGGGAGCTGGGTCGGGGGCATGTACACCGCGGCAGCTTGTCGCCACCTCGCGGGCAAGGGCTACCCCATCACCGTCGTCACGCCTGGCAACAATCCCGCAGAGATCCTGCGCATCGTCGGCGCCATCGGGCACCTGTTCGACCAAGTAGTGCTGTTCGGTTATCCCCCCTTCGTCAAGGACGTCGTCGACGCCGGCTGCGCTCGCGGGCTCGACTGGCAGCGCTATCGCGTGAAGCTGGTGCTCGCCGGTGAGGTCTTCAGCGAAGACTGGCGCAAGCTCGTGTGCCAGCGCTTGGCGGCCCCCGAGCCTGCGCTGGCCACTGCTTCGCTCTACGGCACTGCCGACGGTGGCGTGCTCGCCAACGAAACCCCGCTCTCGATCCAGATCCGAAGCGCGCTGAGCGAACGCCCCGACCTCGCCCGCGAGCTGTTCGGTGAGCCGCGGCTGCCGACGCTGTGTCAATACGATCCACGTCACCGCTACTTCGAGGTGGTCGATGGCCAGCTTTTGTTTTCCGGTGACGGTGGCGCGCCGCTCTTGCGTTACAACATCCTCGATCGGGGCGGCGTGATCTCGCACGCCGAAATGCAAGCGTTCCTAGAACCCCACGGCCTGTGGCCGCAACCAGCAAAGAGCAACACGGCGCTGCCGTTCGTGTACGTCTTCGGCCGGTCGAACTTCGCTGTGTCCTACTATGGTGCCAACGTCTACCCCGAGAACGTCGCGATCGGGCTCGAGCAACCCGAGTTCTCGAACGACGTCACCGGCAAGTTCGTGCTGGAGGTGATCGAGGACGCCGCTCTGAACGCGCGCTTGAAACTCAGCGTCGAGCTCGCGGCCGCGGGGGCAGCCAGCCCCGATCTCGCGCAGCGCCTGCAGGCCTCGGTCGTGCGCCACCTGGTCGGCGTCAACAGCGAGTTCGCGAACTATGTCCCCGCTGCAGCACGCGAGCCGCAAGTCCAGCTGCTCCCGCTAGGCGATCCCGACTACTTCCCGCGCGGCGTCAAGCACCGCTACACGCGGCACTGAACCGCGCACTGCCTGAGTTTCGCAGATCAATGGGGAGCGATCGTCGCCACACTTCCTGCAGCGGTGTGCCCCGGAATTCCGGCAGCAGGCGCGCAAGCTTCGCTCCCGACAGGTGTCGTCGCGACCGCTTGGCTCGATGAAGTTGCCGGCCGCAGCACCACGGTGCGAACACCGGAAGCCCGATACGCTTGCTCCGCCTCTTCACGGATGCGACCCTTTCGCGTCGGGGGGCGATTCCCGGTCCACACGAAGCGTTTGCATGAAACCAGCGGCGGGACCACGATGTAGCAGACATGCGGCACCTCTTCATCCATTGCGGCTTGGGAGCACCCCTGCTCGTCCTGCTCACGGCCTGCGGCGACGCTGATCCACCGGACACCAACCCCCGCCCCGACGCCGACTACTACCCGATGCGCGACGGCTCCGTCAGCGTTTACCGCCACTCCAACAAGGGCGGCTGGGACGAGACCGTCACCCTGACCGCGCTCGACGATGACGGCGACAGGTTCTCGGAAATCGACAGCCCCAGCCCCGACGGCGAGCGCTCCGAGTCCGTCCTAGAAGTCGACGCTGCCGGCCGCGTGTGGCGCGTCGAAAAGCAAGACTTCGTTGACGACGAGCTCGACATCTCCGTGGAGTACGACCCCGGCTTCATCCGCTTCGATCCCGCCTGGCTCGAGCTCCAGACCAACGAGTCCGTCCGCATGGAGTACCAGCGCACCGAAACCGCAGCCGGCGACACCCCCGACCCGACCCGCGACCGCGCCCACGTCTACACCAGCCAAGGCTTCGAGTCCGTCACCGTGCTCGGTCGCAGCTACCGCGACTGCCTCGTCATCCTTCGTCAGCGCGATTACGAGAACACCCAAGGCAACACCGAAGACGAAGAGAAACTATTCTACTTCGCCCCAGACGTGGGGAAAGTGCTCGAAGTCAACTTGGAGAGCGGGCACACCGAAGAGCTGGTGGAGGAAGAATGAGGCTGCGTAAAACTCACAGTTGGAGGGAGAGCATCAGGTATGCCGTCAGGCTTTGGGGTGGGCTGAAGTTGCTCGGATCTCCTTGCCAGTCGACCACCTCGACCTGCGGCAGAATGCGTAGGGTCTGGTGGATCAGCGCGTTGATGCCGGCGACCCAGCGCCAACTCTCGCTGCTCGAGTGCTCGGTGCTGGCGTCGAAGTACTCGCCGAACACGACGGGCTGCAGCGCGAAGTCCTCGAGCAGAGGAATGTCGTAGCTCAGCAAGGCTACGGCGCCGAACGCAGACTGCTCGCTGAGGTCTGCGTCGGGCAGCGGTAGCTCGGCGTAGAGCGCGTCGATGAGCAGCGACCAACCGTGGCTCTTGAACTGCAGGTCGCCGCCGACGGCGGCGTATCTCTCGTAGCCGTCGAAGGGGGGAACGTCGAGCTGCTTCAGGCCGCCGCTGGCTCCCACGCTGAGGCCGGGCGTGGGTTCTACCGTCGCGCGCCCGATCACGTCCAGGCCCTTGGGGCGCGTGGCGGCGCTGGGCGCCCACAGCGGCTCGAAGGCGCCGAGCGCCCAGGTCGCGGCTATCGGCTTGAGTTTACCCCAGAGTTGCACGCCGAGCGCGCGATCACCCCATGCGTTGTCTTCGATGACGAGATCGTTGGTGAGACCGCGTCCACGCACCTGAAGCGCGCCGGTGCTGCGCAGCTCGAGCGCCGAGAAGGGTCGCTTGAAGCGCCCGGCTTTGATCTGGAACGCACGCTTCACTCTCAGGTTGGCAAACGCGTCGCGGATGTACTGCGGGCCGTCGCGGCTGGTGCTGACGGCGCCAGCGTCGTACGCATCAGCGAGTTCGGCGCTGATCTCGACCTCGATACGCTTGCTGAGCTGGGCCTCGAGCTGAACGCGCGCCTGACTCAGAAAGAAACCGTAGTCGGTGGTCTCGACCGTTCCCTGGGTCCCGAAACGCTGCTCGCGGTTCCACTCGATGCCGGTCATCAGTCGCATCGAGGGTTGGAACCGCGGGTATTGCTCGGCGGCCTCGGCGACCTTGGCCGCTTCTGGACGGGCTTCGACCGGCGCCGCAGGACTGGGAGCTGGAGCGGGAGTTGTTGGGGCCGCTACCGGCGCAGCGGGTGCCACCGCCGACACTGGGGGCGGCGCCTCGACCAGCGGCGCCGCGTCTTCGGCAATGAGGGGCGGCGCCTCTGCAGCCTCGGGTTCAGGCTCAGCCTCAGGCTCGGGCGGCCGCTCGAGCTCTGGCGCGGCAGCTGGCGCCGGGGGATCTTGCGCCCAGCCAGGGGTAGCTCGCAGGAGCGCGATCGCGAAACCGATCGCGCGAACGCGGCGGGCAGCGAATGCCGCGCGAAGTCGATTATTGTGCCTGCTTTGGACGGAGGACAAAAGGAGGGGCCGGTTCGGTTTAACCCGATTAGGCTACAGATTCGTAACCTTGTCTAGAAGCTCGAGAACCAGTGCGGGGTGCTCGTCATGAACGTGTCGAGGCGCATCTATCGCATGCGCCCGCTGACCGCGCTGATGCTGTGCCTGCCGGCGACTCTGATCGTGCTCTGGTACTCGTGGAATGCCTACGAACGCTTCGCCGTAGCGCGCAGGGTCGAACGCGAGCGCGTGCCGTTGACCCGGGAGCTGTTTCAACTGCACCTTTACGATCTGCTCAGTCGCGATGCGCGGCGCATGGCGCTGGAGCCGCCCCCCGCCACGTCTTCCCTCGAAACGTTCGCGTTTCAGATCGACCGCGAAGCGCTGGACAGCCTCGAGAGCGGGCGCGATCGCGAGACCGGACGCAGCTACGCTCCCGCGAAGCTCGAACATCAGGGGGCGCTCGAGAAAGTGGAGCTGCGCCTCCGCGGCCAGCGCTACTGGCACATGGGCACCGAGCAAAAGTCGCTCAAGGTCCGGCTGCCGAAGGGCAGGTTGGTGCATGGGCACCGCGTGTTCAGTCTGATCAACGATCCCAGCCCCATGGTAGTGGGCGAGCAATTGATTCTGGATCTGGCGCGCGAGCGCGGCGTTCTGACGCCGGTGTCGGCGTTCGCGCGCGTACGCATGAACGCGACCGATCTGGGTGTGTTCCGCTACGAAACGCAAGCCGATGAAAGCTTGCTCCGGATGAGCGGGCGGGTTCCCGGCAGCATCTACTCGGGCGACCTGAGTTCGAAGGGCGACAGCTGGGAGCTGTGGACGTCGACGACGGCCTGGAAGAAACCAGCGTCCAGCAGCGACGACGAAGCGACCGCCGCCGACTTCAAAGAACTCGAACGTCTGCTGCACATGGTGCGCGAGAGCACGCACGAAGCATTTGCCGACTTCGCCCGGCATGAGATCGACCTCGAGCGCTTCGCGCAGTTCGACGCTCTCGACGTTGCCTTTGGCGGCGACCGTCATAACTTTCGGCAGAACCATAAGTACGCCTTCGACGCGTTCCGGGGCCTGTGGGAACCGATCGCCGCGAGCTTCGAAGGCTTTCGGGATGATCCGAATTTCAACCCGGTCGAGCATCCGCTGTTGATTCGATTGAAGATGGTGCCGGGCTACTTGGCGCTGCGCGACCGCTTTCTCTACGAGTTCTTGGTGGGTGAAGGCAGCCACACCGCCATCCAGCGCCGCGGCCTGAAAGAGCTGGAGAAACTCGCGCCCGAGCTGAACACGGATCCGTTCTGGGACGCCTACCACCTGATGAACCGCGTGGACGGATTCCACCGCCAGCTGGTGCGCCCGATGACCATGGCACGGGCGCTGCTCGTCTTCGAGTCCGCGATGACCAGCTATCGGCAGCGTACCGAACGGCTGCTCGCTGAGCTCACGACCAACCCACTCTACTGGGGCGCGTGGGCGCCTCAGGCCACCGAGATCGACGGTGGCCCGAGCGTTGGTCCGCCCGTTCGCACGCGGTTCCAGCTGTACATCCGCGGCAGAGCCGGGGTCGACGTCACGCAGATCGCCGTGCCGGTCTCTGACGGCTGCCGCGATCAGCCCGCGCGCCTGCTCCAGGGCAGCCGCGTGCTCGCGGATTCGCCGCGCACGGACTTGATCACGTTGGAGCGCCCGCTCAGGCTGTTGCCCGGCGTTCGATTGGTAGCGGTGGACGATCCAGGAGGCGCGCGGGGCACCGTCCGCACCGAACCCACGGTAGAGCGGTTCGAGCTCGAGCTCGAGACACGCTGCTTTCCCACCAGGTTCGAGGTGACCGGCACTCAGCTTGCCACGGGTAAGCGAGTCCTTGGACAGTTTGCGTCGCCTTGGACCATCCCGCGCGAGGTGCCGCGCACGCGCCGAGCGACGGACGAGCGCGTGCGATTCGAGCCGGGCGAGGTGGCCCCCCGCCCCTCGGCGCTGGAACTGCCGGGACCCGAAGCGATCGAGCTGGGGCCCGGGCTCGTCGAGGTCCCCACGACGCGCGTGTTCGAAGCCCATCAAGAGGTCCGGGTGCACGCGGGCACTCGCTTCGCCATGGGTGCTCAGGCTTCCCTGATCTTCCTGGGGAAGGTGCAATTTCTAGGGACCCGGACAGAGCCGGTGATCGTCGCACGCAAGGGCGCCGAGTTTTGGGGCGGCGTTGCGGTGCTGGGACGCGCCACCCGAGACTCGAAGCTCGCGCACGTGCAGATGTCGGGCGGCTCGAGCGCTCGCTATCGCGCCGCGAGTCTGCCTGCGATGCTGAACATCCACGACACCAGCGACATCACGCTCGAGCACTGCCGGCTGCGACAAAACACTGGTAAAGGCGACGTGGTGCACGTGGCTTACGTCGAGGGCCTCCAGATCCAGGATTCGGAGATCCGTGACGCAGCCGAAGATGGCTGGGACCTCGAGTTCGCCCACGGCAAACTCGAGCGTGTGCGCGTCGTGAACGTGGGAGACGATGCCCTCGACCTGATGGGCAGCAAGCTCGAAATCAGCGACAGCTTACTGATCGGGGCCAAAGGCAACGCGATCTCGGCGGGTGAGGCGACCCACGCCCAGCTGCGCGATTCGCTGATCGCGCGCGCGAAGGTCGCCGTCCTTGCCAAGAACGCCTCACGCGTCGATCTCACGGGCACGCTGCTGTATCAGAACGCGACCGGCGTCCGCGTCTACCAGCGCACCGTGCGCTACGCCGGCCAGAGCGAGGTCAACGCGGACTTTTCCTTTGGCGCGCGCACCGAGAAAAAGCTGATCGATCGCAGCGATCGCGAGCACGAGCGGTTGGACTTCGGCGCCCTTCAGCCGGGGCTGCCCCCGGGGGGGCTTTTCGACGGTATGCTCCACGATCTGCTCGGGCTCGCGAGCTGGGGCGACCTCGACGCGTGGCTGACGGTGCAGCAGAGCGGAGACGTTTTGTAGCATGAGCGCCGGCGCAGCATCTCGATCGGCTCCCAGTAAGCTGCCTAGCTTCGGCTTCATGGCCGTGGTGCTCGTGCACCTGAGTCTCGTGCTGTTTCTGATTTGGGGCTTCGCCCAGCCGCCCCTCGACCGCGTTTGGGAGCTGTCCCAGGGGCTCAAGATCGGGAAATTCGGCACCCTCTCGCCCACCGATCTGGAGCTACTTCGCACCACGCTCGCGCGTCATCCACGGCTCGGCGATTCGCTGACCCGGGACGAAATCGGGATCCTTAGCGCCAATAGCCGCGGCTGGCTCGAGACCCTCGACGCCACGCTGCTCGTGAGGGCCGATGCGGTCGCGCCCTGCAGCATGCGGGTCACGACGCGCCTCGAAAGCAGCGCCTTTCCGCTCGAGCTCACGGTCTCGGGCGCGGGCTGGCGCCGGCAGCTCGTGGTGTCGGATGCTGGCGGCGCCGAAATCGTGTTCCCCGGCACTGGGCGCGCCGCCGACGTGGTCGAGCTGCGCTTCACTGGCAAAGTTCCGACGCCAAACGGCGTGCACCTCGGTTTTCGCTGTGGGGAAAGAGCCGCGCGCCGATGATCCGCCGTTTCAATCGCTACGAGCTGAAGTACGTGCTGCCTTGGGCGAAGTGCGAGGCGCTGCTCGCAGATCTCGACCATCACATCCCGGTGGACCGAAACGGCGGCCGCGCAGGCTACCGCGTCGTCAGCCTCTACTACGACAGCCCTGAATACGACTTCTTCTGGGCCAAGATCGAAGGCCTGCGATTTCGACGCAAGATCCGGCTGCGCGCGTACGTCGAGCGCAACGTCGAGGACATCCGCGAGTGCACCGTCGAAATCAAGCAACGCATGAATCGCACGCTGCAGAAGCGGCGCTTGTTGCTGCCGCTTGCGAGCGCCGAGCGGCTCTGCGCCGGTGCCGCCGTGCCACCCGACCTCGACCCGCTCGATCGGACGGTTGCGGAAGAGGTCAGCTACCTGGTGCGCGCCAAACATCTGCGACCGGCCGCGATCACCGCCTACCATCGGCGCGCGTTCGAAGGCATGCACGGCAATGCTGGCCTGCGTGTGACCTTCGACACCGACGTGCGCGCACGAGTTCACGCGCTCGGGTTGGCTGAAAACGCGGAAAACCACCTGATCGTCCCGCCGGGCTGGGCCATCATGGAGGTCAAGGCGAACGATGCCGTACCGAGCTGGATGATCAGCTTGCTTGGCCGGCACGAGTGCCAGCTACGCCGCGTCAGCAAATACTGCTTGGCATTGGCGACACTGAAACCCCTGACCTCGCGGGCCTCGCTTCTAGCAGCCGGCGTCTTCCCAACTTTCGGAGAGAGTGACCGTGGATGAGTTAATGACAGAGCTGGAGCGGTCCGGTGACATATCGGCCAACCTGACCTTCTTCGACGTGGCCGTCGCGCTGCTGCTGAGCTTCATGCTCTCGCTGGCCATCGGTTGGGTGTATCGCTACACTCACAAGGGCGTCTCCTACTCGCAGTCGTACGTGCACACGCTGGTTCTGATGGGGACCATCGTGTCGTTGATCATGTTGGTGATCGGTTCGAACATCGCTCGGGCGTTCGCGCTCGTCGGAGCACTTTCGATCATTCGCTTTCGCAATGCCATGAAGGAGACGCGGGACGTGGGCTTCATCTTCATGGTGATGGCGATCGGCATGGCGGTCGGCACCAGGTTCTTCCTGCTGGCCACGTTCGCCACGGTGATGCTGTCGGCGTTCACCATCGCCCTCGGGAAGTTCAATATGTTCGCCAAGGAGGTCACGGAGCGGATCCTCAGGATCCGCGTTCCCGTCGATCGTGACTACGATACGGCCTTCGAAGAACCGTTCCGCAAGTACCTCGAAGAGTATCGCCTGGTCTCGCTCGAGACGGTGCGCGCCGGCGTTCTGCAAGAAGTGGTGTTTTCAGTCAGCCTCAAACCAGGGACTCGCCCCAGCGAATTGCTCGAGGCGATTCGTGCGTGCAATGACAACCAAAAGGTCACGCTGGTGCTCGGTCAGGAAGAGGTCGACCTCTAGACAGAATGGTTGGACCAGCCAACCTGCAACGACGCGGGTTACGCTGCCAGCAACGACGCAAGCAGGCGCAGAGCCGCATGCAGGAGGCTGGTCCAATGCAGAAAATACGATTCATCGGTCTGGACGTCCACAAGGA
>JAICQQ010000198.1 GCA_025937785.1 Polyangiaceae bacterium
CGATGCGCGCTTCGCGCGCCGACGTGACTTAGCGCGATGCGCGCTTCGCGCGCCGACGTGACTTAGCGCGATGCGCGCTTCGCGCGCCGACGTGACTTTACGCTTGGGCGCTTCGCGCGCCGACGTGACTCAGCGCGATGCGCGCTTCGCGCCGACTCGGGATGCGCGCCGACCTGACTTTACGCTTGGGCGCTCCGCGCGCCGACGTGGCCTTGGGCGATGCATGCAGCCGCAGACGCGACTACTAGCCGCGTGGCTAGTGCTCGCCGCCTGCGAGCGCGGCCCGCACCAGAGCCGCCGCTTCACGCGGCTGTGTGAGCACGAGCTGCGCCGGCAGCCGAAGCACCCGGTAGCCCAGCCGAGCCAGCACACGGTCACGTCGCGCGTCCGCCTTCACTCGGCCGCGATGCGATCCGCCACGGGCTACGCGCATGGTCTCGCCTCCTCAACTCATCACGCTGCACCGTCACCACCCTCGGGCCCGGCGCGGATCTTTCGCCGCTTTCCTCCGGGCGCGAGCCGAGACGGGTGCGCCTGGTCAGGCTGAAGCAAGGCGAACACGCGACGTTGCCGTAAGCGCGAGGCGGGATCAATGGGCGGGGCGCTATGCACGCACCCGGGGCGCAGCCGTGTGGACGCTGACGCTGATGCCCCGACGCACAGTGCGAGTCCAACTTTGGCGCACACGCGAACCGATCGCCGTGCCTCCCGAGAGGGGGTCTCGCAACACGCATTTCATGTTTCCATAACACTATGTGATCATGATTGATTTATCGGCCGGATGTTTGTGACCACGCTCTACTCATGATGGAATCCACAGCAAACTCGCTAGAGCGCGAATGATCTCGCGGTTATGCAGTGGGCGCGCAACGAAGCGAAGTGCCGGGTCTTCCCCCGTCGCGCGCAGCGCGCGATCGCCCAGTAAACGGCGTAGTCGTGCTCCCCTTCTGTGAGCGGAACGACGGGGCTGCTGCCGTCTCCGTAGAACGAGGGGAACGACGAACCGTCCAGGAAGACGAGAGACACGCCCTCTTGTCCCGGCGTGTACGGGTCCTCACCGTCCCACGAGAGGTTGGCGGTGAACCTTCCGGCCTCTATAGTTTCGACGTCGATCACCCCGAGGTCGGTCGTGGTTCCCGTGTCGATGGTGAAGCTCAACCGCTCGACCAGGCTGCCTTGATAGGTGATGTCCGCCGAGTAGTCGCCCGGTAGCAGGAGCATGTCCAACGGCCCTAGAGCGCTTTTCGAATAGCCGGAGACTGTCAGCGCGGCATCGCTACTCGGCATGCCGTTGATAGTGACCTGACCGAGTAGGCGCCCGACGGTTTCGTCCAGATCGAGGCGACGCTCGTGGTCTGATCCGGTTCGACGAAGAACGCCCACGCGAGCCGAGGAGGAGGGCAATGTAATCAGGCGCAGCGAAACCGAAGCGCCATGCTTGCTGTCAGCCCGATGTGGGACGAGCGGATCGGGCGCAACGCATGCAGCGCAGGCGAAGTGCCGCCATGCAGGCGAAACCGAACGAGAGGTTGATGAGGACACTCGGTGCGGGTGCCTGCTCACACCGGCGCGGATGCTGCTGCTGCTGCCGGTGCTGGTCGCCGTGGTGGTGTCTCGGAGCGCGCCGGGAGGGGGTCTCGCAACACGATTTGATGTTTCCATAACATTATGTAATCAGGATTGTTTTGTCGGCCGGATGTTTGTGGCCCCCCCATCTACTCACGATGGAATCCATAGAAAGTTGGCAGAGCGCGAATGATTTCACGGCGGTAGCAGATGCACTGACGAAGCGGAGTGCCGGGGTCTTCCCCCGTCGCGCGCAGCGCGCGATCGCTCGCGGGAGCTTAGATCGAAGCCGCAGGTTGCACGCGCGCGAGCACGACGTTGGGGAAGACCGCTGGCGCGGAGCGCCGGCGAGTTGGGGCATCGAGGCAGCGCCCATCGAGCGACAACCATCGCCGGGCGACCTGCCTCCACCGGCCCGACCTGCCTCGACCGGCCCCTGTCGCAGCTGCACGACGACCGATGGGCCCGCTGAACGGGAGCGCGACGAATGCCCGGAGTATGGGCTCAGTGAAGGCCGACTCTGAAGCAGTCCCAGAGGTTCTCGCTGCTGTAGCCGCAGGCCATCCCGCCGCAGCCTCCTTCGGGTGAGCACGAGGACGCATCGCAGTCGCTGTCGACTACACAATAGTCCTGGGGTGTATGGCAAAAGTAGCCGCTAACGGCGAAACCGGAACCCTGAGTGGCTGTGGCGTTTATCGAAGCATCGATAAAGAAGAGACTGGGTGAGCAAAAGCCACCGGGGCCGCAATCGGAATCGATGCGGCAGTTGCTGCCTGTTAGGCAATAGTTGGGTGCGTAGCTCGCTGCTGAGCTGCGGCACGTGCATGGCTCGCTCGCCGGACAATCGGAATCAGTGAAGCAGGTGTCGTAGCTGCAGGAGCTCCCGCCCAAGGGACCGATGACGTTCGGGCTAACGCAGCGGCCGTTCATCCCATCCGTGCACTCCGAGTCTTGCGTGCAGTCCCTGACCACGCTGGCCTTGCCAGGGGCGCGCTCTTCGGGACATGCCACCGCCTCGGGGCGGTGGACCAGCGGCGTCGGGCTCACTGCGCCACCCCCATCGCCTGCGCCACCCCCATCGCCTGCGCTACCCCCATCGCCTGCGCCACCCGCATGGCCGGCAGTAGTCGAACCGGTCGAGGCTCCACCCGATGCGCTGGTCGCCGCATTGCCACTCGGTGCAGAGCTAGTGACGGCAGCGTCTGCGTTCGTGCTCGGGTAGTCGCCACAGCCAGCAACCAGAGTTGCGATCCAGAGCAGCTGTGGGCCACGCAAGAGAAGCACGCTGACCTGCAACGTCGACCTCCATCGTTCCTTCGCTGTCACGCCCACGCCATCACCTCGCGATCTGCTTCGCCCAGGTCCCACACCCGGGCATGTCCCTGGCCCAAAGCCTAGCACCTCTCGTCAGGCGGGTCATCAGCGCTGAGCACCACGCGTCAGGCGGGTCATCGGCGCGCTGATCTTGCCGCAACTTGGGCCTTTTCTGAACAACCCAGAGTGGTCCGTCGACTCAGAAGGGTACCTGGCGCTCACGGCGAGCGTGCTCGAGCTATTGCTGCTCAAATTCGATCGCACCCGCCAGCGTATGCCCGGTGGCAAGCTCTGACTTTCAGAGAGCTCGAGGGTGCTCCCCGCTGTGCTCGAAGGATCCCGAGAGGATTCGACCGCAACCGGCGCAGGTGACTGTGGACGCTCGGGCTTCGTCCTAGCGCTGTCCAACGCCATGACGATCGAAAGAGCGGCTGCATCTGTCGCGCTACCGCAGTCCGGGGCGGAGATCGTGCGGGCTCCTGGGGCGCCACCGAGCTCGCTGGCTACCGATACGCGGTAGCCTTCGGGAACGCGTGCGATCGTCACTTGAAACCGCCCGAGCGCTGCGAACGGCTGCAGCGAGCCCTCGAGCGTCTGTTACTCTGACCAGTTCTTGCGCTGCGGGTTTTCCCAAGGCGCGGTGCAGAGCACGCAGTCATCGCCAAAGAAGTAATCGCGGGCGCCATCGTCGTTGTAGATCCAGTATCGCATCCAAGCCACGATGGCCGGCCGTTGTTCGCCGCCACCGTTGCTTTCGATGTATTGGTGGGGCGCGCCCGTCAGGGTGGCCAGAAACGTTTGCACCTCGGACATCTCGTAGGTGTCCTGCTGCAGGTCCTTTCCCAGGCCATCTTCCGTCCCGGTGGTCTGCAGCAGCGGCCCGTGCAGTTCTGCGCTCGCGGTATGGCCGTGAATCGACACGACCGTGGCGACAGCTTCGTGACCGCCGATTTCTACGGCTGACGTGCCACCTACCGAGAACCCCATCGAGATGGCTCGATCGACGTAGATCTTGCCCGGGTACATGCCGCCCGTACCGTTCTGTTCGACGATCCAATCGAGACCCGCCAACATCGTCATGCGATTGCCGGCGTCGCCCGGGCCGCCGTTGAGGACGGGGCATGCGACTACGACGAAGCCGTGTGACGCGAAGTTCGTCAACATTTCAGTGTGGACACTCCACTGCTGTCCGATGCCGGGCCCGAACACGATCGGCGCGTGCAAGAAGCCGTCTTCACCCAAGCTTTCCGGCCTGATCACGGTGTAGCTCCCGTTCGGTCCCACCCCGTCATCTTGGGTCGTGGTGAACGGCCCTTCGTCGGAGTAGTCGGTGATCGGGGGCAGCGTTGGCCCCGTCGCGCTGCCCGTGGTGTTCGTACTGCCCGCGCTGCCCATGCCGCCGCTGCCTCCCGCGGCGGTCGCGTCGGTGCCCGTCGTGGTCGTGTTCGAGCTCGTGACAGTCGCAGTTTGCGTGCCGCCGCTGCTACCCCCAACTCCCGTCGTGCCGATCGCGCCAGTGCTACTGGCGCCGGTCTGGGTGCCGCTCGAACTCGAGCTCGTGCCGGAGCTCGTCCCGTTGGGCATGCCGGTCGTGCTCGAGGCGTGCCCGCTCGTTGCGCTGGTCGAGCTTGCGGATTCGGTCGACGTCAGCGCTCCCGTTGCCGTTGCCGGCGCCGCGCCAGGGTCAGCGCCTTGCTCCTCACTGCAAGCGATCAACGCCGCGGCTGACAGCATGAAGCAAACACTCACGCTTAAGCGAGCGGGCCAAGCGCGGCCGGTGAGCAGTGAACGAATCATGGTAGGCTCCAGGTTCGCGGCAGCTTCGCAGCATTGCCACGATCGATACGACACCGCGGCACAGCGCCACCAGCGAGAGGCTAAAAATCACCCAGGGGCTTGCAATTGGGTACCTGGGGCGGAAGCTAACGTTGCAAGTACGTCCCGTGTGCATCGGACCAGACCCAGGTCGTCGTGATCCACCGCCCGCGGCCGCCACCGGGCTTCAGGCAGCCGAGTGTGAGTGTCGAATACTCGCGATTGTGCGAAGCTCGCGTGGCCATGCAGGGCCTCGTCTGCATTTCGAGCAGTATGGGCTCGTCCCGTGCGCCGTCGGGCGCTATCGCTTGAATGACCCACGCAGCGACCTCACTCGTCGAATCCGGCTCGTACGCGCGGGTCTCGGAGATGGCGTGGAGCTTCCCTTGCCGGACGTGAAAGGCGGTCGCTCTGCCCCATTCGAAGGTGGCCGTCGGAACGTCACCGACGAAGATCAGTCCCTCGCCGAGTTTGCCGCACGAGCGCCGCAGCGCAACCGCACCGTGACGAGCCAAGATCGCGCCAGGCCGACAGCTCACGATGGACACGTCGGCGATCCAATCGTTCCGCGCCTCGGCGCCCGTCACGCGCAGGTTGGCCGGACGCGTTCGCTCCGCGATCTCGTACTCCTGCTCGCTCCCGGGCTGGTAGGAGTACTGCGGGTTTTCGCCGAAGTTCGTCTCAGTCTCCAAGAGCAGCAGCCGTCGCAGCTCGAGCCCCGGTTCGAACGCGACCGGCTCCGGTAAACTCACCCAGGACGAATTGTCGCTCGGCGCCTGCTGCGGATCGAGCGCGGCTCTCAGTGCAATCGTCGCGACGTCGTTCTGATTCGTTCTCGGCAACGCGGTCAGCGGCCACTCCACCTCGCAGCTCACGCTTTGGCCGGACCGCGCACAACGCTGGTGCGTGGGAACGATCGGCTCGTTCTTCGCTCCTCGCGTCCAGGTGAGGTTCGAAAGATTCAACGTTAGCCGCGTTCGGAATCTGTCCGCGTGAGATCTCTGAAGCGCGATGTAGCGGCGCGAAATCTCCTCACAGAGCCGGCGCTCAGCGGCCAAGAGCGCCTCGCCCGACCAGGAATGAGCCTCGCAGTTCACCTCGAGTGTTCCACCGCCGTTGACCAGCGCGCCGATCGCCGGCAGTTCACCTCCGGGAAGTCCCAGCTCGACGCTCAGGAACGACCCGTGCTCCGTGACGTCGAATGCTACCCAAAAACGCCGCGCGTCGAGCGTCACGACGAGGACCGATTCGCGCACCGCTGCCCGCCCGTCGAGCCATTCGTCGATGTTCCCATCGAACGTGGGTATCTTGGGTGCCCGGCTGCGTACTCGATACTCGAAGTCGTGAGCGAGTTCCCGGACGAACAGGGCTGAACCAGTGGGTTCCTCGGTTACGAGAGGCGCGCTTCCCCTGGCAACCGGAGCGTCCGCCGAGGGACGAGGCGAGGGGTCGGTCGGGATCGTAGGCCGAGCGGTGGCTACATTTCGGGGTGTTGGCGGAGCTGGCCGACCACAGCTCAGAGCAAACAGCGAAAGCAGCGCGAGGCCGATCGCGCAATGGCCAAGAAGAGGCGCAGTCACTCGACGGCCAGTATAGCGGAACGCTGCTCGGGAAATGACGTTAGAACATTCCCTTCGGCGTCTCGCCCTTCAGGAAGGGCTCGACGAAGGCGTGCAGCAGATCGGGTTGGGTGATGATAGCGGTGTGCGACGTTGCGGGGAGGACGGCAAGACGCGCGGCCGGCAACGGCTTCCCCATGTCACCCATGGCGCCGCCGCCGAGCAGCCGGAACATCGCGACCGAGTGTTCGAGGGTCGCAACGTCGGCGTCGCTCGTGACGATGAGAACTGGGATCTTCAGCGCCTTCACGTCTCGTTCCCAGGCCATGGGCTCCTTCTCGAGCGCGATGAGCTTCTTGGCGAGTTCGGGGAAACCTTCGGGATTGGCAGCGAGCTTCTTGTAGGCCTCTGCGAACGGAGTGTTGAGCATCATCTCTACGCTCATCTTAGGGATTATGGCTTTGAACTCGGGCTGCCAGCCCCGGACATCGTACGCGACGGAAGCCGCGGCGAGTTTGTTCACCCTGGCGGGGTGGCGGATGGCGAGCTGCAGGCCGACAATGGAACCCATGGAGTAGCCGAACACGTCCGCTTTCTCGAGGCCCACCGCGCCCATGAATGCCGCCACATCGTCCGCCATGTTAGGGTAGGTGATGGGCCTGTCGATGTCCGTGGTGCGGCCATGGCCTTGAAGCTCGAGAGCATAGACCCTGTGGCTCCTGGCGAGCCTGGGGATGATCGCACCCATCGACGGGATATTCATGTAGGCGCCATGCAGGACGACCAGAGGTTCGCCTCGGCCGGACACCTCGTAGTACATCTGCATCCCGTTGATCGTGACGCGGTTGCCCACCGCGGGGGCCTCGACAACGGCGGGGGTGTCAGGAGCGGCAGGGCTGGCGGAGGTCTCGGAGGCGGCGGAGGTCTCGGAGGCGGCGGAGGTCTCGGAGGCGGGAGGGGCGGCGAGTGCGGTGGGGGCCACCGGCGCACCAGGTGTCGTCGCGCAGCCGAACGTGAGAAGCAGGGATAATACAGTCAGAGCAGTGCGGGACATCGGTTTTCTCCTTGAAGGCAGCTTACAAACACGTCGAACGAGGAGACCCCGAATCGACATCCTGACCGAACTTTTAGTTCAGCCTGAGCGGTCGCCCAGCCCGTTTGCCCGGATCAGCCCCCGGACCCAGAAAAAAAATCGATGGGGTGTGTCGATATCGACCGCGCTAGTTCGTCGTACTTCGAAGCTGAAGAAAGGACCGCATGTCGAACGTACCGAACCTCCTGAACGACGACGGCACCGCCTCGATCGCGACGGCACTCATGATGTCTCACCATGGCTTCCGCCGCGATCTCGCGCGATTCGCCAGAGCTCTCGACACCATCGCGAATGGGGACGAGGCGAGGGTCGGCGCCGTGCGAGAGGAGTGGCAGCGCTTTCATATGGGGCTCCACGGCCATCACGAAGCGGAAGACAACGGCGTTTTCCCGTCGATCGTCGGGCAGCACGAATCGGCACGGGCGACGATCGAAGGCCTATCGGCGGACCATCGCCGAATCGATCCCCTGCTCGAACGGGGGGACGCCGCCTTCGCGGACCTCTCCACAACGGATGCCGCGCTGGCGATCGTGCGCGAGTTGCAGGATCTTCTCGCGGAACATTTGGCCATCGAAGAACGGGAGCTCATCCCATTTCTGCGCGACGCCAAGGCCTTCCCGCCGCCTCCGAACGACGAGGCACTCGCCCTTTACGCGCAGGGTTTTGCCTGGTCCATGCACGGCATCGCCCCAGACATCGTCGAACAAGTTTACGCCATGCTGCCAGAGGAGCTTCGCGCTCGAATTCCCGCTGCTCGGGCCGCTTTCGAAGAGCGCTGCGAACGCGTTTGGGGCTCCACGAAAACCGGAACGACCCGGACGCCGATTCCAGCTCCGCTCGGGGGATGAAACGAAGCGTTCGCCAGCGGGGGCTCAGAGAGTTGCTCCGCGCAACCCCCGTTTGACAGGCGACCGGGGATTTGGCAAGGTTCCAACGCAGGGAGGGTATGGAGCGCCAGGACCCTGTGGTTAGCGGGTCTCCTGATGCCATAACAGCATGGACTCGTTCACGTTCATCGCGGAGCTCGTCAAAGCTGTTGCATGGCCGGGTACGGCCATCGTGCTGGCGCTGCTCCTCCGACGCCCGATCCTCAATCTCTTGGAAGGGATCAAGCTCACCAAGTTGAAGCGCGGCGATTGGGAGGCAGAATTCGCAGCGACCACGCAAGAGCTGCGCCGCGAAATGCCCGCTGCTTCGAAGGCGCTCTCGATGGAATCCAACGAATTAGTCGCTGAACTCGAGCCAATGATGAGATCATCTCCCACCGAGGCGGTGCTGGCGGCATGGAATCGCGTGGAGAGCACGGTTCACCAGCTCGGCGACCAACATGGTGTTCGGCCTGCTGGTTTCATGCCTACCCTCAACGAGTTGGTTCAAAAGCAGGTCATTTTGGACGCGACCAAGGATTCGCTCCTTGGCCTGAGACAACTCCGACAACTCGCCGTCCACGGTCCGAAGGGCGAGCTGTCAGAAGCGCGGGCCCATGAGTTCTTGGTCATGGCTGACGCCATCCACTCGATCCTTCGTTCACAGACGAAACCCCGCTAAGAGGCGACGCAGCGCAATGCCGGGGTCTTCCCCCGTCGCGCGCAGTGCGCGATCGCTATGCGGCGAGGTGGGACACTGGAGCTGCCTGGGGCTGGCTGCTTGCTACCCAGTAGCTGTGAGTCCACGCTGCGACGGGTCTGGCGCGCGCGTTGGGAGGTGGCACCAGCGAGGCCGAACGCAGCTCGTCCAGGCGCGGCGTTGTGCGGGCGCTCGTGGATGCTACGCTGTGCGGGTCGTTAGCACCGCCGGCACGAGGATTCGTCAGAGAGGACTGCATTGTCCTCTGCAAAGCGGGATTGGCCCCGCCATACTCGTTTCTGGAGGCGTCCCGATGGCTCGCTTGGAATATTCGCTCGTGTCTTCGTCCTGGCCGGTTTGGCTGCTGCTATTGACGGCTTGCGGTGCCACCGAATCGAACGCAACGTCCGACGCTGGTGGCGCGGAGCCGAACTCTGCAACCGCCGACGACGGCGCTGGTGGCACTGGCAACGGCAGCACCAGCGGGGGCGGGGGCGACGCCAGTACCAGCCTGGCGAGCACGACTAGCACTAGCGGCAGCGGTGGAACGGGAACTCTCGGCGCATCCTCGAATGGCTCGGGTGGGGCTGGTGGGACGGAGCCGACGGAGCCGCTCGATCCGAGCATCTTCGATCCTCTGGATCCCACCGAGCCGAGAACGGATGGCGACCGGGTGACCCCGGGTCCGCGCGCGGATTGCCCAGATCGAGAGCCGACTGCGGGCGCTGATTGCGACGGCGAAGGCCTCACGTGTACCTACGGCGCGGCGGCAAACTGGGCCTGCCGACGCAAGTACGTCTGCGAGTCCGAGTGGGTACGCTACGGCGCAGATTGCGTCGTACCGTCTGATGCCTATTGCAGCGACGAGCCGGCGCCTGGCCTGGCTTGTCCGGGGCCGCAGGGGACCTGCGAGTTCGACTCGATGATCTGTTACTGCCCCTCCTGTGATCGCTCCGAGCCCTGCACGCCGCCCGATCAGCCGAGGTGGATCTGCATCACACCGCCGGCGGATTTGGATTGTCCCCTTCTGCCTCCCAACGTCGGGGAGGGTTGCTCGCCGCAGGCTCACCGCTGTGTCTACGGCAACCCGTGTGCTGGTAACGGTGTGATCGTGTTTTGTAGAGAGGGCGTCTGGGAGGAGGAGCCGAAAGCGTGCGACGAATGATTCGCCCTGGTAGCGTGCTGCTACTCGGCTTAACAGCGATTGCTTGCGGTAGAACGACCAGCGACCACGATCAGCGGAGTAACGACGATGCAAGCGTGGGACCCGTTGGGTCTTCGACGCGCAGCACGGGTCCGGGTGGAGCCCTCACCACGGGCTCGGAAACAGGCACTGCGGATGGCAGCGGCGGGTCAACCGGTGGGGCTAACGGAGTTGGGGCCACCGACGCAGGGCACGGTGGATCAAGCGGAGCAGGTGGGGCCCATAGCAGTTCCCTGGGCATCGGGTCGAGCGGTGGCAGCCAAACTCTGGGCGGCACGGGGGGTGACAGTGCGGGAGCGGCGGGCGGACAGGGAGTCGCGGGTTCGTCCGGATCACCGGAGCCGAGCTGTCAGGCTTTCACCCGGGTGTTCGAGGACGAGGCCTGCCTCGAGTGTCGGATCATGGCGGACGCGACCTGCGAAGCTCACTTGTCGCAAGTCGACGCGACCTGCAGCGCATCGTTCGCGTGTTTTCGGCGTCACTGCGCCCTCGGTTGCGGCGATGAGTGTGAGGAGGACAGCTGCGCCTGCCTCGAGTCCTGTCTTCCCAGTGGAGCCAGTGCGTGCCGCGATGCGTTCGACACACTTCAGGACTGCTATGCCGGGCTGTGTGGCGACTGCTAAGCTCGATGGACGGGACTCGCGACAGCTTTCTTGGCGGGCTCGGCCATGACGTGGCCACCTGTCATACATGCGCTCTCGGTTCCGGAGCTGGCGCTCCCGGTATCCTCTCAGAAGCCAGGATCTTCGCCTTGCATGTATTCGACTTCCGCTGGAGTGGCGGTCCGGCCCAAAATGCTGTTCCGGTGCGGAAAGCGCCCGTACTTCTGGATTACGTCGGCGTGGCGTTCCGCGTATCGTAGGGCGAAACGGAAGAACTGAACGTTGTGGGGACTTCGAGTTTCGGCAAGTGCTGCGAGCGACCGAAACTGACCGAGCATGAATTGCTGGATCGTGAGGTTCTCGATGTGCATGAACGGGACGTTCTGGAATAGCTGGCGCACGAGCGACCGTGTGCCGCCTCCGGCCTCACTCACCGCTCGCGTCGCGACGACGAGTGCCAGCGGATCGTACTCGTACATCCCGACGGTCCCGCGATACATATTGCGCGGAAACTGGTCCAGCAGAATGGTCAGCGCGAGCAGGCCACCGGGGACGGCCGCCCAGGCGTCAATGATGGAGATCCACTCTCCTCCCGCAGCCGTCACCGTCTGCAGATCGCCTTCGAAGAGATGTCGGATTTCCGCGTCGATACTCAGGTCTTTGCCGTACCAACGCGCATAACAAGTCTTGAACGGTTCTGACGCTGGCTCGAGCCGAGCCTCGTCGTCCAGACTCTGAAACCAATACTCGAGGATTGCGGATGCGCGGTCGTGAACTCGATAGCTCTGGGTCATGGTGTGCCTCCTTCCTCGAGAGACGGAGGATCGTCCGAATGGACGCAGCAAATCGTGTGCCCGGCGTGCCCCCCCCTTGCGAGCAGCGCTGCCGAGGCCGAAAGTTTCCACCTCCACCCGGCGGTCCCGCCAACGAGCAGGCCCCACGCCGGCGTCTGCAGCTTCGAGTGGCGTCCCTCCACTTGCGTCGCCAGCTCGCCGACAGCCAGCACTTCGCGTGCCGCACCTGCTCCCGACCCAACCCCACGTCGGCCCGCGAAGGCCACGAAGAAGCAGGAGTTTCCTTACTTCGAAGGTAGGCGAGGCTCGCAATTCTGGGGGCAGTAGCGCACCAAGTGCCGCTTGCGCTTGCGGCGATAGGCCGAGCACCTCGATGAGCGGAAACAGCAAGTGGAGTGGGCCGGCCGCGGCCTACCCATTTTCCAGCCAGCCGCCCCGATTGCGGTTAGGATTGTCTCAGTGGCAAACGAAGCATTGGTCGAGTCCGTCAAGGGAGTCATGGCGCGCGCGAGGGAAGGCGGTGTGGACGCGGGCTATCAAGGCTATCGCGATCTCTTCGCTAGCCAGGCCTTCGCGCGCTACCGGGTGGAGGACCAGCGGCAGGCGCTGAAGCTGATGGTGCTCATGAAGGGCGCTCCAAACCCTCCGAGTGAAGCGATGATCGAGGCCCACAAGACCATCCTCGCCCTACTGAAGGAGATGGTGTCGACCTACGGCGAACCCGCGGACCACGAACTCCTCGGCATCTGTCACGCCGTCTTGGGAGATGAGCCAGCCGCGAGCGTCGTCTTTCGAGCCGGCCTTGCCCTCGAGCGCGAGCGCGACCCACAGTCGAAGCTGTGCGGCACGCTCATGAGACGCGTCTCGATGATGTAGCCACTGCGCGCGCGGGAGGGCCTTGTCCGTGCTTCATGACGATCTACCCATGCAAGCCAGCGAAGTACTGCTCCACGCGCGGCGGAGAGTAATCTAGAACTTGGGGGAGCTGGTCGGGCACGAAATGCGGATGATTGGTGGAGGACACCGAGCAAGAGGCCTGACCCGTAGCGAAACCTCGCCCCGGTAGGCCACGCCGTCGGGCACTGCGAGAGCCGACTGAGTATGCCGCACGGATCGGACTCGTCAGGGCACTACGCGCGTCAGGGCACTACGCCAAGCTGTCGCAACAACGAGAGCTCGTCGGTGTTGCGCCAATGCTCGACGATTCTTCCGTCCCGAAAACGCTCGATGTTGGTTTGCGTGACTTCGAAGTGCTTACCCGTGGGCGGGATGCCGAAGAAGTCGCCCCGGTGCGTGCCGCTCAACGTGACGCGCACAGCGACGGCGTCATCGCTGGCGACGAGCTGATCGATTCGGTACCGCAGGTCCGGAAAAGCGCGGCGCATCGCGGCCACGATCGGTTTGACGCCGGCGGGCCCGGGCACTGGGTCGGGAATGCTCGAGGAATGATTCACGTAGTCGCCGGCGAGTAGCTCGTCCAAGACGTCGAGCTTGCCTTGATTCCATACCTCTTCGAAATAACGGTGAACGCACACGGTGTTATGAGCGATTTGATGGGACATGCGGACCTCCGAGGGGCGACTGCTCACCTGCCCGCACGCGACGCCGGCAACGGCGCTGAGCAGCAGGCAAGCGCAAACTATAGTTCGAGGGATAGTGGTCTCGAGTTGGCCGAGATAGGACATACGGGCAGTGTGTCGTTCCGCCGGCAATATGTACAAGATATCGTTCGTTGCTTGGCAATACGAATTGCGTATCATGTAGGCGTGGAACTGCGTCATCTCCGGTACTTCGTCGCCGTGGCTGAAGAGCTGCATTTCGGGCGGGCTGCGCGGCGGCTGCATATCTCTCAGCCGCCCCTCAGCGCGCAGATCCGCGACCTGGAGCATGAGTTCGGGGTCACGCTGTTCGAGCGCAGTCATCACAAGGTCGAGCTGACGGACGCGGGACGGCAGCTGCTTCCGCGCGCACGCGACGTATTGCAGCGGGCCGTCAATCTGGCGGTCGAAGCCGCGAGCGTGGCGCGCGGGGCGTCAGGGCTGGTGAGCGTTGGCTACACTACGACGGCCGCCTACGATTTCCTGCCGCGCTGGCTCGAGCTCAGCCAGCAGCGCCTACCGCTGGTCGCGATCCGGCTCGAGGAGCTCCCCTCGCCAGCACAAGCGTTCGCGCTGGACGAGCAGCGCATCGATATAGGGCTCGCGTGTCTACCGGTGGCGGCGCACGGCGCGCTCGCCAGACCTCTCGTCAGGGAGCGCATCACCGTGGCACTCCCGGCGCGGCACCCGTTGGCCAAGCGCCGCCAGCTGCGGCTCGCGGATCTGTGCGGCGTTACCCAAGTCGTCCTGCGCAACTCGCAGGAGCAAGGCTGGGCCCAGGCGTGCGCGGCTGAGCTCGCGCGCGCCGGAGTGCACGCGCCCGTCGCCGCCGAAGCCGACACCAAGTTGGCTCTGCTCGGGCTCGTTGCTGCGCAGCTCGGCATTGCGGTGATCTCCTCGTCGCTTGCAACGCTGGGCCGACCCGGAGTAGTTTTTCGCACCATCGCCGATGTGCGCCGCCCACTGATATTAGGTGCCCTGCACCGCCCGCGGCCAAGCGCGCTTGTCTCGCAACTGCTCGAGCTCGCCGCGATCGCCGGACGCGACAGCGACGCCGAGCCGCTCAGCCGCCACTCGCGAAAGGCGTGACACATCCCCGTAGACGACGGGGGCTCGCTCGACGGCCCTGCCCGTCTCCGGGCGGAACGGAGCGCTCACCACAGCGCTCGGCACGGGCGGGGGCGCGGGCGCGGGCGCGGGCGGAGGCGGCGCGAGCGCTGCGCTCGCAGAGTGCCCTCGATCACAACTGGGCAGCACCATCAGGCAAGCTGCAAGGGCCCGGAGCGCATTCCGGTGTCGCATCCACGTTGGACGCGGGACGCCGCGGTTCGGTTCACGCGCGTGCGGGTTCGTCGGCCTCGGCACGTCCGGTGGGGTCGAGAGCCAGCCGAGCGGCCCCGCGATGGTCTGATCACCCGATCACGCAGGCTCCGGACGACAGAGCTGATCTCGTCGGCGCTGATCGGCCAACCTGCGATCAGCCGCACGCGCCTCGATTGCATACGCCAAGGTTCGCGCGGCTATCGACAAGACCGACCTCCCCAGCAGAGGCAAGACCCAGCGAAGCAACCGGGGTCTTCCCCGGTCGCGCGCAGCGCGCGCTCTGCTAGACGGAGCGAAGCAACGCGACCGGCGACAGGCGCGCGCGAGCACGGCCTTGGGGAATTGCGCCTGGCATGGCGATGAAACACGGGGTGAGAGTCCCCGGAGAAAGGAGCATCAACAAACTCAACCCGAAGACAAGGGCGTTCCCGCGAGGGTGCGTCGATTGGAAGTCTAAGGGGAAGGACCAAACCGAACAC
>JAICQQ010000144.1 GCA_025937785.1 Polyangiaceae bacterium
ACTGGCGCCGAGAGTACAGGAGGCGCGCGAGCGGCGTAAAGCGGCCACTCGGGAAACGGCGTAAAGCGGCCACTCGGGAAACGGCGTAAAGCGGCCACTCGGGAAACGGCGTAAAGCGGCCACTCGGGAAACGGCGTAAAGCGGCCACTCGGGGCGCCTCGCGAGCGATGCTCCCGAACCTTGGGTTTACTGTGAGCCCGGCGCCGTAGCCGACACCCGCCTCGAGTGCCACACCCTGGCACCGCCGAACCATGCGCCCGGTGCTGGAGCCACAGGCCGCGACGGCGATGTCAGTGGTCCGTTAGGGTAGGGTTGCTAGAAATTCCGGTGAACCGCGGGATCTCGGCGTTTTGGTGGGGGTTGGCGCGGGTTGGGCGGGAGTTGGCAGGAGTTGGCAGGGTGCTTGCTATCCCCAGGGCAGGAAACATCTGGCCCCAAGGTTTCGCCGACCCGTGCCAGCGATCGAGGTTCCGGGCCGCAAGGCCCGGGCCTCGGTTGCGTTCGCTCCAGAACTAGCACGTGTCGTCGGACGATCCGTCGCCCGAGGCCGCTGAGGAATGTCCATGAGACGAGAGACACCTTCATCCGCACCTACGCCGGCGATCGCGGTGTTCTCGCTCGCCGAGCACCCCGAGCACGGTTTCTTGGTCGCGAGCATCAACGAGCCGGCGCTGGCGCTGCTCACGGCGGGCAGCATCAACGTGCTGGGCGAGACCGTGCACCGTGTGCTGGCGCCCGAGCTCGCGGATCTGCTCACGCAGCATGGGCGCGAGTGCCTCGCCGCGCGGCGCTCGGTCGCGTTCACGAGCGCGGCGACGAACGGTCCTGCCAACGGTGGTCCCGTACCCAACGGGGGGCACGCCATCACCTACCTGCTGACACCCCTCGGCAACGAGAGCCGCTTGATCACGATCACGGCCATCCCGTGCGGTGTCATCCATCGCTTGCCGCTCCTGCTGGGGGAACAGCAGCGCTTCGCCACGCTCGGCTACTTGTCGCGCGGGGTTGCCCACGACGTCGACAACGTCGTCGCGTCGGCGCGCGTTTCGTTGGCCGATGCCTCGCGGGGCGTCTCCGAGGGTTCGGTGACCCACCAGCGCCTGGCGCTCGTCGACCATGCGCTCGGGCTCGCGACCTTGCTGTTGAAGAAGGTGCTCGCCTTCACGGTGCAGCCCGATGACAAGTACACCCCAGTGGACTTGACCGGAGTCGTCTCCGACGCCGTGAGCCTCGTGCGTCCGCTATTGCCGCGCAATGTGCAGGTTCGGTTAGAATTCGGCGCCGATGTGCGTCCGATTCAAGGCTCGCGCAGCGAGCTGATGCAGATCGTGCTGAATCTTTGCATGAACGCGGTGAACGCGACCGAGGCCACCAGCGGCGCCGTGGGACTCACCGTCTCGGAGAAGCACATCAGCGCGCCGCTCCGCGTGGGCCGGCGCGAGCTGCCGCCCGGAGCTTACAACTGCTTGTGCGTCACCGATTCTGGGCACGGCATGAGCGCCGAGACGCTGCAGCGAGCCTTCGAACCCTTCTTCACCACCAAGGGCTCGACCACCCCCGGCCTCGGCCTCTCGATCGTCCGGAGCCTCGTCGACGCCCACGGCGGCGCCGTGGTGGCCCACAGTACGCTGGGTTCGGGAACGACGGTCCTGGTGTACCTACCCATCCAACAGCCCGTCGCGCCTTGAAGCGGTCCAATTATTAGAGTACCTGATCGCACTTTGCGGCGAGCACGAAGTCGCTCTCGGTGAGACCGTCGATCTTGTAGGTGTAGATCTCGATGCGGACTTTGCCCCAGGTCAGGTAAAGATCGGGGTGGTGACCGTTCGCTTCGGCCACCGCTCCCACGCGGTTGACGAACGCGAGGGCATCGACGAAGTTCTCGAAGGTGTACTCCTTCATCAGGTGGTGACCCTCCACCACCTGCCAGCCGCTCAGCTGCTCGAGCAGTGGCTGGCGTTGTTCCGGCGTCAGCGGTGGGACACCGCCGCGGCACGGCACACAGTCGCGGGAAGCAAGGTCGCACACACCATCGTCGGTGCTGGGGTCGTCCATGATCGGTCTCTCCGGTTGCTGAGCTCGCACCTGGGTGTAAAGCAGAAGGGGCGCCGCGTAAACGCCGCGAAGGCAGGGAGGCAGGGAGGCGGGGAGGCGGGGAGACCGGGAGACCGGGAGGCCGGGAAACCGGGGAGGGCGAGGTCAGCCGGGGGCCGAGCCGACGACGACCAACTCGGGTGAGCCGTGCTCGACGGGCGAGCGGTCGAAATCGCCGTAGATTTCGACGTTTTGGTACCCGGCTCGCGCCATCAAGTGCTCGAGCTCGAAGCGTGTGAACCAGCGCATGCGGATGAGCTCGGTTTCGTTCTTGATCGGCTGCCCGTGCTCCAGCGTTTCGAAGCGCATCAACGCCTCGATCATTTGTCGGGCCGGATCGCGACGCAAGCTGACGTATCGGACGACTTCGTGCTCATCGACCCTGAAACGCAGATCGCCCGCCTCTGGCTCGCTGAGTTCGTAGGCGCGATCGAGCTTGGGGTTGAACACGTCGAACGCGAACCGCCCGCCAGGCTCCAGGTGGCGGAGCACCGTGCGCAAACAAGCGAGTTGATCGTCCACGGTGTACAGGTGCTGGAACGGGCGAAACGCGGAGTACACCAGCTGAAAACGGCGCGGCGTGAGATCGAAGTCCTGCATGCGACCGAGAAACAGCTCCGGGCACGAGGTGCCCGCTCCGGCTCGGTCACCTGAGCGCGCTGCTCGGTCACCCAGGCGCGCTGCTCGGTCACGGAGGCACCCGAGCATGGCCTGCGAGCTGTCGAGCCCTACGCACTCGATGCCCGCGCGGTGGAGCTCGAGCAGCACGCGGCCCGTGCCGCACCCCAGCTCGAGCACGGGCCCGGGGCGCTCGAAGGCGAGCTCGGTATAGAACTGCACGTCGGTGGCGGCAGCCAACACCATTTCGTACGCGCCGTCATAGTAGCGAGCGACGACCTCGTTGTACGCTTCGTGGAATTCGTCGATCTCGCTCATCGAGCCCTATCACTCGCATTTGGGCCACCTTCACCGAGGTTCCGCAAGCGTGTCGGCGGCGACGGGCAAAAAGCCCGAGAAAACGCGACTGCGGCACGTACGCGGGCGTCACCGAGACCTACGTCGAGCCGGGGGGTGGTGAAGCCGGTGGGACGCAAATGACCCAGTGAGCGTGCAGCTTTGACAAAGTGCCCCACTACACAGCCCATCCTGGGATGGCTATAGGCTAGGGAATGACACGCGCCAAGGTCGCCACTTATCGAGTTCAGCTGCGACCTGAGTTCGGTTTCGGGGCGGCCGCTGCGCTCGCGGAGTACTGGGCCAAGCTCGGGGTCAGCCACTTGTACACGTCGCCGTATCTGCAAGCCGCCAGCGGCAGCACCCACGGCTACGACGTGGTCGACCACGGTCGAGTCAACCAAGAGCTCGGCGGCGAGCGCGGGCGCGAGAGCTTGTGCCGATCGCTCGCCGAGCACGGGCTCGAGCAGATCATCGACATCGTTCCCAATCACATGGCGATCCGCGGGGGACACAACAGCTGGTGGTGGGATGTGCTCGAGAATGGCCCCTCGAGCCCGTTTTCCAGTTACTTCGACGTGGAGTGGCAAGCGACCGAGCAAGACAAGGTGCTCTTGCCAGTGCTCGGCGATCAGTACGGCGTCGAGCTCGAGCAGCGGCGTATTCAGCTGAAGCGCGAGGGCACTCGCTTCCTGCTCGAGTACTTCGAGCACCAGATGCCGGCCGCTCCCCGCTCACTCGGTCTGGTGCTCCAGGAAGCCGCCAAACGCACGCAGCACCCCGAGCTCGGCTTCCTGGCGGACGCCTTCTTCGACCTGCCGCTGCCGAACGCGACCGACCGCGAGAGCAGGCGCCGGCGCCATCGCGACAAGCAAGTGCTGGCCCAGCTCCTCGAACGTTTGCTCGCGCGCGAGCCGGAGCTCGCCGAGAGCATCGACGCGGCCGTCGCCTGCATCAACGCCGACGCCGACCGTTTGCACGCATTGCTCGAGCGGCAGAGCTACCGGCTCACGTACTGGCGTTTCGGCAACCATGAGCTCGATTACCGGCGCTTCTTCGACGTCGATTCACTGGTCGGGCTGCGCGTCGAGGACGAAGAGGTGTTCGCGGCGACCCACGAACTACCGCTCGGCTGGCTGCGGGACGGCTCGATCGTCGGATTGCGCGTCGACCACATCGACGGGTTGCGCGACCCCCGCGGCTACCTGGAGCGGCTCGCGGCGCAGGCGCCGCAGGCCTGGATCTTGGTGGAGAAGATCCTCGAGGGCGACGAAGAGCTCCAGCTCTCGACGAGCGGGACTACGGGCTACGAGTTCTTGAACCACGCGCAACGGCTGCTGGTCATGCCCGAAGGCGAGGTCGCGCTCACCGAGTTCGCCACGGAGCTAGATCCGAAGATGGGCGACATCGCGGCCGTCGCTCGCGCCAGCAAGCGGCTCGTGCTCGAGCAGGCGCTCGGCAGTGACCTGAAGCGGCTCGCGGAACGGCTGATCGAGATCTGCGCTCGCCAGCGGCGCTACCGGGACTTTTCTCGCTACGAGCTGACCGAAGCGCTGGTGCGCTTGTGCATCGCCTTCCCCGTGTACCGAACCTACCTGCGCCCCAGCGACCGCGAACCGAGCCCGAACGACCGAGCGGTGGTGCGCCGGGCCTGCGAGCTCGCGAGCGCGCAGAACCCGCCGCGCGATCCCCGGGTGTTCGAGTTTCTCGAGCGCCTGCTCTTGCTCGAGTGGCGCGATCCTCCCGAGCTCGAGTTCGTGATGCACTGGCAGCAGCTGACCGGGCCCGCGATGGCGAAGGGCCTGGAAGACACTGCCTTCTACCGCCACACACGCCTGGTGGCCTTGAACGAGGTAGGTGGCGATCCGGGTCATTTCTCGGAGACCCCGGCGGAGTTCCACGCCTGGGTGCAGGCTCGTGAAGCGCGTCAACCGAGTCCATTGAACGCGACCTCGACGCACGACACCAAGCGCAGCGAGGACGTGCGCGCACGCCTGCTCGTGCTCTCCGAGCTGCCAGATCGTTGGTGCGCAGCGGTGAGGCGCTGGCGACAGCGGCTGGCTTCGAAGCGAGGCTCGAGCGCAGCAGCGGGAGCCGAGCAGTTCCCTGATCCGGGCTTCGAGCACCTGCTGTTGCAGAACCTCGTCGGCGCTTGGCCCATCGACAGCGATCGCATGAGGCAGTACGCCGAGAAGGCCATGCGCGAAGCGAAGCGCTTCTCGTCCTGGCACCAGCCCAACGAAGCGTACGAGGAAGCCGTGTTCCAGTACCTCGATCTTTTGTATCGCGATCGCGAGCTCGTCGCCGACATCGAGGGGTTCGTGGCCTCGATTCGTGACGCCGGGTACGCGAACGCCCTCAGTCAGGTGTTGCTCAAGGCGCTGGCCCCGGGGGTACCCGACGTGTACCAAGGCACCGAGCTCTGGGACTTCAGTCTGGTCGATCCGGACAATCGCCGTGCTGTCGACTACGCCTTGCGCCAGCGCATGCTCGCCGACCTCGATCGAATGACGGTGAGCGAGCTATGGGACAATCGCGCCGACGGCGGCATCAAAATGCTCGTGCTCCGGCAGGCCTTGAGGCTGCGGGCGCAGCGACCCGATTGTTTCGAGGCCGGCGCGGCGTACACGCCGTTCCAAGCTTTCGGCCCCCGGGCGGATCGCGTGGTGGCCTTCCAGCGTGGCTCCGCCGTCATCGGCGTGGTCACCCGCTGGTTCGCTCGCTTCGGCAACGATTTTGGGGGAACGACGTTGTCACTCCCGCCGGGCCTGTGGCGGAATGTACTCGCCGGTGGGCCGCCGCACTCGGGCGAGGTATCTGTTTCGGACTTGTTGGGCCCCGTGCCCGTCGCAGCCTTGGAGAAAGTACAGGGATGACTGCATGAAGTGCCGAGTGTGGGCGCCGCGCGCCAAGCGCGTGGAGCTCGTGTACACCCCGGACGGCGAACGCATTCCCATGCACGAGGAAGGCCGCGGACACTTCGCGGTCGACCACGAGCGCTTCGCACCCGGCGCTCGTTATGGGTTTTCACTCGACGGCGGGCCACCACGCCCGGATCCGAGATCGCACTTCCAGCCCGAAGGCGTGCACGGCCCCTCCGAACTGACGGCGCTCGACGCGTTCGAATGGACCGACTCCGGCTTTCGACAGGCCCCGCTCGCGGGGGCAGTCGTCTACGAGCTTCATGTGGGGACGTTCAGCCCAGAGGGCACCTTCGACGGGGTGATCCCAAAGCTCGACCACCTGCTCGAGCTGGGCGTCACTCACGTCGAGCTCTTGCCCGTGGCCGCATTTCCGGGAGAGCGCGGCTGGGGTTACGACGGCGTGGCGCTGTTCGCGCCGCACGCCGCCTACGGTGGGCCGACGGCGCTCCGCCGCCTGGTGGATGCGTGCCACGCCCGCGGGCTCGGAGTGATCCTGGACGTAGTGTACAACCACCTCGGGCCGTCCGGAAATTACCTGGGCCTGTTTGGGCCTTACTTCACCGATCGCTACGGCACGCCCTGGGGCGAAGCGGTCAACTACGACGGGGCTGGCAGCGACGAGGTGCGTCGCTTCGTGTGCGACAACGCTGCGTACTGGTTGCGCCACTTCCACGTCGACGGGCTCAGGCTCGACGCGGTGCACGCGATCTTCGACCAGTCCGCGCTGCACATTCTGGAGCAGCTCTCGGCGGAGGTCGACGATCTCTCGCTCGAGCTCGGGCGGCCGCTGGTACTCGTCGCCGAGAGTCACCTGAACGATCCCCGCTTCGTGCGCGCGCGCAGCCAAGGTGGGCTGGGCCTCGCCAGTCAGTGGAGCGACGATTTTCACCATGCCTTGCGCAGCGTGCTGACCGGCGATCGCGACTCGTACTACTCCGATTTCGGCCAAATCTCCCAGCTGGCCCAGGCGTTGCGGCACGGGTTTGCGTATCGAGGGCATTATTCGCAGCACCGGCAGCACAGCTATGGCCGCTCGCCCGCCGGTCTGTCAGGGCGGCACTTTCACGTGTTTTGCCAGAACCATGACCAGGTCGGAAACCGCGCCGTCGGCGATCGGCTCGGGCACCGCGTCAACGCCGGGCAGCGACGCATCGCCGCGGCGCTGACGCTGTTGTCACCCTACGTGTCGATGCTGTTCATGGGTGAAGAGTGGGGCGCCAGCAGCCCATTCATGTACTTCACCGATCACGCGGAGCCCGAGCTGGCCGAAGCCGTGCGGCAGGGCCGGCGCCGCGAGTTCGCCGCCTTCGGCTGGGATCCCGAGCGCATCCCCGATCCGCAAGCCCTGAGTACCTTCACCGCGAGCAAGCTCGTGTGGGACGAACTGTCCGAGCCCGAGCACCAAAGCCTGCTCTCGTTCTACCGGGCTCTGATCCAGCTACGCTCGCAGGACCCCAGCTTGTCGAGCGACGCGCTCGAGCTCACGCGCGTCGAGTACGACGAGGCGGACCGCTGGCTCGTGCTCTTGCGCGGCGACCTGGCGGTCCTCGTGAATTTCGACAGCGAAGCCCGTCGCATCCCGCGGGAGGCCGCTGCGCTGGCTGACACGTACTCGAAGCCGCTCTTGGCATCGGACGAGCTGGTGCAGATCACGCCCGACAGCGTGGTCATGCCGCCACACAGCGTCACGGTGCTTGCGAAAGGACGATGAAAGCCATGGGAACTGACGGCCCTGCTGACTTCTCCGACGGTCCGCCGTCCACCCGGCGCAGCGACGCGAGCGAGCGCCCCGACGCTGACCATACCGCAAGCGACCAGGCGTCGAGCGGCGAAGGGGGTAGCATCGAAGGGCGCCAGTCGGGCGTCGAGCTCACGGGCAGCAGAGTCGACGACAACCGTGGCGACGACAGCGCCGACGGCAACCGTGGCGACGACAGCAGCGCCGACGGCAATCGTGGCGACGACAGCGCCGACGGCAATCGTGGCGACGACAGCGCCGACAGCAACCGTGGCGACGACCGCGCCGACGGCAACCGTGGCGGCAACCGTGGCGACGACCGCGGCGACATTAGCGGCGAAGAGCCGCCGCGCAGCCGGGCCTTGGGCGAGGGCGCGCTGCCCGAACTGGGTCCGCCACGCTCCGATGCAACGCCGGCGGGTGTCCCGCCCGTTCCAGACAGCGAGTTCGCGGCCGACGAAGTCACCCCCGTGCTGTCGCGCCCGCGCTCCGCGAGGCCGAATGCAGAAGGCGCCGATCTTTCGGGCGCCAACCTGGAAGGGGCGAACCTCAGCGGCGCGCAGATGTCCGGATCGGCGCTCGGGCGCGCCAACCTCGACTCGGCTCAAGCTTCGAGCGCGAACCTGGCGAACGCCGAACTCGGCCAGGCAACCCTGGCGAACGCCGATTTGACGCGCGCCGATTTGCAAGCGGCGAGCCTGCGGCAAGCCAGCCTGCGCGGCGCCGATCTCGCCGACAGTCCGATGGCGGATGCCGACTTGACGGGCGCCTGCCTCGATCGCGCGGATCTGACGAATGCGGTCCTGGATGGCTCGATCTTGTTTCGGGTCTCGATGCAAGATGCAAAGGCCGACGGAGCACGCCTGCGCAGCGCGGACATCAGCGAGGCGGACGCCCGGCGCGCCAGCTTCGTGAACGCCGATCTCACGCGCGCCGACCTCGACGAATCCGATCTGCGGGACGCCAACTTCGAAAACGCGATCCTGTGGGGCGCCAGCTTACGCGGCGCTGACTTTCGGGGCGCCAAGCTGCTGCAGACCGATCTGCGCGGCGCACGCTACGATCGCCACACGCGTTGGCCCGACAACTTCGACATCGACCGCACGGGCCTCGTCTACAGCGGCGAAGAGCAGCTCGCCATCGAGCTCACGGCGATGCGCCCGGGCCGCCCCTACCCGCTCGGCGCCACCTGGGACGGGCAAGGCGTCAACTTCGCGGTGTTCGCACAGCACGCGACGCACGTCGAGCTGTGCTTGTTCGATTCAGCGGACGCGGTCGAGGCCACCGCCCGTATTCGGTTGCCCGAGCAGACAGACGGCATCTGGCACCTGTACGTGCCCCACCTGGCCCCCGGCCAGCTCTACGGTTACCGCGTGTATGGGCCCTACAAACCCGAACGCGGGCTCCGCTTCAACGCCAACAAACTCTTGATCGATCCGTATGCCAAGGCGCTCACCGGCTCCGTGACGTGGGACGACACGCTGTTCGGCTACACCGTCGGGTCGGAAGCCGGCGATCTCAGCTTCGACGAGCGCAACAGCGCCGGATTCATCGCCAAGTCGGTGGTGATCGACAACTCTTTCCCCTGGGGTGACGATCGCCACCCGCGCACGCCCTGGCACAAATCCATCGTCTACGAGCTGCACGTGAAGGGGTTCACGAAGCTGCATCCGGGCATTCCGGAAGCGATGCGCGGCACCTACCTGGGGCTCGGCTCGCACGTGGTGATCGACTACCTGAAGACATTGGGAGTGACCGCGGTCGAGCTGATGCCCGTGCACCAGCACGTGGACGACCGCTTCCTGATCGAGCGCGGACTCAAGAACTACTGGGGCTACAACACGCTCAACTATTTCTCTCCCAACACCCGCTACAAGTACGATCCCGCGCCGGGCGCCGAGGTGCGCGAGTTCAAAGCCATGGTGAAGGCGCTGCACGCCGCCAACATCGAGGTCATCCTCGACGTGGTCTACAACCACACCGCCGAAGGCAGCCAACTCGGCCCCACCCTGTCTTATCGCGGCTTCGACAACTCGGTCTACTACCGCACCGTGCCGGAAAACCCGCGCTTCTACATGGACTACACCGGCTGCGGGAACACCATCAACGTGCTGGAACCCCGCTCGCTCCAGTTGATGATGGATAGCTTGCGCTACTGGGTCACCGACATGCGCGTCGACGGCTTCCGCTTCGACCTGGCGGCGGCGCTGATGCGGGGTTTGCACGAGGCCGACCGCTTGTCGTCGTTCTTCGATGTCATCACGCAAGATCCGGTGATTTCCCAGGTGAAGCTCATCGCGGAGCCGTGGGACGTCGGCCCCGGCGGCTATCAGGTGGGCAAGTTCCCCCACTTGTGGTCGGAATGGAACGGCAAGTACCGCGACGTCGTGCGTCGTTTCTGGAAAGGCGACGAGTCCCAGGTCGGCGAGCTCGCGTATCGCCTGTCGGGGTCGAGCGATCTGTACGAACACAACGGTCGGCGGCCTTACGCGAGCATCAACTTCGTGACGGCCCACGACGGCTACACGCTCGCCGACCTCGTCAGCTACAACGACAAGCACAACGAGGCGAACCAGGAAGGCAACCGCGACGGCGACAACCACAACAACAGCTGGAACTGCGGCGAAGAAGGCGCGACGGACGACCCCGAAGTGAACGAGCTCAGGGCCCGTCAGATGCGCAATTTCATGGCCACGCTGTTGCTTTCACAGGGGGTGCCGATGATCTTGGCGGGCGACGAACGCTGCCGCACCCAAGAGGGGAACAACAACGCCTACTGTCAAGACAACGAGCTCAGCTGGCTCGACTGGTCCCTCGACGACGAGCGCAGCCAGATGCTCGAATTCACCCGCCTGCTCGTCAAGCTTCGCCAAGAGCATCCTTCGCTCTGCCGCCGTCGTTTCTTCTTCGGCCGCCGCGTGCACGGCGCCGACATCCGCGACATCGTATGGTTGCAGCCCACGGGCGAAGAGATGAGCGACCACCGCTGGACGGTCGGCTACGTGCGTTGCCTGGGCATGCTGCTGAACGGCGAAGCGATGCGCGAATGGGGCGAGGACGGGGGTCTCATCCGTGACGTGCCCCTGCTCGTGATGCTCAACGCCCACCACGAGCCCATACCCTTCACCGTGCCTCCGTGCGGCAGCCACGAACGCTGGAAGGTTCTGGTCGACACCACCCACGCCGTCACCAAGCAAACCCGTCAGTACGCCGTCGGCGATCAGTACACGCTAGGGGGCCGCTCACTCGCCGTCTTGTGCACGGTGTAGTCGAGCCGGTGGATTAGCCGCGCCCGCGGGTCGCGAGCGAAGACGCCGCCAGCGACGCCGCGAGCACCGCGTACGTTCCAAACAGGCTCTTGCCTGACAAGCGCTGCTCGAACCCCGGCTTGAGGCGATGCGGCACGACGTGGTAGTCGGTGACGTACGCGAGGGCGCTCACGATCGTCGCGTTGCGAGCGGCACCCAGCACCGAGCGGGGCTGAGGCAGGCAAGCGTGAACCGCTGACCACATCCCCATCGCGCCAGCGTTCAGCACGGTCCCGGCGAGGGTGTGACGAATGTCCCATGCGTCGTATTTCGCCGCAGCGTCCCCCCACAGAATGTGGCTGACGGCGTTGAGGGCAGCAGCTGGCCGTCCCGTATCTCTCGAAGACAAAAGGCAGAGCGCCGCCGTAGTTGCGGCGCTGGTAACGGCCGACGTGAGCAGAGAGCGTGCGATGAATCTGAAAATAGCCACGGTAGCCCCGCATGCACCCAGCGTGCCACGGCCAGCGAGACCGACCCTGGCTCAGCCGGCCTGGGTCAGTGGGTCATGCGCTTGGTCCGAGTCCAGCAGGTAACCCACGACCAGATGCGTGAGCTCGTCGAGCAACGCTTCGTCGGACAGCGCTTCGGGGCGCGGTAAGATACCGTCGTGAGTGAGCGACTGGATGGCGTTGACGAGCACGTGGCACGCGAGGTCCAGGTTCGTGCGGCGGATCTCTCCGGCGTGGGCCTCGAGCAGGGCTCGCAAAGGCATGGCCGCGCACCGAACGCGTTCGCGCAGATCGAAGTAGCGGCCGAGCGTCGGCATTTGCTCCAACAGCGCCAACTGCAGGGCTGAGTGCTGGCGTCGAAACTCGAGCGGAATCGTGAGCAGACCGCGCACGCGCGCGCGTAGATCCTTGCCCTCGAGCGCCTGCATGCGCTCCATGAAGAAGCGCGCTTCGGACTCGGAGTGTCTCTCGAGCACGGCAGCCACAATCGCCTGCTTGTGCGGAAAGTACTGGTACACCGAGCCAATGCTGGCGCCGGCGCGCTCAGCCACGGCATTGGTGGTGAGCGCCTCGACCCCCTCGTGGGCCAGGATGTGAGCCGCGGCCGTTACGATCGCGTCGACCGTCTGTTGCGACCGCTCTTGTCCCGGTAGTTTCCGCGGTTTTAGTCGAGGGGGGAGTGCCACTGGTGCCGGAGCCGAATGCGAGTGACCCTGCTCGACGTTTTGCCGAATATTGGAGCGCATGTCGAGCTCTAGGGTATTGGTGGCCGGCGCTACCGGCAGGTTGGGACGGGCGATCGTCGAGGCGGCGACCGCCCAGGGGTACGTGGTGAGGGCGCTGGGCAGGAGCGCCGAGAGTCTGTCGGCCCTCGGGGCTGCGGAAAGGCGCGCCGTCGATCTTTTGAGCGCCCCCAGCTCCGAGGTCGAAGCGGCCGTCGACGGCGTCGACGCCGTGGTCTCGAGCGTGGGCGCGAGCATCGTGCCCGACTTGCGGCGGGGGCGGGCGGGCTTCCTCGACGTGGACACGCCCGCGAATCGCCGCTTGATCGACGCCGCCGAAGCTCAGCGGGTGCGGCGCTTCGTGTACGTGGCGGTAGGCTGCCACGAGGAGCTCGGCCATTTGAACTACGTGAAGGCGCACGAGCGCGTGGTCGCCCAACTGAGGCAGAGCCGCATCGAGGCGAGCGTGCTGCGGGCGACTGGCTTCTTCTCGGCCTTCGAGAGCGTCCTCGACCTGGCGCGCAAAGGGCGCGTGCCGCTACTCGGCAACCCAGAAGCGAAGACCAATCCGATCGCGGACGGCGACCTGGCACGCTTGTGCGTGGCGGCGCTCGCCGATCCTCCTGCGGAGCGCACCGTAGGAGGCCCCGAAGTCTTGACGCGGCGTCGCATCGCCGAGCTCGCGTTCGAGGCGCTCGGCACCACCCCTCGCTTCGTAGAGTTACCGAACTGGCTGGTCCGTGTGCTGGGCGCTTTGACGCGGCCCCTCTCGCCACGGGTGGCGGACCTCACCCGCTTCTTCCTGGAGGTGAGCTCGCGCGACTGCCTCGGCGAGCTCGCCGGAACCCAGCGCCTCGGTGAGTATTTTCGAGCGCTCGCGCTTGCCGCCGCCCAGCGACCGGCGCAGCTGGAATATTGAACCGAGTGCTGACAAGGTCCGTGCCTGGTGCATTTCGGCCGATTCGGCAAAAAGCTTCGCTGGGGTGAGCGCCTTGGTTCCCCCGTGGTGAGACGCGAACCCATGAACTCTTTCCGGTACCTCGGGTCCTCCGTGCTGCTCGTACTCGCGCTGGGATGTGGCAGCACCCAGCGTTCGAACGACGATGACACGGCCAACGGAGACGACGGCAACACGACCAAAACCGCGGGCAACACGAGTACGAGCGGCGATTCCGGTTCCGGCAGCAGCACGGACGCGGCTGGGCCGAACAGCTCGGACAATGCCAGCTCGAACGACGGCAATACGAGCACGACGGCGACCGCGATGGGCGGTGACGGGGGAGCGGACACCGGCGCCCCAGCCAGCACCGATGCCGGCTCGAACGCAGGGAGTAGCGGCGGTGCATCGAGCAGCAGCGGCGCGTCGAGCAGCAACGGCGGCGCGTCGAGCAGCAGCGGTGGCGCCGGCGCGGTGTCGGGTGCAGGAGGCACCGGCGTGGTCGCCGATCCCGGGTGCGGCAGCCACAAGTGGGCGTGCTGGCCCATGCCCAACATGGCGGGCAGCGGCCTGCCCAACGAAGCCAGCTACACCCGCATCGAAGACGGGGTCGTCCTCGACAACATCACGCAGTTGATGTGGGACGACAGGATCAGCGCGCAAGCCCACATGTGGCAAGACGCCATCGAGTTCTGCGAGGCGTTCGAGTGGGGCGGCTTCGACGACTGGCGCTTGCCGACCCGCATCGAAATGACTTCGGTGCTCGACCACTCGGACGATCACACGGGCTGGGCTGCCGAAGCGTTCGAATACCCCAACAGCGGCTTCCATTTCTCGGCCTCCGACTGGATCCTGACCATCACCCAGACGGGCGCTGGGGCTGGCAACGACTACGCCTGGGCCTTCAACATGTCCGACGGCATCGTGAGCAACGCTTACTCGAAGTCGAACGCCACGCCGCTCAAGTGCGTGCGCGGCGGCGGGTCCGGCGAAGGTCCCAGCGATCCGGCGGTGGCTCCGCCGGACCAGTACAGCATCGTCGCCGAGGGCGAAGTCCGCGACAACTATACCGGCCTGATCTGGCAACGCGGCGACTCCGACGACATGCTGAGTTGGGAAGAGGCGGTCGCGTACTGCAAGGACCTGGACCTGAACGGAAACAGCTGGCGCCTGCCGTCGATCCGCGAGCTCGCGACGCTCGTCGACGAAGCCGAGGTCGCGCCCGCGATCAACAGCGAGATGTTTCCGGACACCAAGTACGGCGCCCGCAGCAACGACTGGTACTGGGCCACGCCCCAGCGCGGTTCGGCCGCCTGGGGGCTCAACTTCGATGACGGCTTCACGGGGACGAACACCGGCTCTGCGGCGTGGAACACGTTCGGGCCGTCGTGGGCACGCTGCGTGCGTTGAGCCGCGACGCAATTGCACCGTTCACGGTTTGGGCAAGGGCGACAAGAGCTGCCTCAAATGCAGCGCCAGGCGCGCCGCATCGAAGGGCTTCTTGACGAAGGCCAGTCGATCCTGGGGCAAGGCCTGCCAGCCGCGGTCTTGCGGGGCATCGGGGTAGCCCGACACGAGTACGATTGGCAAGCCGGGCCTGAGCTCGCGCGCGCGCTGCACCAGACCGAAACCGTCGATGCGGCCGGGCATCACCACATCGGTCAGCAACAGATCGATGCGCCGCTCTGGATCGCTCAGCAGCTCGAGCGCGCGATCCGCGTCGGAGGCGTGATCGACGTGATAGTTCAAATGAGCCAGCAGGCGGATCACGACGCGCCGCAGCTCCGGCTCGTCTTCGACCAACAACACGTGCTCGCCTCGCCCCCGCGGCGCCGGCCCAGGCGGATCTGAAGACAGAAGCCGCCGACCTGGCTCGCTGGCCCGCGGCAAGAGCAGCCGCACGCGCGTGCCCGCGCCTGGCTGCGATTCGAGCTGCACGTCTCCCTGCGACTGCCGCGCAAATCCATAGACCATGCTGAGCCCGAGACCGCTGCCTTCGCCGACGGACTTGGTCGTGTAAAACGGCTCGAAGGCGCGCTCGATCACGGCCTCGGACATGCCCACGCCATCGTCTTCGATCAGCATTTCCACGTACTCGCCCGCTGGGACCACGCGGTGCTCCGCGAGCGTGCGGTTCACGGCGGAAATCGCGAGGGTGCCGCCGTTGGGCATGGCATCGCGAGCGTTGGCGACCAGGTTGAGCAAGGCGGCACACAGCTGGTCCGCGTCTGCCAACACCGGCCACACGTCATCGGCAACGTCCACGTACAGCTCGACGCGTTTGCCCGCCGCGGGCCTGAGCAACCCATCCTGCATCTCCGCCAGCGCCGCCGCCAGGTCGACGCTGACCGGCTTCAGACGCTGCGTGCGCGAGAACGCCAGCAGGCTTTCGGTGAGGCGCGCCCCGCGCCGCGCGGCGTGTTCCGCGTCGCGAATCAACGCCTCGGCTTCCGCGTTGCCGCGCGAGAGCGCGCCGAGCTGTGGCAGCGCGTTGAGCACGACCGCCAACAGGTTGTTGAAATCGTGGGCGACGCCCCCTGTCAGTCGGCCCATCGCCTCCAACTTCTGACCGTGGTGACGCGCCGCCTCGGCGTCCCGCCGCGCGCGTTCAGCCCGGGCCAGCTCACGAGTACGCGCGCGCACTCGCGTATCGAGCTCCGCATTCGCGCGGGTGAGCTCGACGCGCGCCGCAAGCACGCTATCGAGCAGCTCCTGCTTCTCGAAGCGCAGCGTCAGGTTGTGGCGGAACGCACGCTCCGTCCCGCGCGCCACCAAGCCCATCGCGATCATGAACAACCCCAGCGTCGCGGCCATCACCAGATGCGTCGAATCGCCATGGGCGGCCAGCCTCAGCGTGAGCGGCAGCACCGCCGGCACGACCCAGGCCAGGTAGATCGGGAGCGAACATCCCAAGCTAGCGGCAGCTCCCGACGATAGCCCGCCGAGCAGGAACGCGAGCAAGAGCTGATGCACCTCCGAATCCGGCACGTAAAACAGCCACGCCGACGCTCCCCACGCCGCGCCGCTGACACCGGCGCCGACGCCGAACAACACCAGCCAGCGCGAGGGCAGACTGCGCGAGGGCGCCCAATACCAGCGGAACAGCCCGAGGCGCGCGGCGGTCAGCACCAACACGATCAGCCACCAGCCGAGTCCAGCGGCCGGGTCGACCCACTCACGGGTGGCCCACACCAGCAGCGACGCCGCGACCACCGTCGCCAACGCTACTGGGGTCAGCTGATCGGCGAGCGTCCGCACGCGAGCCGCGGCGAGCGCGGCTCGGCGCTCCGTAATCGCCCGGCTCGAGCTAGCGTTCGCGGTCTCCGCAGAAGTCTCTCCCGGCGCCAGGTCGTGCGCAGAATCCAGCCCTGACAATGCTGGAACCTTAGCATGCACGAGCTCGAGGGCGCCAAAGCCCGGTGAGCGAGGTCGGTGCGCGACGGGCAGGTGTCAAGTAAACCTGACACTCCCCGCCCTGCTTGGCTTCACTTCTTCGGCAGCGCGAACTCGATGGCTGTGGCTGGCAGTCCCACGCCCCAAACTTTCGAGTCGCCGCCTTCGAGCCACCCGATCGGCTCGATCCGTGCACCCGCGACACCGCAGGCTTGTTCGAGCTGATCGGCGACCACCGCCGCCCGCGCTGCGCTCAGCTCGCGGCGGCTTCCGAACTTGGCGGCGAGCACCGAGGACGCTTCCTCAGCGCTGGTGACCGACACCACGCGCAGCTGCGCGCCTTTGTCGACGGCCCCCGCGATGTCACACAGGACCGACCCGGCCTGCTTCGTGAGGTTCACGGAGTTGGGCGAAAACACCAGGCGGTTCGCGAGAGAGATGCGAACCCGCTCGCCGGCGATCGAGGACGCCGCGAGCCGCTTGCCCTCGAAAGCCCGGATTTTCCCAGAGACTGCGACCCGAAGTTTCTCGAGTTCCGCCTGCTTGGCCTCGTCCGCCTGGGCGCGCTCGTCGACCTTGGCTTGCAGATCCGCCTTCTCGGACTCGAGCTTCTTGAGTTCGCGTTCCTTGTTCGCGAGCCCTTCATCCAGCACGCGGCGACGCTCACTGAGCGCCTGAAACTCGTCACGCAGTTTGTCGTGCGCGCGCAGCAACGGAATGTAGAAGCCCGCGATGAAGGTCGCGCCCCCGACGATCAGCAAGCCCACGACGAGGCGCCCCCATCGCGTGGGGCTCTTCGCGCGCATGCTGGCTCGGAGCGCAGCTACTTCTGGATCGGGATCTTCCCAGGGGTTTTTCCCCATCGCCTTCTAGGGATAGTCCGCCGCTTTTCAGTTTTCCAGCATTGATTGATGCGCTGTCATGAAAATCTGTGTGTGGCGCAACGTTCCAGCCTCCCCATACCGACGTGCGATGGAGCGTGTCAGAAAACGGCCCGGATGCTAGTTTTGGCGTTCGCGTCTCACCTGATCCCACGTGGAGGCCTCAATGAGTGAAGAGATGTGGCACGTACAGATCGAGCCCGGCGAAGTCAAACACCTCACCCTCGAGCAGTTGGACGACATGTTCCGGCTCGACCTCATTTCCGCGGACACGCTGGTTTGGCAGCCGGGAATGGAGAAGGCACTTCCGCTCTCGGTCGTCGCCGGTATGGATGACGACGAAGAAGAAGAAAGCGAAGTGATGGAGATCGAGCCCGAGCTCATTCCCGAGCCCGCGTACTCGTCACGCTCCGCGGCGCCCGCGTCGACAGGGTACAGGGCGTCCGCCGCCGTCTCCGCTTGGCCCGCGGCTCCCGCGTCTGCTTACCCCTCCGTCGCTCCGGCGCCGGTCTCGGCGCGCCCCAGCGCGGCGGCGCCAGCGCTCGCATCCACCTATCCGTCGACCGCGCCCGCCTATCCCTCCGCACCCTCAGTGCCCCCGGCGTCGTCGGGCTATCCGCCCGTGGTCTCGGCGTACCCCTCCGCCGCCCCGGCGCCAGCGTCGGTGCGGCAACCCACCCTGCAGCCCGCGCCCACCGCCATGGCCGCCGTCGCGAGAGCACCGATCGCTCCAGCGATGCCAACCCCCGACTTCTACTCACCCGAAAGCCTCCGCCCCATCACCATGAGTGATATGCCCGGACTCCGTGGCAGCAGCGGCGGCAATGTCGGCAAGATCCTGATCGGCGTTGCCATCGCCGCCGGCTTGCTCGTGACGCTCTATCGCAATGACCTCCTGCGGCCAATGGCCGAATCCGCAGGCCAGAAGTCGACCTACGAAAAATTCGAGTCAGCGTTGGGCGCGCCGGGCTTCGGTACCCCTCAAGGCGTCACCCAAATGAGTGCGATGCTGAACCCCGCTGCAGCCGCCGCTGCCACGGACACCGGCACGACCCCGTCGACGACCACCACTACGACCACCACCACCACCACGAACACCGACTCGAGTAACGACTCCGATTCGAGCGACGACTCCGACTCGACGGGCAGCTCGACATCGAGCGACAAGACCGAGGACCTCGCTGCTGCAGTGAAGAGGTCGCAAGGAACGACGAGCGCTGCTCCAGTGCGCCGCGCCTCGGGCTCAGCCCCCGCCCCGCGTGGCAAGACCCCCCAGCCCTCCGGCAAAGGCCTCAAGGCGTATAAGGGCAGCGAATACGACCCAATGAATGCCAAGCTCTAGTTAGCTTCCCAGGGAACGCGGCAGGTCCATCGGGCCTGGCCGCGTCGCAATTCGAGGTGGCCCCATGGCCACCTCGACGCGTTTCAGGGGGCACGGTTTCAGGGGGCACGGTTTCAGGGGGCACGGTTTCAGGGGCAGGACGGCCAGGCGCAGGTCGCCTCACTGTTCAGGTTGTGGCCCAGAGTAACGCATAACGGCTGACGGTTCTTAGCGGCTGCCGGGCAAGATCTGCTTTGAGCCGCCGCAACCCCGCATCGAAAGCCGAGGCTGAAATCAGGTGGAGGGCGGAACAAGCCTTCGCCTCGTACGCCTCCGCGGAACTCAGAACCCCCTCGGTGACGACGCGACTCTCGCGCCACGTGCGAAAACCAGCGGATGAAGCCAAGCCGCGCAGCTCGGCAATGGCAGGGTAGCGCTGCAGCTCGACCTCGACTGTCTCTGGAAAATAGCTGGAGAGCGGGACCCGACTCCTGATGATGTCCTCGGAATCCGTAACGATGCACAGCGTGCCCGAAGCGCACAAGACGCGGCGCGCCTCGGCGAAGAAAGCTTGGCGGTCGGTCACATGATGGATGACGTCGACGCAAAACACGAAGTCGACGCTCCCTGCCGCAAGAGGCAGCTGCTCGGCCGCCCCGACCTCCACGTTCAAGTCCGGGTACCGTGAGCGAGCGATATCCAACATTTCACGCGAGGGATCGAAGGCCCAGCACGAGCATCCGAGGAGCCTTCGCAGAGCACCCGCATAGTTCCCCGTCCCAGCCCCGACCTCTGCGACGCGCGAAGCCCCGGTCGTGCCGATGGCTTCAGTCAGTTCTCGAAGGACACCTTCATGGCAGCCTCTATGCTGGCTGTAGGCGCGCGCCAGATCATCATAGTTGAGGCTCCTGACCATTTCCGACCTCCGCAACGAGGCATCTGACACCTCAGCGATCGCTCCTATCACAATGACCCGGCCTCGCCCACCCCCGCGAAGCGAAGCGAAGCCAACCGAAGCGAGCGCTTTCGCCGAAACCAGCCACCCACCCACACGCACGCCCGCACGCGCACCCGCCACATGCACCCCGAGCCATCTCCACCATCATGTCGGGGATCTTTCATTGGAACTTCCTTTCGCTGCCCCGCTACCGCTGAGCTGAGCTGAGCTGAGCTGAGCTGAGCTGAGCTGAGCTGAGCTGAGCTGCTCGCGGGCGAGCCCCCGCCGCCTGGCGCGCGGAGTGGCCGTCAGGGGCGATAGCCAGCGCGACGCCTGAATCAGGGGCATAGGCGAGTCGGCGCACTGCGGATGCTTGGTGCACGAGACGCGCCGGCCTCGACTGCTCGAAGGCCAGCAAGGAGACCTACGCTTCGACGGTCGCTGGCGGGCCTGACGCTCGACAAGCACGCCAGCATGCCCGGAGCTCCACCCGCTCGTCTGCGACAAGCATGGTGAGCCGCGCAGACACGATCAACGGCTCTGGCGCAGGCGCCCCGAGATGCGCTCGAGGATGAACTCCCGTCCGAAGTCTTGCTCAGCGGCCAGCGCATTATGGGCCCGGCAGTACATCCTGAGGTTTCGTACAGTCTCGCGGCCGCCCAGCGCGTGGGCGAGTTCGTGGTGGAGCTCTAGAAACCGTGTTTCGCGACAGCGCTGTCCGAACTCATCGACAAAGGCGCACCGCAGCCCATCCCGCTCGCGCACCTCACGGCGCACCGAAGCCGCTCCGCGCTGGCGCGGAACCTGGGCATGCGTCTTGCTTCGCTCCGCTCGAGGCGGTGTCGAAGAGTCGGCGAGCGACGTGGTGGGCGCTGATGTCGAAGGTTCGGGCGACTGCGTGCGCGTCGAAGACTCGGCAGGCTCGGCGGGCGTCGAAGCCGATTCTGACGGCGCGTGCTCTACCGGCCGTTTCTGGCGCGGAGCTCCGTACTTGCGCTTCTCGAGCCGTTCGACCAGTAGGCGGAGCGCTCGCAGGTGCACCTCTTCGAGCGAGCGGTTCGGAACGGCATGCGACAGCAGGTCCCGCGCCCGTTCGAGAAGATCGACGTACTCTTGGGACGCGGTGAACTC
>JAICQQ010000497.1 GCA_025937785.1 Polyangiaceae bacterium
CCGCATCCGCCAAGACGGCCAGGAGCCGAGCGTAAGGACAGACGTCGCAAGTCAATGCACGTCATTCCCGGTTAGTATTTCTGTTTCTGTTCGATATTTTGCAAAGCGGGCGTTGCCGCGCCCGTGCCCATGCGTTGCTCCGCCTGCGAACTCGGTGGCAACTTTAGGCAGGGAGAAGTGCTCGCGAGTGACTACGTGGCGGGAGCGTAGCGCTTGGCTGCGCGCGCCTTGGCCTTGATGGCTTCTTCTTCGCGATTCTTCGGCGGCGCTTGCGACACCATGTCGTCGATGAGGCGTCGGGCGATCTCCTGCGTCTCGTCGACAGCCTTCCAGAAGACGTCCTCGTTGGCCTTGGAGGGTTTCGTAGTCCCGCTCAGCTTGCGGACGAACTGCAAGCAAGCCGCGCGGATCTCTTCATCCGTGGCCGGCGGGTCGAAGTTGAACAGCGTCTTGATGTTGCGGCACATGGCCCCAAGCCTTGCGCGAAACTGCCGACCGAGCCAGCCTGTGGAACCCGAAGGCCTTCCAGCGCGCGGCATGCTAGCCTTTCGGCGTGATCCGAACGGCGGTGGGTTGGGCTGGGCTCGTGGGGGTGCTGGGGTTGGTGGCGGCGTGCGGTTCTTCCGACGATCGCCCACCCCATGAGGATGGGCATGCAGGCGACCCCGGCCTGCCGCAGCGAGCGCGCGAGAAAGCCGCGAACTTTTTGGCGCGCGACTGCTTCACCGGCGACCTTCCGCGGGGATACGCCGCCGAATGCGGCGAGGTCAGGGTTCCCGAAGGCGGCGCTGATGCTCGGGACATCGAGCTCGCGGTGATGATCCTGTACAGCAACCGCGACGTGCCGGACGACCCCGTCGTCTATCTCGAGGGAGGCCCCGGCGCTTCCGCGGTCAGCCTCGCCTGGTACGACCCGTTTCCCTTCGAGCACATCCTCGAGCATCGCGATCTCGTGCTCGTCGACCAACGCGGAACCGGCTACTCAGAGCCCTCGCTGAGGTGCAACGTCGGCAGCGGGAGCAGCGACGGCGAGATCGACGACGTCGCCGAGTGCCAGCGCGACTGGGAGCAGCAAGGCGTCGATCTCAGCCAGTACAACACCCGTCAGAACGCGCGCGACCTCGACCGCGTGCGCCAGGCTCTCGGCTTCGACCAATGGAACCTCTACGGCATCTCGTATGGCTCGCGTCTCGCCCTGACCGTCGCGCGCGACTACCCCGACACGGTGCGGTCGATGGCGATCGACGGGATCTTGCCGCTCGACGCCGATCTGCTGGGCGACGGCGTGGCCTCCATGGCGACCAGCCTCGAGAGCGTCAGCGCTGCGTGCCTGGCCCAACCCGACTGTGCCGAAACGTACGGCAGCATAGCCGAGAGCATGTTCCAGGTCGTCGACCAGCTCGAAGCCGAACCCGCCGAGCTCGACGGCGGCCAGCGGCTCAGCGGCGGGTTGGCGCTCAGCATCATCGTGCAACTCCTGTACTCCGCTGAAATCCTGCCTTACATCCCGGCGCTGATCGCCGGCCTCCACGCCGAGGAGTACTCGCTCTTTCACGAGCTGCTCGAGGGCAGTGAAGCTGGGCCCGGCTTCGCCGTCGGCATGTATTA
>JAICQQ010000169.1 GCA_025937785.1 Polyangiaceae bacterium
CGCGGCCTGCACACCGCACTGCTCTGGGCTTGGAGCCCACCCTTCCCCGTCAAGCCCGTTGCCGGCGCGCGCGAGGCCCTCGACTACGCGCTCGACACGCTGGAGAAATCCGGAGTGCCATTGCCTCCGGGTGGCGTCGCTCTCCGTGTGAAGGTCCAGCGGCGCCTGCAAGAAATCATGGGTTAGCCCGACGGGCAGTCGATCACGCGGAACCGGTGCCGGATACCACGGTTGTAGAGCAGCGCGTCCCAACCAGCTCAACCGGGCGCCCATTTCGAGAACTCCTTTGGACGAAAGCAGCACGAGCACGCTGGTGCGTTAAGAAATGCTTTCCCTAGAGAACGCGCCTCGAACGCGGGCTTGTATTCACCTAGTGGCCGCTGGATCGCGTGCTAGGGTCATTGCGCCCCGGGTTGCATGACGAGCGTTGCGCACCGAACTCGGGCTGCATCAAGAAGGTCTAGCATGCACGAGCGAATCGCGATGGTCGGGTGGGGTCTGGTGCTGTGCGTTGTATCCGCGGGGTGCAGCAGCACGGTCAAGAGCCAGGGCACGAGTAACGATGCCGCCACGTCGAGCAGTAGTGGCGGGGGCACCGCTAGCGGCGGGAGCACCGCTAGCGGCGGGAGCGCGGGTGACGGCGGGAGTACCGCCAGCGGCGGGAGCGCGGGTGACGGCGGTGCCGCGGCTACCACCACCAGCGCCACCAGTACCGATGGTGCATCTGGGGGCAGCGGGGGTGCTGGTGGCAGCGTCGATGGTGGAGGTGCGGCAGGCCCCGGATCCGGGGGGACGGCAGCGACGACCGATGCAGGCGGGTCAGGGGGCGTGGCAGGCTCCGCAGCCGGTGGCGCGGGTGGCGCGGGTGGCTCGAACCCCGACCCGACTTGCGCAGACATCGTTTGCGACAATCTCGGAACGTGCGTGGAGGGTGCGAGCGGGCCAAGCTGTAGTTGCCAGCCCGGGTACACGGGCGATGTCTGCCAAACCGACATCGACGACTGTGCCTCCGAGCCCTGCATGAACGACGGCGATTGCGTCGATCGCACCAACGGTTACGAATGCGAGTGCCCACGCGGCTATTCTGGAGACCGCTGCGAGCTCGCGGTCACCGATTGCTCGGACGCTCCCTGCCTCAACGGCGCTGCGTGCGAGGATGTCGATGATACGTACGAATGCGAGTGCACCCCCGGTTTTACCGGTGACAATTGTGGCTCGAACATCGACGAATGCGATGGGGTCGAGTGCGAGAACGGTGGCGCGTGCGTCGACCAGATCGCGGACTTCGAGTGCGAATGCCACCCCGGTTACACGGGCACCTACTGTGAAACCGATATCGACGACTGCGCGTCCGATCCCTGTGAGAACGGCGGCAGCTGCGAAGACGAGGTCAATGCCTTCGAGTGCGACTGCGTCGACGACTGGGGCGGCGAGACCTGCACGGTCAAACTGTTCGAAAGCGTCGGTATGCTCGCGGGACATACCCGCAGCTTCGCGAGGGCCGTGAGCGGGAGCGGTCTCGTCGTCGCCGCCGTGAGTTCTGACTCCGATTTTTACAACAGTCGAGCCTTTCGCTGGCTCGACGGCGTGCTGACCGAGCTCATGGCGAACGACTACACTTATCCACGCGGCATCAACTACGCGGGCAACCACATCGCCGGCGAATTCCGCGACGGCGATCAAGTGCGTCCGATCGACTGGTACTTCGGCGCCTCGTCTTACGGGAGCAACAGCCTGTTGACGGTGCTGAACGAGACGGGCCCGGCCTACGCCATGTTCCCCAACACGAATGGCTCGATTCTGGCGGGGAACTGCCCCACTCAGAACAACGAGTATCCGCGCGCCTGCGTCTGGCTGAACGCCGACGACGAGTACAACGGCGTTCGGCTGACGCCGCCCGAGAGCTACGAGGAAAGCTACATCACCGGCATGAGCGAAGATGGTTCGGTGATGGTGGGTTACACCTACGAGCCTCACACTGGCTTTCGTTGGACTCAAGCCGACGGTTGGGTAACGCTGCCGCTACCGGCGCTCCACGACGAAGGCAGCGCTCGCGCCATTACCGATGACGGCATGCAGATCTTCGGGCTCAGCGAGTCGGATCTCGTGCGCTGGGTCGACGACGAACCCACCACCATCGCTCCGTCCGTAAGCTTCTCGCTGGCGGCAGTGAGCGCGGACGGCTCCGTCCTGGTGGGGCAATCTCAATCGGAGGCGGCGATCTGGGACGCCGCACACGGGGTGCGCTCGCTCTCGTCGGTGCTCGCGTCGTTGGGCGTCAACCTATCGGGCTGGGTGCTCACGAGTGCGAACGACGTATCTGCGGACGGGAAAGTGATCGTCGGTGACGGCACCCACGCCGGAACCTCGAACGGCTGGATCGCGCGCTTGCCGTAATTTCTACGGCAAAACCACTACGACGTGGTCAGGACACCGTCGAGGGGGCCGCTACCCTTGTCGGTGGTACCGTAGCTCTCGACGTCGGTCAGGCCCATGGCGTGCAACGCCGTGACCAATACGCGGTTGGTCTGCGCGCCTGTCACGTCGAGGTACTGCCCACCGCGGAGACCGCTATTGGCGCCGCCGGCGAGGATGAAGGGCACGTTGTCCAGGCTGTGGGTCCAACCCGTGCCGAGCTCGGAGCCCCACACGACGAGTGTGTTGTCGAGCACGCTCGAGCCGTCCACGTCAGGAGTGTTGGCCAAGCGATCGAGCAGGTAGGCGAAGCGCTGGCTGTACCAACGGTAGACCTGGGCGAGCGTCGCGAAGGCAGCGTCGTCGTTCTCGTGCGTAATCGTGTGGTGCCCACCCTCGTCGAGCCCCACCCAGGGGTACAGCGAATTGTCATTGTCCGCGATGCGCAGCTGAAAGCTGGCGATGCGCGTATGACCGCAGCCGAAGGCGCTGGCGATGATGTCTGCCTGGCGGTCGATGGCGGTCTCTGCGGTGACGTCGGCAGGCGCTTCGGGTCTGGTGCACGCCAGCGCATCGGCGGTCAGCGATCGTTCGAGTTCTTGCAGGCTCTCAGCGTGTGCTTCGAGGCGCATGCGATCGGCCGTGCCGAGTGTGCCCCGCCGGGAGTTGAAATCGGCCAGCACTGTATCGAGCACGCTCTTGCGGCGAAACGCCTGGCGCTGGCGGGCCTCTTCGTCCGGATCGAGCTCGGCGCCGAACAGCTGCTCGAAGGCACGGACCGGATCGTCGATCGGATTCTTCGTGACGCCGGGCCCGGAGTAGATCATGCGATTGGCCGGGTGCAGGCTGTTGCAGCTGTAACCGAGCTCGAGCGTGGGAAATGGGGTCGCGGGTGAGAGCCGCTCGGCAATGAACTGATCGATCGATGTGCCGGTGCCCCAACCAAAACACACATCATGGTCGTCGCGACAGAACACGCTGGCCTCGGTGTCTATCGGCGATCCCGTCCACAACAAGGGCATGGTGTAGGTATGCGGCACGTAGTATTCGGTCCCCACGTCCATCTCGAGCCCATCGAGCACCACGAGGCGGTCGCGCTGCGCGGCGAGCGGCTCGAGGATCAACGACGATGTGAAATCGCCGTCGGGATCGGACGGGCGAAACCTGTCCCAGATGGTCCCGTGCGGCGTAAAGAACAAGAGCAGTCGCGGCGGGGCTGCTTGAGCCCGAGCGCGACGCCCGAGCCAAGGAAATAGGCACAGCGCGCTGCCGGCCCCCAGAAGCATTTGTCTACGCGAAATCATGGTTCCTCGGGAGCCTCCGGTGCCAGACGAAACCAGTCGGAACGAACGGTCTCGACGATCATCCGTTCGAGCCCGCGTGACCCCGCCGCTGCTTGGCTCAGCGCTTCGACGAGGCAATCAGTTGCGGGGCTTTCGGCGATGCCCACCGAGTAGCGAAGCCACTGGCGCGAGACGCACGCCGCCGTCTCGGAGGAAGCTGCCAGCGCGATGCCCAGCTGGCTCGGGCCGCTCACGCTGACCTCGTCGTCGCCCAGCGGGAAGGTGGACGTGTCGTCGATGGCCAGACCGTTGTCCATTTCGCGATACCGCCCGAGCCAGTCGAGCTTTTCGAGCGAGAGCCCGATGCCGTCCATGCTCTGGTGACAGCTCCTGCACACTGCGACGTTCATGTGTTGTTCGATCCGATCGCGCGTGGTTTCGCCAGTGGTGGGCTCGGGGAGCATCGTGTCGACATCTGCCGGCGGCGGATCGGGCGGATCGCACAAAAGCCCCGTGAGCACGGACTTGCCGCGCAGCGTGGGCGACGTTTGACGAGCGTGGGACAACGCCGCCGCCACCCCCGGCAACGCCAAGATGCCACCCCTGCGGCTCGGATCGAGCTCGAAATGGTCGGCGTCACTCGTCAGGATGTCGTCAGCGTAGAGCGCTTCGAGTTCTGGGGTCACTACCGTGGTCGGGCTGGTCAAGAGCGTGGCGACGTCCCCGCCGTCCTGGACCAACTGGAAGAAGAAACGCACCGGCTCGGCGCGCAGAGCCGACACGGTGTCGGAACCCAGCTCTGCGAGATCCGGCCGAGTATCGGCATCGTCGAGCCGCTGCAAGTCGAACCACTGATCGACGAACTCTCGCATGCCTGCTTCGCTCTTCGAATCGTCGAGGAGCCGCCGCGCCTCGGCTTCGAGTTGCTCCGGCGTCGATAGCTCACCGCGCTCGGCCTTTTCGAGCAAGGTCAGGTCCGGATTGCTCCCCCACAAGAGCAGCGAGAGGCGCGCGGCGAGCGAATAGTCGTCGAGCAGGCCGTCGGCTCCCGAGACCTCGTCGAGATACAGAAACGACGGACTTTGAAGCATCGCCTCGGCCACCCAAGCTGCAGCCTCCTGTTCATCGCCATTCTCCAGCCCGAGCTCGAAGAGCGCCGTGTAACGGTCGCGCTGGTCATCATCCAAGGGGCGCCGGAATAGCCGCGGCCCTGCCTCGTCCAGCAGCCAATCGAGGCACTCGTCTTCACAGGCGGTGAAGTCCGACGAGGCGACGACCGCACTCGCGAAGTCCAAATAGCCGCGGGCGCTCGCGGTGTCGACGGACGTCGAGACGTTGCTGCGAAAGGTCAGCACCTCTTCGTCCGAAACCTCGAGGCTCACCGAAACTCCGAAGACGTCGTGCGCTGTTCGCTCGACCTGGCTGGCGGTCAGCCGTCGCATGGGAACCGGCGCTCCTGGACTAGCGCTCGACGTACACGTGACCGGTGAAGCGCCCGTGCCGGCGGTCGTGGCGGTGGCCGCAGTCGCGGCAGGGGCCCCTGCTTCGCCCTGCCCGGATCCGCCGCTGCCCGAAACGGTAGCAACCCCGCTCCCCCCCGCGCCCATGGGCGGTGCTCCGATGTGACCCCCGGTGATCTCGCTCTGACAGCCCAAGACCAGCAACAAAGACCCGGCGATGCCCGGGGTAGCCGATCGGAACCCAGCGTTCACCTCCGTATGTACCCCGGCGGGCGGCGGACGGTTCAACCGGCGAGGCGAGCTGAAAAGTTGCACCTAGAGCGCACTGAAGCAGTGGCCCCGCTCGAGCGCCTTGGCGAAGCAGCCGGTAGCGGTCCGCGCGGCCGCTACCGGCGTTGCACCGACCTACGCCTGCTGCCCCAAGAGCTCATCGATCGCCGGTTCTATCGCCGCCGGCTTGGTCGACGTGGCGAAGCGCTTGACGATGGTGCCTTGGCGATCGACCAGAAACTTGGTGAAGTTCCACTTGATGGCTTGGGTGCCGAGCAGGCCCGGGGCTTCGCGCTTGAGGAGTTCGTAGAGGGGGTGGGCGCGGTCGCCGTTGACTTCGATCTTTTCGAAGACGGGGAAGGTGACGTCGTAATTGTCGCGCGTGAAGGCCGCGATGTCCGCTGCACAGCCAGGCTCTTGCTTGCCGAACTGGTTGCAGGGAAAACCCAGGACGACGAGCCCCCGATCTTGTCGCGAACGGTAGAGGGCTTCGAGGCCTGCGTACTGAGGGGTGAAGCCACAAGCGCTCGCGACGTTCACGATGAGCAGCACCTTGCCCCGGTAGCACGCGAGCGTCGAGTCAGTGCCGTCGAGCCCGCGCACTGGGATCTGATAGAGAGTGTCGTCAACCGTGGTCATCCATCGTCATCCTGGACGGTTCGGATCTAGCGCGGGAAGGTTCTGACCGCTTGTCCGGACCGTCCATCCATGAAAAAATCGCAGAACTCAGGATGCGATTCAGCGAAATCGAGGTCGACGCAGCGGCGCTGCAGCGCGAGCTGCTGGCTACCGGCTGGCTCGAAGCGCTCCACATGGGCGGCGCGGACGAGCTCTTGTGGGGAGATTGCGACCTTGCCTCTCTCGCCGAGAACCGACTGGGGGATTGCACCGATCCCCGAGCGCTCACGGACGTGCGGCGCGACGACTGGCGGCGCCGCGCTACGACCGAGGCGCAATGGCTGCCGAGTGCCCGACGCTACGAGAACTGCTACTGGTTGCTCGAGGGGAGCGAACGCGTGGGGACGGTCGCGCTCTCGAACTCGCTCTTGGGCAGCACGCTCGTGAGGCTCTCCAGCCTCTATGTGTTCCCCTCACATCGGGGTCGAGGCATCGCCACGCACCTGCTCGAAGCGTTGCGCGCGACGTTGGCCGCGCATCAGCTCGGCATCATGCTCGAGACACATTGGTGCTGGCAGCTCCCCGTGAGGTTTTACCTGAATTTGGGCCTGTGGGTGCACATGTGGAAACGCGACGTCGCGTTTCGGTGGGGTCCAGCCGATCCCCCGCCCGTCATCGAGTCAAGCGCGAACAGCGTCACCTTGTCCGTGGACGTGAGCCAATCGCGTGTCGTGCTGGCTCGCGCCGAACGCGAAGGAACGGGGCTCGTCTGGAACGAATACGAGTGCCCGCCCGGTACGGACGACGCCATCGCGGCGCTGGCGTGGCACGCGCCGTCGACGCTGAGCCTGTGGCTGGCGCTGCACGGGTGGCCGTTGATCCGCTCACAGAAAGCCTGGGACGAGCTCCGCTACGCGGACGGCGGCGCGCCCGAGGCTCTGGCTTACAAGATCGTCCTTTGGGAAGCCTGGGACAGGGCACACGGGTGGCAAGTCGAGACTCCGCGAATTCCAGCGCTCGAGTATTCGACCTGGGAAGAGCTGGAGGCGCGCTGGAACGCGGAGTCGGCCGCCGACAAAAGCGGCGCGCTCGAGAGCGAACCGTAGGCGACCGCTGGCGCTGGCGGCGGCAGCGGGTAGAGCACCATGCACTTCGGTGGTATGGGTCCCGCATGATCGCCAGGGCGCAGCTCGCGTGTCGGAAGGGCCGCTCGCGAAGTCTCCAGTGGAGCGCTGGCGCGATCGCGATTGCGGGTGTGACGGCGTTGGCTACCCCCGCGTCCGCGCAAGATGCAGCCGAATCCAACGTGTACCTCGACATCTTCGGCGCCGGTCTCTTCGGGTTGGAGTCTACCCACGAATGGAACCACGACTGTCCCCACGTCATGGATCCAATGACCGGTGAGCAGCTGGATATCAGCTGCGATGCGCGCGTCCCGATGGGCGGAGCGCTCGGGCTGCGGCTCGGGCTGATCTTGCAGGGCGCCGTAGGGTTCGAGGCGTTCGCCATCGGCGCCGGCGACTGGAGCAAGGTCGGCATCGATGGCTTCGACGTGCCAGGCGTTCCCGCGTCCCTCGAGTCGATGCAGATCGGTCGCGTCGGCGGGGCGTTCGGAGGCGGGCTGCGGCTGTCGACGCCGACTACGGGGCTCAGACTCAGCGCGGGCCTCGGTCCGGGCGTGGCTTTGCGGCGTGTCTACACGAACGTGTCGTCGCTCGATGGCTCGTCGACCAACTATGCGGCTCCGATGCTGCTCGGGGACGTGTCCCTCACGTTCGGCAAGTCCTTCACGATCGGCATCCTAGCCTGGGCTGAATTCTCGAAGACGATCAGCATCGAGCCCGATTTGTCCCGCCTCCCCGGCGCTGAGGAGGCGGCGGCCGCCTTCACCCAGATCGAACGAGTCACGGTATTTCAGGGCATCCAGTGGTTCATTGGCCCGATGATCGCCTTTCATCACCGGAGTTAGCAAAGCGCGACCTCAGCAAGAGCCTGAGTCGCGCCCACGCGGGCAGAAGCCCAGAACGTGGGAGCGCAGTCCGCGGCTACACCCGGTAGTTCGGTGCTTCTTCGGTGATGATCACGTCGTGGACGTGACTTTCGCGCAGGGCCGCGCTCGAGATGCGGATGAACTTGGTGTTTTTGCGCAGCGCCTGAATGTCGGCAGATCCGGTGTAGCCCATTCCAGCGCGGAGGCCGCCCACGAGCTGGGCAAGGATGGAGGAGAGTGAGCCTCGATGCGGGACGCGGCCCTCGATGCCTTCGGGGACGAGCTTTTCGTCGGCTGTGCCGCTTTGACCGTAACGGTCTCGGCTGCCCTTCTTCATGGCGCCGATGGAGCCCATGCCCCGGTACACCTTGTAGCTTCGGCCCTGGTACAGCACGAGCTCGCCGGGCGCTTCGTCGGTGCCGGCGAACAAAGAGCCGATCATTACGCAGGAGGCGCCGGCGGCGATGGCCTTGGTGACTTCGCCCGAATACTTGATGCCGCCGTCGGCGATGATGGGGACGCCAGCGGGTTCGGCCACTTCGGCGCAGTCAGAGACGGCGGTGATCTGCGGCACGCCGATGCCAGCGACGATGCGCGTGGTGCAGATGCTGCCCGGTCCGATGCCGACCTTCACGGCATCGACGCCTGCGTCGATCAGAGCGCGCGTGGCCTCCGCGGTGGCGACGTTACCGGCGATGAGCTGGACGTTCGGGTAACGCTTCTTGGTATCGCGCACCGCCTCGATCACGCCCTTGGAGTGACCGTGCGCGGTGTCGACCACGATCACGTCGACGTTGGCGGCCACCAGGGCTTCGGAGCGAGCAACGCGATCTTTGCCCGGGCCGATGGCGGCGCCGACGCGCAGACGGCCGCGCTCGTCTTTGAGTCCCAGAGGGTTGCGTTCCGCTTGCAGCAAATCTTTGATGGTGATGAGGCCGACCAGGGCGCCGCCGTCGACTACCAAGAGCTTCTCGATGCGGTGCTTGTGCAAGAGCTCGCGCGCTTCTTCCGCCTTGCAACCGGGGGAGACCGTGATGAGCTTGGTAGTCATCAGCGCGCTGACCGGCTGATCCAGGTTCTTCTCGAAGCGCACGTCGCGGGCCGTCAGGATGCCGATGGGGCGCTTGCCTTCGACCACGGGCAAACCGCTAACGCCGTGGTGGCGCATGGTCTCGAGGGCGCTCTTCAGCGACTCGCTGGGCCCGACGGTGACCGGATCGAGAATGATGCCGCTTTCAGCACGCTTCACCCGCTCGACCTCGTGGGCTTGCTCTTCCGGCGTCAGGTTCTTGTGGATGATGCCGATGCCCCCTTCACGGGCCATGGCGATCGCGGCGCGGGCCTCGGTGACGGAGTCCATCGCAGCGCTGACGATAGGGATGTTCAGCTCGAGGCCGCGAGTCAGCCGAGAGCGGACATCCACATCTGCGGGGAGCACCTCGCTGTAGGCCGGGACGAGCATGACGTCGTCGAACGTCAAACATTCGCGCGGGCTTTGCTCAAACATGGCGTGGCCTACTACGTGTTCGAAGGTCCGTCAACCAGCCCCCGGTCGCAGCGTGGCCCGAGCGGAGGACTGCCGTTGACAGGCCCCTGAAAATGGCCCGGAAAACTCGCAGTCGCTCGGTACGACGCTATGCTACGCTGCGCGCAATGGCCTTGTCGCTAGAGGATATCGAGGGTTACCTCCAGAAGCTCGAGCGCCGTTTCGAGAAGCTGGAGGATGGGACGCTGCTCGTCTTCATGGGGACCGGCCGACCGCCGGTGGCGATCCGCGTCGCGCCGCCCGTCGTGGTGCTGCAGGTCGGCATTACCGAGGCGCCTGCGGTGGACGTTCGAGCGCACGCGGCGCTCTACCGGCGCCTGCTCGAGCTGAACGCCAACGATTTGGTCCACGCCGCATACGGCATCGAGAAAGAGCGCGTAGTACTCGCGGCCGCGTTGGATCTCGACCACCTCGGCTTCACCGAGCTCGAGGCCGTGCTAGCCGACATGGACATGGCAATCGCCAATCACATTCCCGAACTGCACGCGTTACTTCAGGAGAAAGCGTAGACGCCATGGGGATCTTCGCTCGTCTAGCTCGTCTCATCAAATCCAACCTCAACGATCTGATCAGCCGCTCCGAAGATCCGGAGAAAATGCTGAACCAGATCGTGATCGACATGAACACGCAGCTGATCGAAGCGAAGAAGCAAGTAGCCGCCTCGATCGCCGACGAGAAACGTCTACAAAAACAGGCCGAGAATGAGCTTGCGGGCGCCAAAGAGTGGGAACGCCGCGCGATGATGGCGGTGCGCGCTGGCGACGACAATCTGGCGAAAGAAGCATTGCTCCGCAAGAAAGAGCACGACCAGCTCGCCGAGCAGTTCCAGTCGCAATGGCAGAAGCAGAAACAAGCCGTCGACCAGCTGAAGCTGGCGTTGCGCGCTCTGAACGCGAAAATAGAAGAGGCCAAGCGCAAGAAGACGCTGCTCATCGCGCGCAAGAAGCGCGCCGAAGCACAGAAGGCCATTCAAGAAACCATGAGCGGGCTGAAGAACGCGAGCGCGTTCGAGGCCTTCGATCGGATGGCGGGAAAGATCGACCAGATCGAGGCCGAGGCCGAGGCGGGCGCGGAGCTCGCGGAGGAATACACGGGCGATGTACTCGCGCACAAGTTCGGACAGCTCGAAGCTTCGCATGGTGCCGACGAAGACCTGACCGCGCTCAAGCGCAAGATGGGCGTACTGCCGCCGGAACCAGAGCCCGAGGCGAAGCCGGTCAGGGTCGAGAAGTCCGACGAAGCTCAAGAGTTCGACAACTTAGATCCTCGGGAACAAGAAGAGCTCGCGCGCGCGCTGGCAGAGCTCGAGGCCGAAGACCAAGCCGCCATGCGCATGAAGCGCTAACGCAGGCAGCAGGCCCAGCAGCGAGCTCTAGCCGGGAGAATCCGATATGCCAAACTACGTCGTTGCGCTGAAGTACACCGTTACTCTGTGCGCTGTGGGGCTCGCGCTACTGACGACAGCGACCGCACTCGCCGACGTCGTGATCCAGGCCGAGCCCATGCACGACAAGAAAATGCGCATCGATGGGCTGCTCCGCGAGTGGCCTGGTCAGTTTGCGTCGTTCAAGAGCACTTTGAAGGGCTCGCTGAAGGCGTCAGGTCTCGTGGGCTACGACGACAAGGACGTCTACGTCGCCATCAAGGCCGCCGACGACAAGATCGTGCGCACGCGCGGGGCTGGCGACGGCGAAGATCACGCGACGCTGAGCCTGGCGTTCCCGAATACGGGGGGGCGCTACACCGCCTACGAGATCGAGCTGTACCCCGGCGATCCGGGCAAGCTGCCCGGCGTGGTGAAGGTGAATGGGCGTGTCTCGAAGGCCGCCAAGCTGGTGGAAGCTCCGGAAGAGGGGGGCCTGGTGATCGAAGCCAAGATCCCCTGGACTGAATTCAGCCAGGCGGCGCTGGCTCGCGTGGGACTCAAGGCCGCGCTCAAGTACAGCGACGCCAAAGCACCGGGAGCCGTCAAGAACGTGGTCGCGACCAGCGCGAAGACCGGCGCCGGCATGCCCTACATGCCGCTCGAGGGGGAACAGGCACTGCGCGGCGCCTTGCTCAAGCCGCGCGGGCTCTCCGATCGCCCCACACGACAAGTGTTCGGCAACGTCGTCGGCGACAGTCAGTACGAATGGGTGGCCGTCTACGGGCAGTATCTGTGTGTGGTCGGCCCTGGCTACCGCGCCGGCAAGGAGTTCTACTACGGCGAACTGAACATCACCGGCGGCAAGCAGCTGACGCGGCTCGAGCTCAGCGATCTCGACGGCGACGGGAAGAAAGAAGTGTTGGTGCAGAAGCACCTCGGTGGGGAAGACGGCTATCGCGAAGTGCTCTTGGCCTTCAAGCTCGACCCCAAAGACGCGCCCACGGTGGTGTTCGCGCACGAAGTCGGGATCGTGACCGAGGAAGGTTCGATCAAGAACAAGGTGAGCATCGCTGGCGGCACCATCACCATCGAACAGGGGACCAGTGAGGGCTTCGACCCCGCCACTTACGACGAGCCGTTGCCGGGGGAAGGCGTCGAATCAGCGCTGTTCCCCTGGGACACCGTCAAGAGCCGGAGCTTCGAGTGGAAAGACGGCCGCATGGCACCTTCGGACGAGACAGCGTGGAAGCCCAAGCTGGGTAAGCCGCGCGCCGCTGGGTCTGCGGCGCGACCCGCCGCGGTGCCCTCGGGCCCCCCTCCCCCGCCCGTACCGCGCCCGCCGACTTCGGAAGAGTTGCTCGACCGCGTGTACGCCTTGTACAAGAAAGACCGCGGCGTGGGTGGAGCCAAGCCCCGTTTCGATTTCGTGACCGACGTGGTCGGCGACTCGCAAACCGAACGTGTGCTCGTGCACGGCAAGGACATCGTGGTCTTCGGCAAGGGCTTCCGCGAGGGCCAGAGCTACACCTTCATCAACGTGGGCGTGAAAGAGGACAAGGATATCTTGCACGCTACCGCGCGCTACCTCACCGGAGACGGCAAGGCCGAGATCCTCGTCCGCGGCATCTTGAAGGCCAAGGCCTCGAAAGAGCTGGGCGGCGATACGATCGACAGGTACGCGCTCTTCATCTACCAGGTGAGCGGCGAGAAGCTCGTGCGCATCTTCGGAGCCGAGACTGGACGCGCCCTCGGCTCGCAGCGCATCCTGGGGACCGTGGCGTTCGCGCCCGCGAAGCGTGGGCTCAGCATCGAGCTGCGCCCGGGGCGAGCCGTCGGCTGGACGGAAAAGGACTACCCCTTTCCGGAAGACACGACGCCCGCCGGCGGCCTCGAACCCCTGGCGCTGCCTTGGGGCTCTCTCGGCGCCCGAATGTACATGTTCAACGGGTCGAGCTACGGTCAGTAGCCCGCCGACGCGCCTCACGGCGCAGCGTTAACGGTTCCCGTTTCGAAAAGACTAACGAAGTTAGGGTGCTGATGGACTTTTGGAGTTGTCCAAGAGATTTCGTCAACTTGACCCCAAGCCGCGGCAGTTGCAGGCAATGGATTCGATTGCTAGCTTCCGCTCAGCTCCAGAGCCATGAATAATCCAGCGAAGAGCGCGCCCTCCCTCCCAGTCACCATCATTTCGGGATTTTCGGGGGCGGGCAAGACCGCCCTTTTGAACCACTTGATCAACAACGCCAGCGGCCTTCGCGTCGGCGTGATCATGAACGACATGGCGGCCATGAAGCTCAAGAACGGCGGCCTCAAGAACAGCGCGAGCGCCGTGGCTGCTGCGCGTTCCGAGCTGATCGAGATGAACAACGGCTGCATTTGCTGCACGCTGCGTGAAGAGTTCGTGGCGCACATTGCCACGCTCGCCAGGAAGGGCGACCTCGACATGCTGCTGGTCGAAGCGACGGCCATCTCCGAACCGTTACCGATCGCGCTCTGCTTCGAGCAGCTCGAGCCCGGAGGGCAGTTGCTCGGCGACGTCGCGCACCTCGACACGCTGGTGACCGTGGTCGACGCTCACCATTTTCTGGATGACTGGGACGAAGCGGCACCCCTGCGCACCCTGGGCGTCGCGCTCGATGAAAGTGACGGACGCACCGTCGCCGATCTCTTGGCAGAACAGGTCGAAGTGGCCAACGTCATCGTGGTCAACAAGTCCGATCTGGTCAGTGCCGAAAGCCTCGAGCGACTCTGCAGCATCCTGCAGAACCTGAACCCGGAAGCAGAAATCGTGACGACCATGTTCGGCGTCGTGTCACTCGATTCGATGCTGCTCGCCGAGCTGTTCGATCCTACCCGTCTCAGCAACGTGTTGCCGCGCGAGAACGGCAATAGCGCCGACGAGTTCGGAGTCTCGAGCTTCGTGTACCGCGCGCGCCGGCCGTTTCACCCGGAGCGCCTGTGGGAGGTGCTGCATTCGGAGTGGCCCGGCGTGCTGCGTAGCAAGGGCTTGTTCTGGCTCGCCTCACGCATGAGCGAATCTGGGTTCTGGTCACAAGCTGGGCCGGTCTGCAGCGCCGAAGGCGCCGGCCGCTGGTGGGCCACCGTTCCCGAAACCGATTGGCCCGAGGACGAGGACTTGCGCGGCAGCATCGCCGGTGAGTTCAAGGGACCCTTCGGCGACCGCCGGCAAGAGCTCGTGGTGGTTGGCATCGACATGGACCGCGCCGCGCTGCGCGGCCGCCTGGACGAGTGCCTGCTCGACGACGAAGAAATGAAGATGGGTCCCATGGGTTGGCTCCATCTGAATGACCCCTTCCCCATCTGGGCCAACGAACACCACGACGAACCCGAGCTTCAAGTGAAGCTCCGTCGCGAGCTCCCCAGAGCCTGAGCGCCCGCCGCGCCATCTCGGTTGGCGGCGCCGCCCGCGCACACGGTCTCACCTCGAGATCGCCGCCGCACGGCGGGGGTGAACTCGCGGCCGTCTCCCGTCCCTGCGACGCGCGCGCTAGCCTTCGAGCATGGACGTGAAGCTACTGATTGACGGCATCGTGCGTCAGACGACGGTGCTCATCGCCCAGCTCTCGACCAGCGCTGGCGTCCGGGCGCCGCTCGCCCACGTGGCCGACCAGGTCTTTCTGGAGCTGGCGGAGGAGATCGCGGCGCAGGGCGTGAGCCGTAAGGTCGCTGCAGACATGTTCGGGATGGCTCTACGGAGCTACCAGAAGAAGCTCCGTAGGTTGACCGAGAGCGCCAGCGTTCGCAATCGGACCCTCTGGGAAGCGGTGATGGATTTCGTCTCGGAGCAAGGCTCTGCGACGCGCGACCGCATCTTGTCGCGCTTTCGCTTCGACGAAGAACGCGAAGTGGCCGCTGTGCTCAACGACCTGGTGGGGCAGGGTTTGATCTACGCGACCGGCAGGGGCGATAACACCATGTACAAGCTCTCTTCGGAGGATGACCGCCGAGAGCTTGCTCAGAAAGACACCGAGGAGTCGCTGCTGCAGATGGCGTGGCTGGCATTGTACCGCCGAGCGCTGACGCGGCCCGAGCTGGTGGCGCTTCTCAGTGCGGACGAAGCTGCCGTGAACGCTGGCGTGGCTCGCCTGCTCGCTGACGGGCACCTCACCGAGGACGCGGACGGCAGGCTTCGAGCCGAGACCTTCTTGGTACCTGTAGGCTCCGAGCGCGGCTGGGAAGCTGCCGTCTTCGATCATTTCAGCGCCATGGCCGGGGCCATCGCTGCCAAGCTACGACGCGGCATTCCGCGCTCGCAAGCAGAAGACGTCGTGGGCGGTGCGACGCTCACCTTCGAGCTCTTCGAGAACCACCCCTCGAAAGGCGACGTGCTGGCGCTGCTGCACAAGATCCGGAGCGACGTGAATCAGCTTTGGCAGCGGGTGAATGCAGAAAGCGAGAACCACTCGGGAGTGCAGGAAGGCAGGTTCAAGGTGACCTTCTATTTTGGGCAGAACGTGCTCGACGCGGATGGAGAAACTTCATGATTCGAAGATTCAGATTCTCCGTGCTGGCAACGGCGCTGGCGATCTTCGCGCCCTTGGCGTGCGGCGTAACTTCAGGCAACTCCGGCAGCAATACCAATTGGCTGCGCACTTGCACCGACGCTGACGATTGTTCGGACGGGTACGACTGCTTGTGTGGGGTGTGCACATCCGCGTGTGAGATCGAGGGCGACGGCTGCTCGCAGGACGCGGCCCAATGTACCGCGCTCAGCAAAGTAGGTTGCGCGCCGGACGACGACCACGAGAGCGCTTGCTTGCCCAATTGCTCGGACGACGCAGGCTGCGAGAGCTTCGGGGATGGCCTTGCCTGCGAAACCGGCGTGTGTGTGGCCAAAACCGCGCTCGATGTACCGGCAGATCCGCCCGAACACCTCGACCTCCCCGACCTCGAACCACTCAGCGGCCCCGCAACGCTCACGCTCGGCGGTGACTCTCCTTGTGTCACCCGCGAGGGCCGAGTTTGGTGTTGGGGTTCGAACCAGGCGGGCCAAGCGGCGCAGCCCCCCAGCGACCAGCACGCACCGATCGCAGAGATTGACGGCCTCGAGGGCGTCGCTCGAATCGTAGCGGGCGGCCAGCACAAATGCGCGTTGACCGAAGACGGCCGCGTGTACTGCTGGGGTGTCAACGATCGAGGCCAGGCTGGCTCCGAGAGCGCACCTGAAATGACTTGTTCCCTGCTGGTCCTCGATTCTGGGCCTCGAGATGTCCCGTGCCAGCCGACTCCCACGCTGGTCCCTGATCTGCCCGCGGCCGTAGGCCTGACGCTGAACGATACGACGACCTGTGCGTGGTTCGAGGACGGAGACTTCACGTGTTGGGGCGAGACCAGCTACCTCGCGGACGCGGAAGCGGCGCTGGACGAAGGCGTGTCGTGGCTGGCACTCGGGCACGACACGCTGTGCGCAATTTCGAAGGCTTCTCACCAGCTTTGGTGCACCGGCAACACGGGGCCAGCGTTCGACTCACTCAGCGAGATCGACTTGGCATTCGAATTCGACGGCGGGCCTGCTTTCGGCTGCGCACTCGATGTAGGCGGCGACGTAAATTGTTGGGGGCGCGACGACGCCGGGGAGCGCGGGCTCTCGAGCTTTGGCTCACCAGAGCCTGATGCGAACGATCCCCCGGCGATCCGCGAGGATGCCTTAGAGGTCCAGGTGGGGCAAAACCATGCGTGCGCTTTGCTCGTAGATGGCACGGTGAGCTGCTGGGGGCGCAACGACTCGAGTGAGACGGGAGCCCCCCCAGACGTCACGCCGCGCTGCGATGGCATGCCCTGTCAACCGACTCCTACGCCCGTGCTGGGCTTGCCCACCGCCGTGGACCTGGCAAGCCGGGGCGGAACGAGCTGCGCCCTCAGTGAGGATGCTGCGCTCTACTGCTGGGGCGGCGCCGATTCGGGTTCACCCTGGCGAATCCCCGGGCCTTGGGAAGGCGGCAAGAACAGCTGCGACGGCATCGATCATGCTATCACCAGCGAAGTTCTCGAGGCGCGCCGCAGCGCGTACGATTCCATGAGCTGTGAAACGGAGCGCGACTGCGTGGAAGTCGACCTCGGTGTCAGCTGCTACCAGGGCTGTCAGAGCGCGCCGATGCACAAGAAGCGGGCCGACGCGATGACGGCCGAGCTGGCGCGCGTCGAAGACACCTACTGCGCGAGCGTCGACGACCTCAACTGCAACTTCGCGCGGCCGGAGTGCCCACCGCGTACGGGTGAACTCGCTTGCGTCGAGGGCGCCTGTGTACGCTTCGACGCGAACGTCACCGAGTGCGAGAACGCTTGTGCGTGTAAGGTGCTCAAGGAGCTTGCGTATGACCCGCCCCAAGTGCAGCAGGAATGTTACAGCCTGAAGCTTCACCGCATCGTCTCGTGTGTCACCTGTGACCGCTCGGGCATTTACTTCGCCATCAGCAATACCGGGCAGGCCGCTTTCGTCGGAGACGCGGTGGTCGAGCTCTGGTCCGAACCGGGCGTTGCTCTGCGCGAGCCCGTGACCTTCGAGCTCTCGCTCGAACCCGGCGAGCACAGCGGCCCGCTCTTCATCGAGTCGAGCGGAACAGCGGGGCTTGGACTAGCACGCCTGGTTGCCGCGGACAGCTGCGACTTCATGCCGGAGTGGACCGACACACCGTTCGACATGCCGGCGCCAGTGACGTGTTCCGAATGACCAGCGCAGCGGCGCGACGTGTCACTTGCTGGCCGCGCGGGCGTGAATCGGGATCGTGAACGACCGCGCCTCGGGTTGCGGCCCGAACTCGGTCGAACGCGCCACGCCCTGAAGGCACTGCCCGAGTGCAGTGGAAGCCAGTGTGGCGGGTTGTA
>JAICQQ010000460.1 GCA_025937785.1 Polyangiaceae bacterium
GACGGTGGCGGCATCAAGTTGAGTCATGTGATCCTCCTCGAGGCAATGCTTAAGCAGGCAGCATGCCAACTTGAAAATATGAATGAATACAGTTAGTTACATTATTGAACCAGTTTGAGGTGGGTATATTTCTACCCCGTATTAAGTCTCTCTCGTCTCAGGCGTGAGGGCGCTTCTCTGCTCAATCTGCGACAGTTTCGCGTGCTTGGCGCCCCCGACCGGTCAGCCGAATCCAAGACGGAGGGGGGCGGGTAACAGATGACCCGGGGGTAATCCAGAACCCCGAGATATCCGGGCACTTTCCCCTACATAGACGCTCGAATCTGCGCGTTATTTGGCTCTCGGGCAGGGGGAATGCCAGAGTTTGGCGGGCGCTGTTTTTGCGCCTCCTTTGACGCGGACGAGCCATGGGTGAAGGAAAGAACCTGGTCGGTGTCGATATCGGCACCTCCGGGGTCAAGGTCTGCCAGGTACGCGAGTCTCGAAAGGGTCTCGGCCTGGTGCGGCTCGGCTTCGTGCCGCTCGGTCCGCAGGTGATCGTGGACGGCCAGGTGATGGACCAGGGGGCGGTGATCGAAGCGCTGCAGCGCGTCTTCTCCGAAGCCAAGATCCGCCAGCGGGAGTGCGCCATCAGCGTCTCCGGCCAAGCGGTGATCATCCGCAAGATCACCGTGCCCATGATGACCGAGGCGGAGCTCAACGAGCAGATCCAGTGGGAGGCGGAGCAGCACATCCCGTTCGACATCAAGGACGTGCAGGTCGACTACCAGGTACTGCGACGCCGCCCCGAGGCGAGCCAGATGGATCTCTTGCTCGTGGCGGCGAAGCGCGATCAAATCGAGGACTACGCGCAGCTCGCGCGCAACGCGAAGCTGAAGCCGGTGGTGTGCGACATCGACTCGTTCACGGTACAAAACCTGTTCGAGTACTCGCGCGGCCTGCCTCAAGATCAGACCATCGTGCTGATCAACGTAGGGGCGAGCCTGTCGTCGCTGAACATCGTCTCGAACGGCGCGTCCGCCTTCACGCGCGAGATCGCGAACGGCGGCAACGTGATCACCGAAGAGATCCAGCGCCAGCTGAGCGTGCCCTTCGATCAGGCCGAAGCCTACAAGTGCGGCGGCGATCCGAGCGGGCCCTCCGGCGGCATGGTCCCGCAGCAGGTCGTGCAGATCATCGAGGCCGTCACTGATTCGATCGCCGCCGAAATCCAGCGCAGCATCGATTTTTACATGGCGACGAGCGGCGAGGGTGAGATCTCGCGCATCTACGTCACCGGCGGTACGGCGAACCTCGCCGCCCTCGGCGCCGCGGTCCAGCGCCGCGCGCGCGTGCCGGTGGAGGCCTGGGCGCCGACGGAGAAGATCTTCGTCGAGGCGCGCGAAGTGGACACCACGATGCTGCAGAGCCGCGCCGCTCAGCTGGCCGTGGCGCTCGGTCTCTCGCTCCGCAGGGAGAAGGAGACGCACTCGTGATTCGCATCAACCTGCTCGCGCAGAAGCGACGCGTCGAAGCGCGCAGCAGCGAAGGCGGTCAGGGGTGGCTCGTCGCCGTCGGTCTTTTGTTCGTGCTCGAGCTGGTCGCGCTGTTCGTGTTCCACGGGATCAAGGGGGAAGAGCGCGAAGATCAGCTGCGCAAGAACAAGGAGCTCGAGGCGCAAATCCAGCGCTCGAAGAAGCTGGTGGCCGATCACCCGACCGTTCAGAAAGAGCTCTCCGAGCTTCGCGCTCGCGAAGATGCCATCAAGGAGCTCCAGGCGGCGCGAACGGGACCGACCGCGGTGTTGCTCGAGCTCTCGCGGCTCTTGACGCCCGGGCGCGGCCCGACCGTTTCGCCGGAGCGCCTGGGACAGGTTCGGCGCGACAACCCGCTCGCCTCGTTCAACGCGGGTTGGGATCCGCGGCGACTCTGGATTTCGAGCTTCGTGGAGCAGTCGCGCAAGGTGAAGGTCGAAGGCATGGCCACCGACGGCGAGGACGTGAGCGAGCTCGCCCGGCGCATGAACCTGTCCGAGTACTTCGCGAACGTGGTGCTCTTGCCGGGTAAGCAGGAGAAGGACAAGGACTCAGGGCTCGAGGTCGTCCACTTTTCGCTCGAAGCGCAGGTGAGGTACTGATGGCCGAATCCGCGCTCTCCAAGCTACCGACCCCCGCCAAGATCGGCGCAGGTGCGGCGTTGCTCGCGCTCACCGGCATCGCCTACTACGTGGTGTTCTACGGCGATCTGCAGAGCGGCATCGCGGCGGCCAAGAGCAAGGAGGGGCAGCTCCGGGGTGAGCTCTCCGAGGCGCGCAAGGCGCAGTTCGCCTACGAAAAGGATCGCGCCGAGCTCACCGAGCGGCAGCAGCGCCAGCGCGAGCTGAACAAGGTGCTGCCGCCCACGAGCGAGTACCCGTCGTTCCTGAGCGCCGTGCAGAACGTGGCGAACGTCGCGGGGGTCGAGCTCTCCGCCTGGACGCCGAGCCCCGAGGTGCCCGAGGTCTTCTATGCGCGCGTGCCGATGAAGGTCGAGCTCGTGGGCCGCTACCACCAGATCGCCAAGTTCTTTTACGGTGTCGGACAGCTCGACCGCATCATCAACCTCGAGAACGTGAGCTTGGCGAAGCCGGAGGTTCGCGGCGAGGACGTGTTGATTCGGGTCGAAGCGATGGCGACGGCGTTCCGCGCGCTGAACGAGAAAGACACGGCCGCGGGCAAGGTCGACAAGCGCGGGGCGAAGAAGGGGCAAAAGTAGTGAGCACGCGCATCGCCATCTGCCTCCTGCTCGGCCTTTCGCTCGCCGCGTGCGGCGGCGACGACGAGGACGCCGCGAAGAAGTCGGCGGCCAAGAAGCCTCGCTCGACCGCTGCGGCGCCGGCC
>JAICQQ010000289.1 GCA_025937785.1 Polyangiaceae bacterium
GCTGGCAGCGCCGCACCACCACCACACGCGGCCACCCCCGCGCGCCAGGAACGCGGCGCACATCGCCGCGACCCAGAGCGGCAGGGCCAGCGTCAAGCCGACCATCAACCGGAACTCCGCGTCGCCGGGGAGCGCGCTGGCGAGACACACCGCGGCGAGCACCGCCACCGGCAGAGTCGCCAGGAGCGCCCCCGACACACGCAGCACGTCGTTCGCGCGACCTGGCCGCTGCCGGCGCTCAGCCACCCAAGCCTCCGAGCCACGAGAGCAAGGGCACGCTGGGTAGACACGCGAGCGCCGCACCCCAGGTGAGTCGGGGGAACACGGGCACCGCCAGCACGAACAGCGTGGCTGCGGTCGAGAACATGGTCAGCACCACGAGCAGCGCGGCGGCAACTCCTTCGAGCTGGGTCCACGCTGCGATGCCGAGCAAGACCAGCGCCGCAGCACCCCAGCGGCTCGCGAGGCTCCACGCGGGGGCGACCTCGCGCAGGCGCGGCGGCCGGCGGCGCGGATCGGCGGCATGCCACAGCGCAAACGCGAGGAAGTTCGCGGCGAACGTCGCGAGTTCAAGCATCGGAACCTCCCGCGAGCAGCGCGGCACCGGGGGCTCCCCGCTGCTTCGGGCTACGCGCCTCTACTGCGCGCCCGGCGCTCACTCGCCTGAGCGCGAGCGCCCCGGAGCCCAGCATCAGCGCGACAGCGAGCAGCGCCCCGTCAATGGCAGAGACAGGTCCCCAGCGCGGACCGGCTCCGAACAGGCCGAGGTCCGACCAGCGAGCGGCCAAGAGCGGCACTGGAAGAAACAAGCCAGCCGCCAGCGCGAACTGCTGCCACCAGACGACCCGGTGCTCTCGCGCCTTGCAAGCCCAAACGATGCACAGCGCCAGCGCGCCGACGAACGTGAGCTCTTCGGCGGCGCAGCACTTGCCCCAGTCGAGCGGCAACACGCGGCTGGCCAGAAACAACGCACCGAGCGCGACCCACGTGCCCGCCCCCACTCCGACGGTCAGCCGCGCGAGCACGTCGTTCGCACGGCTTTTGGTCCGTCGCGCGAGCCACACCAGGTTGCCACTGATCAGGGTGGCGGCGCCCGCGAGCGTCAGCACGAAGAACAGCACGCGCAACGTCGGGCCCCCGAAGTAGGCAAAGTGGAGACCGTGGATCCAGCGGCGGGTGCCGGCTCCGGCGCCCGCTTGCACCGCATCGGTCAAGAGCGCGCCGTCCCGCGCCTGCAACGTCAGGTCGACACGAGCTCGCGGCGTTCCGGAGTCGAAGCCCACCAATTCGACCACCGCGTTGTCGCGACCGTGATGGGTCAGATGCAGGTATTCGAGCGTCACGTCGGGGCGAACGAGCTTGGCTCGCGCTGCCAGCGCGTCGAGCGACAGATGCCTCGACGGAAGGCCAGGCTGCGCGCCGCCGTCGGCGTTGGCGCCCCACAACGCAGCTTCGCTGCGCTTTCCGTCACCACCGAAGAGCGGGCCTGCAAACGTCGTGAGCAGCAGCGGAGCGAGCACGATGAAGGCTCCGGTGTAAGCGTACATGACCTGGAACGGCAGCCCCATCACGCCCACGACCTTGTGCAGATCCGACCACAGCACACGGCGCGACTTCTGCGTCCGAAACTGGTGAAACTGCCGAACCATGTCCTTCAGGTGAATGAGCACCCCCGTCACCAACGCGAGCAATAGCGCCACCGCCAGGAACCCGGCGAGACGGTAAAGCCAGTCGCCCGTGAGGTCGTGCCACAGAAAATGGAGCGAATACAGGAACCCGGCGAGCCGCTCGCGCTCGGGCACGAGGCGACCCGTCTTGGGGTCGACCCACGCCGTCACCCACCGCCCGCCGTCTTCGAACGAGAGCCGCGCCGCTCCGCGCCCGTGCTTCGGCGGGTAAAACCAGAGGTCGGCCGGCGTCGAGCCCTTGGCGCTGAGCGCCCGCTCGAGCATCGGCTCGAGTGCCTCCGGCGCCCGAGCAGCGCTCTGCGCCAGCGGCTCCTGCCAAATCGCGAGCTCTTCGTGGAACAGCGTCACGCCGCCCGCAAGAAACATGATGTAGAGCACGAGCCCCGCCACTACCCCGGACCACGCGTGCACATCCCAGAAGCGGGTGAACGCGTGGCTGGAAAGCTTGGGGGCCATGCTAACTCCGCAGAGAGGCTCAGCGCACCCGCGCGACGCCGTGCAGGAACCCGGGGGCCAGCAGCCGATTTTGCGGTCCACCGGCTACGGTCAGATCCACCAGTTGCGATTCCGAATCGTCTGCGTTCGTCTGCATCCCGTAGGTGTGCCCGTCGGTCTGGAACCAAACCACGTCTGCCTTTGCAGGCTCGAGCTCGGCCATGGTCTCGATCGCGTCGGTCGCGACATCCCAGCGCAGCCAATGCCAGCCGAGTTGCCCGGTCGTGTCCCAGGTGAAGCCGTCCTCGATTACGTCCGCGAGGGAGTCGTCGAACGCCCTGAGAAACACCGTGCTACCGCCTGCCGGGATCGGCTCGCCCACGATGTCGAATCCCGTGATTGCGTCGAGCTCAGCCAGGTAGTCGGCGTCGAACACGGTCTCGCTCTCGCGCACCATGAGCGCGCAGGGCCTCGTCGTCAGGCGATCGAGGCGATGCGCCACACCTGCCAGCGCGGAGTTCGCGAGCAGCGTATCCCCCGACGGCAGCGTGATCGGCTGCGTCACGCCACCGCAGCGGTCGTCGACCTCGAACCCCACCACGCTATCGGTCTCGGTATCGATCTCGACCAGGCCGGTTTCGCCCAGAACCGAATCGCTCTCCTCCCAGTCGAACCAGCCGACGGAAATCAACAACGAGTTGCCGCGCACGATGGGCGCGTAGCCGTAGAGCGCGAGGTATCCTTCACGCTGCGTGTCCGGCAGCGGTATCGTGCCTAGCACTCTCATCTCGCCAGGGTTCCAGATGATGAGTTGCTCCCCCGCGCGATCGGCGTAGTACGCCTTGGTCGACGAAACGACATAGTGCGTATCCCACAGCCCCTCCACACCGTAGTTGAGCAAGCTCATGCTCTTGCCTGCCACGAGCCGGCCGCCGGCACCGAGCGTATACCGGGTGACCACTGGCTCCTCGCCGCTGTGCAGCCCGAACCAGTCGATCTCCGGCAGCGCCACGAGCTTGCCCGCGCCGGGCTGCTCCAGCGCGCGTGACTCGTCGATCTCGGTCCCAGCCGCGAGCGATCCTACGACGTGGAAGTAGGAGGTGATCGTCACGTCATCCCAAACGCGGGTGCCCAGGACGAACGCTGGAGCCTCCGACGGACCTGACCCTTCACCGGCCCCTCCCCCTGCAGAAGCGCCGCTGCTTCCCGATCCTCCCCCGGCGGTCGTGCTGCTGCCGGCGTCGACCGAGCTCGCGTCGTCACCGCCGCAGCCCGCCACACCCAGCGTCACCAGCAGGGCCAGGGACAGCTCGGACAAGCCCACACCCAGGGGGCATTTCGCCCCGTTCTTCATAAGCATATCTGATCTCCGATTCTATGTTTCGAAAGCGCCGTCCGATCCGTTGCCGGCGCTCAGCGCACGCGGACCCACTTGAAGACGTCACCCACGGTGTCGAAGTGTTCGCTCGCGGTGCCGTCTTCGTCGATCTCGTAACCTTTGCTCCGCCCCCAATCGTCGTAAGGCACGAACACGAACGTGCGCCCGTCGATCACCGCGAACTGGGAACCCGACCCCACCGCTACATCGATCCCCGCCACGGGCTCCCCGTGCTCGCGCTCGACGTCGAAGAGCCACAACTTCCAGTGTGGACCGCTCGTGCTGAGCGCATCGATCCCATTTGCGTCGAGCTCCTCCGGCGTCGCGGCGCCGAGCTCCTCGTGATGCAAGACGCTGGCGAAGGCTCTGCCATCCCCCACGTAGCGAAAATTGTTCACCACGCGACCTTCGGTCCATTCCCGCGGGTCGAAGGTATCGAGCAACGCTCCGTCCGGATCGACCTTCGCGATGCACGTCGCTGGAGCCTCCCCGAGCAGGCTCGTGATCGGGACGTCCCAGGTAGCGAAGTAGGTGTTGCCCGCGTCGTCGCGGGTCGCGAGCGAAAGCCCGGGGCAAGGAACATCGAGCACACGATCCTCTTCGAAGGTGTGCTCGTCGTAGACGACGATGTGCGACTGCGATCCGTAGTCGTACCAGTCATCATCGTGGTAGTGGAACGCCTGCATCACCGCCGTGTCGTAGTGCACACTGTTGCGGTTTCCGCCGGCCTCGAGCGTCAAGCGAGGCTCCTCAGAATCGAGCGTGGTGTCCTCGAGCGCGCCCTCGATCTTCATTTCGGACGGGTTCCAGAGGATGCGTTTGGTACCGTCGAACGGCAACAGCGCATGCTCGTCGTCGACCAAGAACTGGTAATAGAAGTTCGCGTTGTCCTGCAACGGGTACTCGCTGAAGCTGACCGAGCGGCGCCTAATCCAATGGAAATCGTCCGTGACATCGAACTCCGTGATGCTCGGTTCGGAGCCGCTCGAGATCAGCAGGCGCCCGTTGACGCTCGCGAAGTTCGCCACCGAAGCAAACTCACGCGCCGTCTCGAGTGAAGTCGACGAAATATCGAGCGTATCCGAGAGCGAAACGTAAACGGTGCGATCCTCCGGGTCGTACACCTGAATCATCATCGCGTAGAGCGGCCCCTCGGTCGTCCCCTCGCTGACGGACTCCGACGCACTCTCGCTGGCGCAGCCAGTGGCGAGCGCGAGCGCGGCGACGCCGAGCAGCAACCGACGACTCTCGACTCGGGTATCTTGGCTCATCTCGATAGCTTCCTTTCCCATGCTTCGGCTCAAAACTGCGCAGTGCCCTTCAGGTAGTATCCGCGGCCGGGCCGCTGCACGCCGTAGAAGTCGAACACCGGCTCGTCGGTGAGATTCTGCACCTCGAAGCTGGTGCTCACGCTGCGTGGGCCAACGGCGACGAAGTAGCCGACGGTCGCGCCCTGCACCCACTGAGCATCGATCACTTGTTTGTGCTCGATTGCGCCGAGGCTCTCCCACGCGCGAAAGAACTCGTGCACGTAGCGGACGTTCCAACCGACGCTGATCTCGTCCCGCGGAGCGAGCACCTCCGCGAAACTCAGGAGCGCCGATACATTCGCGAACAGGTAAGGCCGGTTCGGGATGCGATCGCCCTCGAAGTCGCCGAAAGTACCCTCCGACGAGGTGTTGCGAAGGTCGACGTACGTCCCGTTAGCGTCGAGCGCAAGGTACCTGCGGGGCGAAGTCCAACCAGCTGCAGCCTCGACACCGAGCGAGCGGGCGCCATAGACGTTCTGATGGCTCTGAACGCGCTCACCGCCGAGGAGCACGATCTGCTGGTCGGTGTCTCGCAAGAAGCCGTTGGTCGTGGCGCGCCACGCGCCCGTCCCCGTCTCCTTCAGATCCAGGGTGAGTCCGAGATTGTAGTTGTGGCTGGTCTCCGGCTGCAGCTCAAGGTTGGCCACGATGAAGGCGTTGTCACCAAAAATCTCCTCGGGCGACGGCAGGCGCGTTGCCCGCTCGTACGACGTCTTCGCGTACAACCAGGGGGTAAAGCGGAAGCGCAGCCCGTCGCCGATGCCGCTTCGGTGCGTGTCGCGGTCGCGCCGGCGGAAGCTGCCGCCCGGTCGTGGCTCCTCGCTGTTCAGCCTTTGAAAGTAGCCTTTGACGAACAAGATGTTCTCGAGCCGGTCGTAAAACAGGTCGAGCTCGTACTCGAGCCCGCTCACGAAGCTGAAGAGCTCGCGCTCGGCGCTGAGCGGGTCGCGCGCGGCCGGATCGGTCTGGCGCCGTTCGTCACCGGTGCGCGTGACGTACGTGGGCGCGATCGCGAGCCTTAGGGCGTGCGCTTTCGCCACCTGCCAGGACACGTTCACACGGGCAAAACCAGAGTGTTCTTCGTAGTATTGGTCGAGCGGGCGTGTGTCGCTCTCGCCTGGCTTGCGCTCGCGCACGCAATGACCCGTCCAAATGTAGACGCACGTCGCAACGTCGACGAAGTGTCCACGCCCGCGCGTGTAGCCAGCCACCGCGTCCAGCGCGACCCCGTGACCGAAGGTGTTGTCGTAGCGCAGACTCGCGCCCGCGGATCGCGCGTCGTAGGTGACGCGGCCGTACGGGACCGACATCGCGACGTTGTGCTGGTACTCTTTGTAATAGTCCGTCAGAAATGCGCGCAGCAGCAGGCGCCGCGCCCAGGGGCGCTCGACCACCCCCAGCTCGACGTTCCCCCCACCCGCGCGGTAGGCGTCGTGGAAGCGACGCACCGTGGCCGGGTGCTCTTGCCCGCTGTCGTCCGCGATCATGACGTCGATCGGGTAGTCGTTCTGCGCATAGTCGGCGAAGCCCGCCGCGCGCGCGAAGAACCCCGTGGGTTCGTGGCGCGAGCGGCCCGACAGCGACAACCGATAGGTGCCGAACGAGCCCACTTCGTACGAGGCTCCGAGCTCCTGGCCGCGCGGGTCAGCGTCGGTCACCAGGTTGACCGCGCCTGCGAGCGCGTCCGCACCGAAGCGCACGGGCACGACGCCGCTATAGATCTCGGCCCGGTCGACCAGGTTCACCGGCACGTTGGCGAGCTCGAAGGGATAGCCGGCGAACTCGAGCGGCACGCCGTCCAGAAAGAAGCGCACCTGATCGTCGGTGAGGCCGTTGAGCGAGAAGCGCATCTCCGAACCGAGCCCGCCCGATCGACGCACGCCGATGCCTTGCGTGCGCGCGAGCACCTCGCCCATGTCCGAGCTCTCTCGGTGCGCCTGGTCCAGCTCGACGACCGTGACGGCCTCCGCGGATTGCCGGCGTCTGTCGGCTTCCGACAGCCCCTGAACCGTCACCTCGACGGGTCGCTGCTCGGCGGGCAGCTCGAGGCGGGCCGTAACGTTGGCCGCCTCGCCGGCAACCACCTTCGCGCGCAGCTCCGCGCGGCCTAGGCCCGGACTACTGGCGACGATGACGCACCCACCGGGAGCCAGCGAGTCAAGCAGGAAGCGGCCATCGGCATCAGTGCGCGCGCGCGTCGTGACCCCATCAGCCGCCGAAACGCTCACCTCTACGCCTGCAGCCCCGTGCGAACCGGCGACGCCGAGCAACACCCGTCCCGCCAGGCTGCCCCTCGGCGGCGGGTCAGGCAGCCAGAAATCCACCCGCGCCAGGATGCGCGCACGGACGGGCGTCTCGCCGCGCCGCGCAGGCCGATAACGAGTGCGCAACGCCGTGGCGCGCGCCGCCTCGTCGAAGCCGTAACCCGCCGCCTCGATCACTTCGGCCTCCGCCACCGAGCCATCGACGTCGACGGTGACGCGCAGCACCACCGAGCCTTCGATGCGGTCGCGCAGCGCTGGCGCGGGGTATTCGGGCTCGAATGCTTCGAGGAGCTCTGGCGGGTGAACCTCGGGCGGAGTGCCTGCGGGCGAGGTGTCGCCGTTGGGGCCTGTCTCTTCGTCGGGCGCGGTGGCCGCGTCGACGCTCTCGGGCTCTTCGATTTCGCCTTGAGCCCAGGCGGCGGATGGGCGCCCGGCAAACACCACCAGCGCCACGAAGGCACCCATGAGAAACCGGAGCAAAACCCGTAGCCCATCGGAAGGGGTCACCACGAAACCGCGAGCTGGGCGCCACGCTCGGCGGGCGTGAGCGGATCAGCCTGCGACTCGCTAGCGCCGCCATGCGCAGCTCTCGGCTCTTGCAGCCGCCGTTTTCGACTCGTCATGGGGTAAGGTTGGCGACTAGATACTGTAAATGATTTTCATTTTCAATTATAAATCTCTCCTGATGTGTCTGTTTCATCAGATAACTTCCTGGAGCTCACAAACTTCCGCGCTCCACTATAGCAATTGAATATCATGTTCCCACCCAGGTCCTGCCGCTGCATCCGGTCGACCGGCGCAGGTCGCACGAAAGCCGCCCGCCGGCGTGACACGAGCGGCAACGCTTGAGCCGCGTCGCTCGGAACCGCTCCGCCCCTGGTCCTTCTTCTACCCCCGGGGCGAGTCGAGCGAAGCAAGACGCATTCCCAGCTTCCGCGCCGGCGCGTCGGCGCGTCGGCGCGTCGGCGCGGTTCATTGAAACCAGCCCGGGTTACACTCCATCCCGTGGCGCCATCGACGGGTTCACCCGCGCTTATTCGCGCAACGTTCGATCCGAACCTGAGCGCCGTGCTGCACGACGTCACCCCGCTCGTGTACACGGACGACGGCCTCGGCGCCCACGACGTGCCCGATCACGTGCGCGCAGCGTCAGCCGTGCGCCGCAGCGCGGAGCGCCTGGTCATCGTGCAAGACGACGTGAATGTGCTGGTGCTGCGTCACGGGGCGGAAACCGGGGCGATCCTTTTGCCAGCAGGCGAGGGCGGCCGGCGTAGCTTCGAACCAGCCCTCGGCAACAAGCACGCCAAGCTCGACCTCGAAGCCTGCGCGGCTCTTCCCGACGGACGGCTCGTCGCCTTCGGTTCAGGGTCGACGCGCGCTCGCGAACGGCTCGTAGTGCTCGGTGAACGCGACAGCGTGCGCGTCGTCGACGGATCGCAACTCTACGCGCGGCTGCGAGCGGACACGACCTTCGCGGGCTCCGAGCTCAACGTCGAAGGGGCGCTCGTCGTCGGCGACGTGCTGCGCTTGTTTCAGCGTGGCAACGGCGCCGTGGTGCACGACGTCTCGCCGGTCAACGCCACCGCGGACCTGCCCCTGCGAGAGTTCGTGCGTTGGCTCGACAGCGGGCCACCTCTCCCGCCGCTGGCCGGAGTTACGCAGTTCGACCTGGGCCACGTGGGCGGCGTCCCGTTCACGTTCACCGACGCGGCCCTGCTGCCGGATGGCCGCGTCGCGTTTCTCGCGTGCGCTGAAGCGTCGCCCGACACCTATCGCGACGGCGAGGTGCTCGGCTGCCGTGTCGGCATCAACGACGACGCGAGCGTACGGCTCGGCACCATCGTGCACCCTGACGGGCGACCCACGCGCCTGAAGCTCGAAGGCATCGAGAGCCGCTCGGACACCCCCGGCAGCTTCGACGTGGTGGCCGACATGGACCGACCCGACGAACCCGCGCTCTGGGGCCGCCTCGACGTCCGGCTGGCCCCTTTCAGCGGCGAGCTCTAGCAGCAAGCGCGTCGACGAAGGTGGCGTCGACGA
>JAICQQ010000401.1 GCA_025937785.1 Polyangiaceae bacterium
CGCGACCCAATGTGCATCTCGGGGGCCACACTCAAGGGATCCCCCGTTGCATTCGTGCGTTTGGCGCGCTGCACGGGCCACACGGCTCGCGCGGTGGCACGCTGCACGGGCCACAGGGCTCGCGGTCGGTGCCTACGGGCCACATGGCTGGTGCGTTGGCACGCTGCACGGGCCACATGGCTCGTGCGTTGGCGCGCTGCACGGGCCACATGGCTCGCGGTCGGTGCCTACGGCCCCGCGGGGTCGCGGCTTCGAGCGCCTGCTCATCCTCGAATAAGGGTGGAAGCTAGCGAGACCCGGAAATTCCCGTCGGAGATCCGATCCATCATGAGACCGGGATGGCCTCTTAGGGCGCGCTCACTCGAAGTAGTCCCTGAGCGACACCTGGCGCTCGCCGAGCTCGAGCTTGGCGAGCGCCTGGATCTCGATCTGGCGGGCGCGTTCTCGCGTTACGTTCATCAGCTCGCCGACGTCTTCCAGGCGCATTCCACCGTGATCGGCGATGTCCAGGGCGCACGAGACGCGCATCTCCCACACTTCGATGTCGGGGAAGTTGATCTTGATGGTGCCCGTGTACGGGGAGACGTCGAGGTACAGGTGATGTTTGCACGAGACGTGCGGGCAGGGGCGTGGGCCCTCGGCGCACTCAGCGCGAGTCTGGGGCCGTGCGGGTGGGGGTTCGCTGTCGAGGCGCAGGCGGGCGCGTTCGACCTCGCGCTTGCTGGCGCGTGCGACCCGGATGCTGCGCGAGCGGACCGGGCGTTTGCGGCGACGGCGCGGGGGCGCAGGGCTCTCGGAGGGGTAGCCGAGCTCGGAGTTGTCGTTGGCATTGGCTCGGGCGGTAGCCGTGGGGGCTATCGCGATCGAACCGGTGGCACGACTGGGGTCTATCTTGGTCGCTTCCAACTCAACACCTCCAGTGCCTACGTACATGCCTGAAGGCGTCGCCAATGGAAAGGGCGTTCACACGTCGGTTTGCATTTTCACGGTCACCCCGCGCGACATTGGCGACATGGACACACAGGGAAAAAATGTCGCGTGGTGCGTGTGATCGCGGCGACTAGCAGTGGAATATGGATGACTTAGCGGCGCATCCGTCAGCCAAAGCTTGAGAGCTCGCCGGCGCTTTCGAGCCTTTGTGCGACGCTACAGCACGTCCCAGACGTACTTTTCGACCGTGAACGCGTAGTCGGCCAGGCCTTTGATTTCTTCGTCGGCGTTGTCGTCGATCTGGTCGATGTTCACGCGCACGCGGCGACGGACCTGGCTGGCGAAGGCGGTGGCTATTTCGATTTCACGAGCGGTCTTCTTGTCGCCTTGGGCAGTGATGGCGCTGTTGACGCGACTGAGCACGCAGGCCAGCACGAACAGGTCGATCATGATGTCGGCGAGGCGCTTGGTCGCGAGCTGCCGCTCGATGATCTTTCGGCCGTGCTTGCGAAGGACGCGATCGGTGGCGCCGGCGAGGTCGCGAGTGGCATCTTCGAACACCGCGGCCTGGTTCTTCAGGAGTGGGTGGAGCTTGGAGAAGCGGTTCTTCTCGCGGCGAATCCCGGTGGCGATGGTGGCCCGGCGCAGGGCGTAGTCGGAGAGCACACCGAAGCCTTTGATCGGGTCGTTGAAGACGCCTTCGAGGCCAGCGGACAGTTCTTTGAGTTGGCGACCCACGTCGTTCATGGCGGTGAGGGCGATGAACAGTCGCAGGATGTCGTTGGTGCCTTCGAAGATGCGGTTGATGCGGCTGTCGCGCATCGCGCGTTCGTACGGGTACTCCTTCATGAAGCCGTTGCCGCCAGCGATTTGAAGGGCCTCGTCCGCGGTGGTCCACAGGGCTTCGCTGGCGAACACCTTGCTGATCGCGGCTTCGATCGCGTAGTCCTCGTACTTTTGATCGGTTAGGCCGCCGACCATGGTGACCACGGATTCCGCGGCGTAGCAGTCGACGATCATCTGACCGACCTTTTTCTTGATCAAGCCGAACTCTGCGATGGGTTTGCCGAACTGAATGCGGCTGTTGGCCTGCTGGGTCGCCAGATGGATGAGTCGTTTCATACCGCCGACGGAGCCGCCGCCGAGGCCGGTGCGCCCGCTGTTGAGGATGTTCATCGCGATCTTGAAGCCCTTGCCCTCTTCGCCCAGCAGGTTGGCGATGGGGACGCGCACGTTCTCGAAGGAGACCGTGGTGGTGGAGCTGGCACGAATGCCCATTTTCTCTTCGTGCTTGCCGATGCGTACACCCGGCATATCGCGGGTCACGATGAAAGCGCTCAGGTGACGGCGTTCGTCGGGTTCGCCGGTTTTGGCGAAGACCGTGAAGAAGTCGGCGATGCCACCGTTGGTGATCCAGATCTTCTCCCCGTTGAGGACGAAGTGATCGCCGTCGAGCACGGCGCGCGTCTTGATGGATGCGGCGTCAGAGCCGGAGCCAGGCTCGGTGAGGCAGAAGGCTGCGATCATTTCGCCCGTCGCGAGCTTGGAGAAGTAGCGGTCTTGCTGTTCCTGGGTCCCGAAAAGGAGCAAGCCGCGCATGCCGATGGAGCTGTGGGCGCCGACGGTAACTGCGACGGAGGCGTCGTGTTTGGCAATCTCTTGCAGCGCGCGCGAGTACGCCATGCTGCCAAAGCCCATGCCGCCCGAGGCTTCGGGGATGATGAAGCTGAACATTCCGAACTCTTTGAGCTCATCGACGACGGCCGCCGGGAGCTCGCCCGCTTCGTCCCATGCGGCGAACTCGGACTCGTGCGACTTGAGGAGCGATTCAATCGAGCTGGTGACGGTGCGCAGGGTCTCCTTTTCGTGCTCGGAGATCTCGGGGAAAGGGATGATGATTTCTTCCTCGATCTCGCCCAGACACAGGGACCGCATGAAACTCACGTTCGTTTTGTCGACCACAAGGACCTCCTGCTCACGAGTGACACGTTAGAGCGAGCGCGGGTCCGCGGCAAATCGCGCGCACGCGCCGCGATTGCGTACGTTTACTGCCACCCCGCCCGCTCGCGGCGAATTTGCCCGCATGACAGCGTTTGCTGCGCTAAGAGATGGACGAAGCATTCGACACCGACATGGACCTGCCTGCCCACCTCACGCCACCCTTGGCGAAGGGACACCTCTCGGTCGCCCGGCTGGCCAGGTACTGGTATGTCGTGTGTACAGCACGAGATCTCGGCAAGCGTCCGATCGCGATCACATTGTTGGGCACTCCGCTCGTGGTGTTTCGGAGCGCTGGCGGGGGCGTGGCGGCGCTGCTCGATCGTTGCCCGCATCGCAACGTGCCGCTCTCACTCGGGAGCGTCGACAAGCGCACCGGGGTGCTCGCTTGCGCCTACCACGGGTGGCGATTCGGACCGGACGGGCGTTGCGTGGAGGTGCCGGGCCTCATCGGAGAACCGTCGAAGGCTTGGCAGGTCCCCGCATACCCGGCAAAGGAGCAGGACGGCCTGGTGTGGGTCTATGGGAGCCCCGACGCGCCCCCGGCGACGGAGCCGTTCTCGGTGTCCGGTGGGCTCGGGTCAGGTAGCACCAGCGTGATCCGCGAGGTCGAGGCGGAGTCGACATTGCACGCCGCGATCGAAAACGCGCTCGACGTGCCGCACACGGCGTTCCTCCACAAAGGGTTGTTTCGCGGCGGCAAGAAGAACCGCATCACGGCGCTGGTGTCGCGTTACCCCGATCGCGTCGAGATCGAGTACCAGGGCGAACCGCGTCCGCCTGGCGTCGTCGGCAAGATCTTGTCGCCGAGCGGCGGTATCGTCGAGCATTGGGATCGCTTCTTTCTTCCGTCGATCGCGCAGGTGGAGTATCGCCTGGGCAGCGAGAATCACTTCTTGGTCACGTCGATGTGCACGCCCGTGTCCGATACCCACACCAAGCTATTCGCGGTCGTGACGTTTCGCACGCGGCTTCCGGCGCGCTGGCTCAAGTACGTGATCGAGCCTTTTGCGCAACGGATCTTCCGGCAAGACGCGGAGATTCTGGCGCAGCAGACGCGCACCATCCGTCGCTTCGGTGGCGAGCAGTTCGTGTCGAGCGAATTGGACCTGATGGGCCCCCACGTCTGGCGCCTGCTCAAGCAAGCCGAGCAAGGCTCGCTCCCGACCGAGGCCCAGCCGGTGCTGAAGAAGGTTGAGTTTCTAGCATGAGCATCGAGTCTCGGAGTGAATCGCCGGCGGTGCGTACCGCCATTTTCGGCCTGTCGATTTTCGTGTTCCTTGCCGTTACCCTGGTGGTGTACGTGCTGCCCAAGCCTGACCGCGGCCCGACGCCCACGACGCTGGCAACCGTCAATGCGCTCCTGAACGCGGGTGCCACGCTGTTCCTCGTCATCGGTTTCTGTTTCGTGAAGGCGAAGAACATCGCGATGCACCGCTTGAGCATGCTGGCGGCGTTCGGTTTTTCGAGCATTTTTCTGGTGACGTACCTGTTGCACCACGCGCAAGCGGGCTCGGTGCCATTCAGCGGCGAAGGCTGGGTGCGCATCGTCTACTTTGCGATCTTGA
>JAICQQ010000085.1 GCA_025937785.1 Polyangiaceae bacterium
GCCGAAGTGCGGAGGCGACGTGGTGTGGCAGGCCTGCAGGCGTGACAGGCTGGTACGCCGGAAGCGTTCGGAAGCACTGAGATCACGCCGCGAAGGGCCACTGGCATGCGAACTGCAGCTTAGCCGTGGCATGGCCAACGCCTCGATCCAGCTGGACGACTCGACGTTCCGTATGCGCCGCACCGAACTGGTCGAGCGAGGCCTGCGCGGGCGAGGCATTCGCGACGAGCGCGTGCTCGAGGTCATCGCCCGAGTCCCCCGCCACTTGTTCGTGCCGCCGGAGCTGACGGAGCACGCCTACGAAGATCGCGCGTTGCCCATCGGGTTCGGGCAAACGATCTCGCAACCGTACATGGTTGCCGTAATGCTCGAAACTCTTGGCCTGAAGGGCACGGAGCGGGTCCTCGATGTCGGGACCGGTTCGGGATACCAGGCAGCATTGCTCAGCCTTTTGGCGCGCGAGGTGGTGTCCGTAGAGTTCATCGGCGCCTTGGCATCCAGCGCGGAAGCCAAGCTGACGCAGCTTGGCTTTCGGGGGGTCGAAGTGGTGGTGGCGGACGGCAGCCTCGGATACGGGGCAGGCGCGCCGTATGATGCCATTCTGGTGGCCGCAGCAGCGGCCGATCTGCCGTTAGCGTTGATCGAGCAGCTAGCTGATGACGGTCAGCTGCTGGTCCCGGTGGGCGCCGGCCAGATTCAGGAGCTGATCCTGGTTCACAAGCTGGGAACGCGCACCTCGACTCGAAAAATCGCCGATTGCTCCTTCGTCCCGCTGGTGACGCGGGCCGAGTGACCCAGCAAGTCGCGCTGCCGCGATCGCCACGTTCGAGGCGGTGTGGTGACCATGTTCCCGCTGGCATCCCGGAGAAAGTGCGCGGATCGACCCTTGCATCCTTGCTTCCACGGCGCGCGGCGCGCCGCGGCCCAACCGGAGGACATCCCATGCCCCAGCCCCAAATCCTCGACGAAGTCATGACGCGAAACCCTCGCACGCTGCCGTACTCGAGCACGGTGCGGCAGGCAGCTCGAGAGATGAAACGCGCCGCCGTCGGTGCCATCGTCGTCGAAGCCGATGGAAAGCCCTGCGGTATCGTTACGGATCGTGACATCGTGTTGCGCTGCGTAGCCGCCGGCGGCAACTGCGACGAGATGGCGCTCGGCTCCATCTGCACCCAGGAGCTGACCACGCTGTCGCCGCGTGACTCGGTCGATCAGGCGGTCCAGATGATGCGTAGCAAAGCCATTCGCCGCATTCCCGTCGTCGAAGATGGGGGTCGCGTCGTGGGTATCGTATCACTGGGTGATCTGGCGCAGACCCGCGATCCGGAGTCCGCGCTCGGCGCCATCAGCTCGGCGGCTCCCAACTCGTGAAGGTAAAGTCGTGAAGGTAAAGTCGTGAAGGTAAAGTCGTGAAGGTAAAGTCGTGAAGGTAAAGTCGTGAAGGTAAAGTCGTGAAGGAAGCGAAATCGTGAACGTGGCAACGTCCCCCTCTCCCGACACACCCGACCCGCGAAAGGCCCCCGAACTGCCGCGTGAAGCGCCGCCGGAGGTTCCAGCACCGGACCCACCGCGCGAGGCGCCGCCTCCCGGGCCAGGGCCTGACATCCAGCTACCTCCTCACGTACCGGGTAACCCCGTAGAGGTGCCACCGGGCAGTCCGCCGCCGGCCGGGGACCCCGACGTGCCGGTGCCGGTCATCGAAGGCGAGGCCTCAGGCGGCGGTAACGAAGCACTCGAGCGTGCGCAGTAGGCCGTCGAACGGCTTCGCAAACTTCTCGACGCCTTCGCTCTCCAGCTTCTGCGTCACCCGCTCGATGTCGATGCCCACTTGGGCCAGTTGCTCGAAGGCGATGCGCGCGCGCTCGACGCCTTCATGCACACGGGTGGCAGGGTTGCCGCGCTTTCGATAAACCTCGAGCGTCTCGGGCGGAATGGTGGTGATCGTCTCGGGTCCGATCAGCGCTTCGACGTACTTCAACGCGTCGTAGTTGGGGTTCTTCGTGCCGGTGCTGCCCCAGAGCAGCCATTGAGGCCGCGCGCCGCGCGCACTCAGCGCGCTCCACCTGCCGCCAGCGCACAGCTCGAGATATCCGTCGTAGGCCAGCTTGGCCGAAGCCAGCGCGATGCTCCCCAACAGTTGCTGCGCCGCGCCAGCCGTGCTGCCGCCCGCTTTGGCGATTGCTTCGAGCTCGGGATCGACCGCCGCGTCGATCCGGCTGAGGAAGAAGCTGGCCACGGAGCGAATATTCGAAAGGCTGAGCCCCTTGGAGGCGCGTCGCTCGAGCCCGGTCATGAAGGCATTGGCGACCTCGAGATAACGGGGGACGCTGAACACCAGCGTCACGTTCACGTTGACGCCCTGCTCGGTGAGCTGAGTGATCGCCATCAGGCCTTCGCGCGTCGCTGGGACTTTGACGAAGACGTTTGGTCGCCCAAGCTCGCTGAACAAGCGCGCCGCCTCTGCCACCGTGGCACGCGCGTCGAACGCAAGCCGCGGATCGACCTCGAGGCTTACCCAGCCATGCCAACCGTCGGTGCTGTCGAACAACGGTCGAAATTGGTCCGCGGCAGCGCCGAGCTCGTCGAGCGCCAAGGCCTCATACAACGCCTTCGCGGAGCTCAGGTCCTGCGCCCGCGCCCGGACCTCGTCGCGCTGGGCCAGGGGGGGCAAAGCCTTCGCCAGAATTGCGGGGTTCGACGTGAGGCCCTTCAGCCCGTCCTCGCTGATGTGCCGCTGCAGTTTGCCCCGCAGCAGCTCGTGGTCGTAGTGGTCGAGCCACACGGCTTGACCGAAGGTTTCGATGCGCTTGATGGGGTTCATGCTCCCTCTTTTCGGGGCACGCTGCGGCCCAGGAGATGCTCGCTGGCGGGGTTATTTCAGAGGCATGTCAGGGTAGGGATTGATGAGGTCATTCTTGGCGGCCGCGGGGCTCGGGGTGAGTGCGTAGCGCTGCTCGATCGCGGTATCCGGATGCTGGCGGATGGGCACGGCGGCTCGCGCGTGCACGGGCGCGGATGTCGCGTGGCGGGGGGCTTTCAGCGACAGGGTGCGGGGTGGGGGGGTCGGTTTCGGTTCTGGTGGGGTAACTACGGGCTCCACTTCGGGGAGCACGGGTGCGATGTTCAGCGGTCCCGGCAAGCGTGTCTCGGGCACGGCGACGACGCGGGGCTGCGGCGACGGCGCGGTAGGTCGATCGGGCGAGGAAGCCCAGACGCGCGTTGCGTTCGCGTAGGTGCGTTGTGCCATTTCCTCGGTCGAGCCATACGCGCGCTTGGCCCAGTCACGCGTCGGACCGAAGCTGAGTGCAAGCAGGGCGGCGCAGCCCACCATCACGGAGGCGACGAAGCGTTTGCGCCGCTTGTGCGGTGGCGGCTGCCAGGTGACCTCTGGCTCCGTGGCCTCGTCGCGTTCGGGTGGCAGGCAAATCGTAATCGGCACCGCCAGTTCGGACTCGGGACCCGTTTGAACCTCGGGCGCTTGGCACTCTTCGAGCTCTTCGAGCGCTGCCCGAAGCTCCAGGGCGCTGGAGTAGCGCGCGCTCGGCTGTTTCTCCAAACAGCGTAGGATGACCGCGCAGAGCTGCTCCGAGATCTCCGGCACGAACTCCGACGGGCTGGGGCACGGGGCGCTGAGCACCTGGGCGCACTGGGCAGGCACGGTGGGGGCATCGAACGGCACGCGCCCCGTCAGGAGCTCGAAGAGCACGATGCCGAGCGACCAGATGTCAGCCTGTTCAGCGACCTCCTTGGCAGAGACGATCTGCTCGGGCGCCATATAATGTGGGGAGCCCAGGCTGTTCTTGGTGTCATTCAGGTCATTGCCATCGAGGCGCTTGGCGATGCCGAAGTCGAGCAGCTTGATCAGCGGCTCCCCGTCGGGGTCTCGCGCGAGGAAGATGTTCGCGGGCTTGAGGTCGCGGTGTACGATGCCGCACTGGTGGATCTCGCTGACGGCGGAGCAGATTTCCTTCATCAACTGCAGGGCAGTGCCGGTGCTGAAGCGCCCCTGCGCTTCGAGCAATCCTTGGAGGTCCCGGCCCGACAGGAGCTCGGTGACCATGAACGGTGGACCGCTTTCGAGCCTGCCGATGTCGAGGACCTGCGCCACGCTCTTGCCTCGAAGCAATGCGCCGGCACGCGCCTCTTGTAGGAACCGCGTCACCGCTTCTTCGTTGTCAGCGTACTCTTGCTTCAAGATCTTGATCGCGATCGGTTCGTCGAGCGGGAGGTGCCAGCCGCGATACACTACGGCCATGCCGCCTTCCCCCAACAGTTCATCGACACGGTATCGCTTCGCGATGACCCGGCGCCGCTGGGCTGGAGGCGCCGGTGTCTCTGGACCCTCCAGAGGCGGAGGTGGACTCGAGGCCGGCGGGCTCGGCAGCAAGGACGCGGCGCGAGCTGCCACACCAGGGGGCAACCGCTCTTCATGATCGGATAATATAGGGGAGTTCATGCGGGGTGGTCACGGTTGGTTGGGGTGAGAAAGGGCCTCGTCGAGCGTGACCTCGTCGACCGGAACGAGGTTTTCTTGCTCCAGCCAGCGCTGGTAGCGCGCGTCGATCTCCTCGCGGCTGAGGGTGGTTTCCTGCGGGGTCTTTGGGGTGGCTGGGTGCGGTTCGGTCCGCGACGCTTCGGGAGTCGGCGGGACGGGGAGCGGCGCGGGCGAGGCTACGACGGGGAGTGGCGCGGCGGGCGAGGCTACGACGGGATTCACCGCGGGCGGGTCCGTAGGCACGGTAGCGGGGGACCCGGTCACCAGCCGCGGGAGCACCTGCGGCGGCTTCCATGAGCTCGACACCTGCTCGAAGCGCGAAGGGTTTTCGGAGAGGTCGAGCCCCTGGCTCCAGGCTTTCACGTTGTCGAGGCCGCCGAGCGAGACGCTGCCGAGTGCCACCAGCGCCATCACCAACCCCGCAGCCATGAACATCGCGGAGGTCAAGCCGTGGCTCTTCGGCAGGCCCGCCGCGCGTAGCTCGTCGTGGGTAGGCTCGTCAGCGAAGGCGAGCGAGCGCGCCTCGGACAAGCCGACTCTGACGGGCGCCGCGCTGCCGCCCGAAAGCGGCTGTTGCGCGGGAGCCGGGGGGGGGAGCGGTCGAGTGCTACTGGGTGCCGGCGCGGGCTCGGCGACGGGCAGCCCGGCGACAGCAGGCACCTCGACCAGTCGCGGGGGGGCCAAGAGGGCGCGCAAGGCGCGCCGCAGCTCGTCGACCGACTGGAACCGCTCCGCCGCCGCTTTGCGCAGACAGCGCAGGATGACGGCTTCGAGCGCTTGTGGAGCGTCTGGACAGCGGGCGGACAGCGGTTGAGGATCTTCCGCGATCACTTGCCATTGCACCTGGGCGATGGTCTCCCCATTGAACGGAAGTTTCCCGGTGATGGCTTCGTAGAGCACGACTCCGAGCGACCAAACGTCGGTTCTTTCGTCGACCAGCGCGGGGTTCTGTACCTGCTCGGGTGACATGTATAACGGCGAGCCAATGCTGTCACCGGGAAGCGTCATGCGCGCTTCGTCCTGCCGGATGTTCTTGGAGATCCCAAAGTCGAGAATTTTGACCAATGGCTCTGCCGATCCGGCCTGGATCACGTACAAGTGCTCGGGTTTCAGGTCGCGGTGCACGACGCCGTGAGCGTGCGCTTCGGCAAGACCGTCACACGCCTGTGCGACGTACGCCACCGCGACAGGCCAAGGCAACGGCCCCGACTGGGCCAGCAGCGAGGCCATGTCTTGCCCCACCAGGCGCTCCATTACCAGGTATGCTTCGCCGGTGTGCAGTTTGCCGGCGTCGAACACGCGGGCAATGTGCGGGCTCGTAAGCGCGGCCACGTTCCGAGCCTCGTTGACGAAGCGCTCGAGAATGTGGCTGTCCTGCGAGAATTGCGGCCGAACGATTTTGATCGCGACGGGGCTTCCGAGCTCGATATGAGTGCCTTCGAAAACCAGGCCCATGCCGCCAGAACCCAAGAGCGATCCTACGCGATAACGTCCGCCGACGATCTGACCTGCCGCCAGCGAGCCCCCGATCCTACGGGCGGGTCCGGAGCCCACGGCGGCGAGCGTGTCGTCGTACACCATAGACGGATCGACGGATGCCATCCCTCGAGACTCAGCAAGGGACGTACCACTGGCTTTCCCCAGACTTGGCCTCGACGTGTGTTGCTTTTGCTGCGGCAGAATGCGCCAGCGCCCCCCAGAACGCCCCAGCCGACGGATCGAGGCGCCAAAAGCGCGGGGAATAGAGACGGCTCCCGCCTTGTCTTCCGGGGAAGCCAACCCGTTTCGGTCCAGTCGCCGGACGAGGAGATATTCCATGCATCACAACCGTACCTGGAAGGGCCCGCGGCTACGCTGGCTCGCGTTCTCGACGGCATTCGCGGCGGCCGGCACGGCGGCGTTCTTGCATTGGGGACCCGAGGAGCTCCCCCGCGCCGGGTCCATTGTTGGCGAAAAGCCCACCGCCGTGCCATGGCCGAGCGTCGCCCGGGCGCAAGCGCGCGCAGCAGAACCTCCGTCCCTGGCGAGCATTGCAGAAGCCGCCACGCAAAGTGTCGTGTCCGTATCGTCGACCCTGGCGCGGCGTGAGCCAGCTGCCGGGCCCTTCGACGACCCTCGCTTTCGGTACTTTGGCTCCCCGGAGCGACAAGCACGCGGGCTGGGCTCGGGCGTGATCGTCGCCAAGGATGGTACGGTGCTCACGAATAGTCACGTCGTCGATAAGGCCAGCGAGATCATGGTCACGCTGCCCGATGGGCGCGAGTTCAAAGCCGAGGTGCGTGGCAGCGATCCCAAAAGTGACCTGGCAGTCCTGAAGTTGCAGGGAGATTTCGGCGACTTGAAACCCATCGAGATGGGGGATTCGAAGCGCCTGCGCCTCGGTGACGTCGTGCTCGCCATTGGCAACCCTTTCGGGCTCGGTCAGACCGTCACTATGGGGATCGTGTCCGCTACCAGCCGCGCTGGCATGGGCATCGTGGACTACGAAGACTTCATCCAGACGGACGCGGCGATCAATCCGGGCAATTCTGGCGGCGCCATGGTGAACATGGAGGGAAAGCTGGTCGGCATCAACACCGCCATTCTGTCGCGGTCCGGGGGCTACCAGGGGATCGGATTTGCGATTCCGACCGCGATGGCTCAACCCATCATGAAGAGCATCCTCGAGCACGGCAAGGTCGTGCGCGGTTGGCTCGGCGTAGGCATTCAGGACATCGACGCTGACTTGCAGCAAGCACTGGGGCTCGAGGAGCGAAAGGGCGCGCTGGTCTCGGCGCTGACGGCCGGTGGCCCGGCTGCGAGCGCGGGCCTCGAGCGTGGGGATGTCGTGGTAGAGTTCGCGGGGCAGCCAGTGGCCAGCGCCACGGCGTTCCGCAATCGCGTGGCTGCAGCCGCCCCGGGCTCGCACCAGAAGCTCGTGGTCATTCGCGACGGGCAGCGAATACAGCTCGAGGCTCGCCTGGGCACGCTGCCCCATCGCGAGACCTGACGCCGAGCCTGAGCCACCCGGGGCAGGGACTGGAACCTCAGCGTGAGCGGCACACAAATTGCTCCCTGCAAGCGCTCGTGGACACTGAGTACCTGGCTCCCAACGCGTCACTGGTCGAGGCCGCGGGCGCGCGGGCGCTCCCGCGGCTGATCGCGGAGCGCTATCGCATCGATGGGTTGCTCGCCGAGGGCGGCATGGGGGTCGTGTTCCACGGCTGGCACGTGTTGCTCGAGCAACCCATCGCGATCAAAGTGCTGAAAGACGAATACTCGGGCAACCCGGAAGCAGTAGCGCGGTTCTTGAGGGAGGCTCGTGCCACCGCCGGGCTCCAGGGGCGCCACGTCGCCCACGTCTTCGACATCGGCAAAATCAATGGTCGGACCCCGTTCATGGTGACCGAGCTCTTGCACGGGGCGGATCTGGGGAAACTCCTGGCAGGTGGCCCCTTCTCGCCCGAGCAAGCCGTAACGACACTGCTCGCCGTCTGCGATGCGGTGCTGGAAGTTCACGCGGCCGGCATCGTGCACCGCGATCTGAAACCGGACAACCTGTTCCTCGTGGAAGAATCCGAATCGCCCTATGTGAAGATCTTGGACTTTGGCGTGGCCAGGCCTCTGCGTTCGAACTTGACGTCGCCGGAGCGCGGAGTCGGATCGCCCCACTACATGTCTCCCGAGCAGATCCTGACCCCACAGCAGGTGGACTTCCGTAGCGATGTCTGGTCGCTGGGCGTGGTGCTCTACGAGCTCTTGACCGCCGAGCCTCCCTTCTCTGCAGCGACGATCCCGGAGCTGTGTGCGCGCATCGTACGCTCTGACTTCACGCGAGCGGCGAATTGGAGCTCGTTGCCGCCCGGGCTAGCCGCGATCATCTGCCGCTGTCTCGAGAAGGATCGGGAGGCTCGCTATGCCAACGTCTCCGAACTCCGGAAGGCCCTGAGCGCCGTGCAGCTCGGCGCTCCTATCCGAAACGCCGAGCCTGAACCCGTGCGCGTGCGAGGCTCGGGTGCGCTGCTCTTGGCGACATCCGTCGTCGCCGGTGCGCTGAGCTTTGCCGGTGTCGTCGTGGTACTCGATCGTGCGACCGCAGCCACCCCGGCTCGCGGAACCGCCGTCGCTGCCAGCGTCGCCCCGCGCGGCACCGTGCCAGCATCGAGCCCACCGCCAAATGTCGGAGGCTCCCCCCAAGTATCAGGTCCGACCGGCGCCGTGGCGGTGGAGCCTGTACCGCCTCCACAAGTTGGTTTGGCCTGCGCGCCCCCGGTGACCGCGACGACGACCTCCTCGCGCCCCGAGCGTATTCCGCTGCGCGTGGAGCGCGAAGCGCGCCGTGAGGCTCCCCCCGCGCCGAGCTGGCTTTGGCTCGAGCGGGACGCGGGACGGCCGGAGCTTGCGCACCAGGACATCGTCAGCCCTTACACGAGCAAGCCTTGGCCCCGCCGCTGAGCTCCCGTCGCTCAGCGCGCGGGCTTCGCGGTTCGGTCGTGCTCTCTACCCTGCTGCTCGCCGGAGCTTGCGCCGGCGATGTCAGCAGGGACCTGACCGGCCTGGCATGCGACGAACGAGCGCGCTGCGTCGAGGGCTACAGCTGCGACCTGGCGACCCAAACCTGCCTGCCGGCGCGCGGCGCGAACCCGCTCGCCGCACCCCCGGCCTGTTCGGAAAGCGAGACGGTCTGCGGCGACGAGTGCGTCGAGTTGCGGCGGGACCCGGATCATTGTGGTCGCTGCCATGCCCGGTGCGCGAGCGAAGCGGGCTACGAGCAGGGTTGCGTCGAAGGGCGCTGCGTGCCGCTGTGCGACGATGCGCTGACCTTGTGCAGTGGTAGCTGCGTCGATCTTGCGAGCGATCCTGGCCATTGCGGGGGCTGCGGCGTCCGTTGCGAATCCGCTGCCGGTGCGCGCGGTATCTGCTCGGAGGGTGAATGCAGGGCGACGTGCGACGCGGCCCTCACTGCATGCAACGGAGGTTGCATCGAGCTGGCGAGCGACCCTAGCAATTGTGGTGCCTGTGGTGCGGCATGTGCTGCGGACGAGGTCTGCTCCGAGGGCGAATGCTCGTCGAACTGCGCGGTCGGTTTGGTCGAGTGTGCGGGAGCCTGCGTCGACCCGGAGCTCAGCGTGTTCCATTGCGGGCAGTGCGGGGCGCAGTGTGTGCCTCCGCGCCATGGGACTTCGATCTGTACCGACGGGACCTGCGATGTCGTCTGCGACGCCGGTTTCGGCTTTTGCGCTGGCACTTGTCGTGATCTCGCTCGCGACCCGGACCACTGCGGTGCTTGCGACGTGGGTTGCAACGCCCCTGCCAACGCCGAACCCGCCTGTGTCGAAGGCGCCTGTACGTTTACCTGCGAAGCGGGGACCCGGGAGTGCGACGGCGTCTGCGTCGACGTCCTGGCCGACCCGCTGCATTGTGGCGGCTGCGACACTCGTTGCGGCGAGGGCCAGGTGTGCGCCGGGGGTAGCTGTCAGGGCGAGTGTCCCGCGACGCAACTCGATTGTGCGGGCGTCTGCGTCGATCCCAACACCAATCCCGAGCATTGTGGCGGGTGCGAGCAGTCTTGCACTGCGCCAGCGAATGCGAAGAGCGTCTGCGACGGAGGCTGCGAAATCGCTTGCGATCCGGGCTTGTCGCAGTGCGCCGGTGAATGCGTCAACACCGACCTGCGCGTCGACCATTGCGGCGGTTGCGACGAGGCGTGCGAAGCCCCGCAGGGCGGCACGGTGCGCTGCCGGGGCGGCGCCTGCGAGCGCATCTGCAGCGCCGGGGCCGTCGAGTGCGCGGGGAGCTGTGTCGACCTCGAGCAGCATCCGCAGCACTGTGGCGAGTGCGGCCGGGCGTGTGCGTCGAACGAAGTCTGCCTCGACGGCTCCTGCACCGAAGACTGTGCGAGCGGGACCACGAATTGCTCTGGCTCGTGTACGGAGACCGCCAGCGACGCGGACAACTGCGGCGGCTGCGGACAGGTTTGCGGCGCTCCCGCATTCGCTACCCGCCGGTGTGACGATGGTGAATGTACCTTCGCCTGTATCGGCGGGTACAGTCGGTGTGGCGAGGCGTGCGTGGACCTGGAAAGCGACCCGGCGAACTGCGGTGCGTGCGGAGTGGTGTGCCAAGTCTCCGACGGAGGCAGCGCCGCTTGTGAGGCGGGGTCGTGCGCGGTCAGCTGTTCACCGGGTCACGCGATGTGCAAGAAAGAGTGTGTGAATCTGCTGTCGGACCGCAAGCACTGCGGGGGCTGCGACATCAAATGCAGGGGCAACCAAGTGTGTGAACTCGGGACATGTGTTTGATGGGCGGCAGCCCGCTCCACGGTCCGTCTTCGCTCCGGCGCGGTTCGACGACTGCGCGTGTCGGAAGCGCCAAGCGTGGCCAAAAAGCGCGCGCCGGACGCAGTGGTGGCGGCCGCTCATCTGGCACTGCTTTTGCAGTTTTTGCCCGAGATCCGCGCCTTTGAGCGCGAGTCCCGCAGTACGATGAAATCAACCCTCGCCGCGCTCCTGGGCCTCCCGATGTTCGCGTTGGTAGCGTGCGGGTGTGGGTCGGCGGCGCCGATCCCTCCACCCGCGGCTCCGCTCTCCGCGCCGGCGGAACTCTGCGTCTCCGAGCCGTCCTCCGACTGCCTCGACCCAGCTCGGGTCGAGCGCTGGCTGAGTCGAGAGCCCCTCGAACTCGTGGGTGTCGCGGACACGTCCGGAAGCTCCGGGGCCAAGCTCTTCACGCTGAGCGTGCGTGACTCGGGCGCTCGCAGAGTGCTCCGCGCGAAATGGCGCGAGTACGAGGGTTCGTTGTTCAACGACGCGCGCAAAGAGATCGTCGCGTATCGTACGCAGCAGCTTTTTCTGCTACCGCACGAGTACGTGGCTCCACCCAGCGTCGGCCGCTGCTTCGATCTCGCGACGTATCGTGCGCGGGTGAATCCAGACGCGCAGGCGAGCTTCGCAGGAACGCGCTGCGTGTTCGGGTCGCTCAGCTACTGGCTAGAGAATGTGAAAGCTTCGGAACCCTACAGCGGTGAACGCTTCGCGCACGACAGCGAGTATCGGCGAGCCATGGCCGATGTGAATACGTTCACCTTCTTGATTCAGCACGGCGACACGCACGAGGGCAATTTCCTGACGACGCGAGCGGGGTCGGCGCACACACGCGTCTACTCCCCCGACAACGCGATCGCCTTCAGCCCCTATTTCCGTAATCCGTTGGAGTTGGTGCGTAGCACTTGGTACGACCTGCGCGTGCCGGCGTTGCGGGCGGCCGTGGTCGAACGCCTCGCGGGCCTGGACCGGCGGGATATCGAGGCGCTTGCCGTGGTCGAACAGTACCGCGTTCGACACGGCGCCTTGATGCCGATGGCCCGCTCCGCCGCGTTCGGGGACAATGGTGTCCGGCGCGCGGGCAGTATCGTGCAGGTGGGGGTCACTCGGGCTGAGGCGGAGCGCCTGTTCGAGCGCGTGCAGCTTTTACTGAGCAAGGTACGCATCGGCGAGGTCGAAGTATTCTGAAGCTCGTCCGCCGCCCCGGTCTCCCCGAGGTGGCACCGGTGGCAGCCTCTGCGCGTCGCCCCTACCTCGCCTGCCCTGGCCGCAGGCGTCGGCGGGTGTGGCATTCTTGCGGCGCTCAGGCTGGCCGAGCGCTCGCCGCCAGAGCGTGTTAGATCCAACGGGTGCCTCCTCGGATCAGACACCCTTTTCTCCAGTTCTTCGAATCCAAAGCAAACACCATGAGCGACTCCGATGACGAGTGGTGGCCATTCGTCTCGATGCGTTGTGCCCCACACGAGCGAATGACCGTGGCCCGCACATTGCTGCTCGCCGTTGCGTACGCCGCTCCTGCAGCGCTCTTCGCCGTGGTGCTCGGTACGGCCCTCGGGGAGCAAGTGCACCCGAGCGACCTTCTCCTGTTCCTCCCCGCGAGTGTGCTCGCCGTGTTCCTACTGCTCCAGGTGGGCGTCGCGCATTCCTGGAACCGACGCGCAGTTCGGTTGCGAGCTCCGGTGCGCCGCGAAAGCGCGCGCGGACGACGCTTTCGGCGTTGAGCCACCCGCGCTGCGCAGGTCCGGCATGCGAGTCGAATAGTCGCGCGTAGGTCGGTAATTGTTCAGGGTCTCTTCGAGCACCTTGCTGGCTGCGCTGGCGCTGACGTTCAGACGCTGTGCGAAAAAGTTTAGAAACTCCATGGCGTGGTCCTGAAAGGGGGGGTGACGCGGTGGACGCGGTTCCTTAGAACCAAGATCCGTGCCAACTCTCGCAGCCGCACGAATTTGGCAGCCCGGGCAATAACCGCCTAAAATCGCGCCTCGATATGAGCAAGACCGTGCGACATTCTCGTTCGGGTCCGGGGCATTCGCTACCCATCGGACTGAGGCCGGCGACACTATCGCCCCAGCGGCCCTCACTGAGCGCCCGCACCGTACTGGCGCTGCTGCGCGAGCAGAGCGTGCCGGAGCTGGAGGCGCGCCGGCGCGTGAACGGCGATCCACTGCTGCGTGCGGAGCTCGCGCTCCGCCGCCGCTGAGGCTGCGCGCGCTTACGCACCCCACTGCAGGCCCAGTGTTACGCGGTACTGGACGTACGAGAACGGCGCGCCCTTCGTCTGCGGAATGGGCAGCGCTATGTGGGCCGGGTTCAGCACCAGATACAGCTGCTTGCCGAGCTCGTAATCCAGACCCAACACGTTCAAGCCGAAGAATGGTCCAGTCGTGCCCTTGGGCACTCCGTACAGATCGAACAGCATGCGCGACGCACCGAGCTCTAGCGTCGTACGCAGGTTGACGCGCTCGAAGCGCATCGGGAAGCGCATGATCGCGCTCGCGTAAGCGGAGGCCACTCCCGGGCGGAACTCGCTGGTCTGCTCCGCGTACCAAGGGTTGTACTCGCCATCCACACCGAAGAGCCAGTGTTCGCTCAGGCGATAGCGCGCTCCGAGAGCGGCAGCTGCTGCAGGGTTCTCGATTGAAGCCGACAGATTCAGCGCCACGCCCCAGGGCACCGGGGGTTCCCGTTCGATGCGAGCGTCCTCCTGGGCAACCGCCTCACGTGCCACCGGATCCGTGACCGGAGGTTCGGCGCTGGCTGGGTCGTCGCTCTGCGCGGCAGCGGTGTTCGGTTGCAACGCGACAGCCAGTATCAGCGCTGCCAAAGTACCGCCGCCCAACGTGCTGCGCCGGGCATTGTTCTTGCGACGCCACCAGCCCGCTCCGGCGACGGCGAGTACCGCAAGCGCGCCTGGCCAGTAGCTAGGGAGCGAGCCGGGCGCGCTTTGGCAGCCAGTCTTCGGGTTGCGATAACTCGCTTCGGGAGCATCGCAGTACCCGTTCTCGGGGTTGCAACCGTCGGCGTGGCTGAAGTACTCGTCGAGTAGCTCGTCCGTCCGCGCCAGCTTCTGGTTGTTGGAGAGGGTCGGGTCGAGCGCGACTTCGAGGAACTCCTGGCTCGCGGTCGTGGCGACCGACAACCGCTCCTGCCGCAGGGCGTCGAGTTTGTCACACTCGTCCAAGGGCGAGCGGTGTGCCGGACCGTCCACGGTGTCCAAGCGATCCTCGACGAACTCGATGTAGTTCAGCACCGTGACCACTTCGCGGTGGTCTTGGCTCCGGAAGGTGTGGCTGAAGCCGTCCTGAACGGTATGCAGGGCCTGGCCCATTTCGACGTGAAAGGTCGGTAGGCTCGCTTCCACCGAACCGCGGATGTCTAGCGCCACGCGCAGCTGGGTGCGCGCCTTTGGGTCGACGCGCCCGTCTGCTCCGAGCCCCTTCAACGCCGCCTGCACTTTCTCGCGGATGAACGCGCGGCACTCCATGAGCGCCTGCCTCGAACCTTGATCACCGTCTTGGCCGGTGCTGCGCAGGCAGTGCTCCCGTTGGTGGTTGGGGTCGCCATGGAGCGGCGCTAGCCGGTCCAAATCGCTCGGCTCGTTGCCGCGGAAGTCGACCCAGTGGTTGCTCAACACCAGCGTCGCAGCGCCCAGATCGCGGAGGTCGCTCGAGAGCTCGAACGGCAGGTCGTCGATCAGAGCGCGTTCGTTACGGCTAGCGCTGATCGCGTCGATCGCTCCGAGTGAGTTTCGAGTTTCGCGGAGCGCGATTTGTGTGATCTGCTCGTGGCATCCATCCGACGCCACCGTGTCCGTGCTGTATCCGAGCGCCGGGCGCGTGAACGCTAACGCTGTTGACAGCACGGTGGCGACGACGAAGCCCCGAACGATCCCATCAAACCGCGTCCCGGGGTGTACGCGAGCCTCGCTGAAGCGCGCGGGAGGGAATGGGACGATTGGCATGTCGGGGGGGCCAATGCACGCCCAGTGCCAACGGGGGAGCCACTTCGTCGCGCCGTGGTGGCGCGGGAACGGCACTGGAATGCGGGGCGAACCGCCTCGCTGTGCCGCGACTGTCCGCCTCCGTCTGCTCAGTGCTTGTGGCGACGCCCCCGATTGAGCCCCGAGAACCAGCTCTCGCGAACGCCGCTCGTAGCGGTCGCCTGCGGGCGCTCCCGACCCAGGCGGTCCGCCATGCGTGCGAAGCGCTGCCCCATGGGGCGGGGCGGACCAATGGTGCTGTCTTCGCGGGTCTGATGCTCGAGTTCGGCGTTTAGCTCGGCCCCCAACAAAATCGCCAACGACGAAATGTACATCCAGAGCCCCAAGACGACCGCCCCACCCAGCGTGCCATAGGTCTTGTTGTAGCCGCCGAAATTCTCGGCGTAGACACCAAAGGCCAGCGACGCTAGCGTCCAGATGAACGTGGCGAGGAGCGAGCCTGGCGTTACCCAGTGCCACTTTGCCGGGGTCCGGTTGGGCGCGTAGCGATACAGAATGCTTAGCCCGACCATCGTGGTTAGCGCCAGCACGGGCCAGCGCAGCACGTTGATAGCGGCGCGGGCGCTCTCTGCCCAGCCCACGAGTTCTAGCACGCTCGGCAGCAGTGTGATCGCCCCGACACTCACGATCACGAACAGCGCGAGCCCCAGCGTGAACAGGAGTGCCAGCAAACGGAACCGAATCCAGCCGCGCGTCTCCGCCTCGTCGTACGCCAGATTGATGCCGCGCATCAGGCCTGCGACGCCTCCCGAGGCGCTGAAGAGCGCTACCCCAAGACTCATCGCGAGGCCAATGCCCAAGCCGGCGCTCGGGCTCTCGCTGATCTCGTTCAGCTGGTCCAAGATCAAGCTGCGGGCGGCCGGTGGAATCGCCACACTCAAGGCGCTTACTTGGCGTACGACGTCGCTCGGGTCGGCCAGGATGCCGTACATGGAGACGGTCGCTATCAGCGCTGGGAAGAGCGCTAAGAGGCCGAAGAACGCAACCGCTCCGGCCCGGTCGAAGATCTGGTCATCGTCGAGCTCCTGGTACATCCGCCACAGCACGTCTTTCCATCCGGCCCACGGGACCTGCCAAGGACGCTTGGCGCTGCGCCCTCGCGGGTCCGACTCGACTTGGTGATCGTGGGCTGCGTTCACTGGGCACCTCCTGAACTTGGATTGCAGCCGGCGTGCCAGCTTCGAGCGCCCTCGCTGTCCCTCACAGCGTGAGCGACACGTCGAGGCCGGCGCCCGTGGCGTTGACGGTGGGCACGACCAAGACCGGGGCGTCGTGCAGCGCGGGGATCAGGGTTCCTACGGAGGCTCCGACCGCGGCGCCCGTCACCACGTCCGTCGGAAAGTGCTTGCCTGCTAGCACTCGACCGACCGCGACGGAGCTGGCGAGCGCGGTCCCCACGGCCAGTGTGGTCCAGGCGTAGGCGCCCGACCCGTGCCGGCGGTAGATGGTCCAAAAGGTCGAGGTGGAGAGCGCAAAGGCCATCGTCGTGTGCCCGCTCACGAAGGAGAGCGCACCATTGGGGCTGTTGCGCACGTCCTCCGGAGCTTTGGTGCCGTAGACGAAAGGCCGCGCGCGGGAGGCGCTGAGCGTCGCGAGCCCGGAAATGGCCATTGCCGTCATGGCTGACTCGTAGATGACGGTGATGTCGTTGAGCGTGTTCACGAGCGAGTTGTCGAACCACAACATGGGCCACGGCGCCACGCCCAGCACCAGCACCACGACGTCGGTCGCGTCGCTCCAGCGTTCGTCGTAGGTGCCCGCGAAGGGCTTGTCGATCGCGTTCAGGTCGTTCTCGTCACATCCCTCGGGGACGGTCGTGCAGTAGGCGGGCGCCGAAGAGTTCGTGCTGCGGATCTCGCGTCCCAAAGCCAGCGCCCCCCCGATTGCGAACAAGGGCACGTCGATTTCCCACTGAAGCTGGTAGGCCCGCTCCGGGAACGGTGTCTGGTCGGGAATCACCGGCGTGGTCGGATCCTCCGTCACCACCGCTTCGCCGCCGGCCTTTTCGACCTTCAGTGTGCCCACGTTGGAAGGCGAAGCTCGAGCGTCGGCGGCCGCCTGGTCGACCTCGGGAGACGCCTGGGCTTCCTGCGCCGCCGGGCTCATCTGGGAAGACGGCTGCGCTTCCGGCGGGGTGACGTCGGGGGCCGTCTGCGCGTCGTTTGCCGTCCGCGCGTCGGCCGCCGCCTGGTTCGGGTCGGGGGCGGGTGGCAAAGTGGCCGGCTCTGCCGGTGCTGTCCCGCTGTAGAGCAGTGTCCAGGCAGCGCCGACTGCCCCTGCCAGAAGCACTCGACTAGTGCTCGAGCCGTTCGATGCCGAGAATGCGAGCATGCTTACCTCCCTTGAAGTGAATACGCATGACGGGGTGTTCGATCAGGCCTCGCGCCACGCGCAAGCGGTAGATTCGATACTGCGAGTCTGGAGGCAGTGGCACGCAGACGTTCCCGTCCGCATCGACGAGCTGCGAGAACACTGGCTTGCCGTATTCGTCGAGCACCTGCACCAGACCGCTGGTCACCAGTCCGTAGCGGACCGACAGATCGACGGCGCACACGGCGCGCTCGTCGATCCGAAAATGGTCAAGTGGGGTGACCTTGCGGAAGTACGCCTTGCCGATCAGCGTGCGACGCTCGAACAAGGTGTCTGTCAGGTATTCCGTCGCTTGCGGGTGGCTCAGACGCCCTTCCTCGACGATGCGGCGGATCAGCTGGCGGTCGAAGCGCATGACCAGCTTGGCCGCCCAGTACTCGTCGGCCGCGTCTGCTTCCAGGAAGGGCCAATACGGAAACATCTCGCGCCAGGCTTCCGGGTCGAAGTTCTCGGCGCTGAAACGCCCGATGGCGGGCCAAGGGGTATCCTCGAGCGCCTCCCACGGGCGCACCCACACTCCGAACGAAAGCGCGGCTGCCGATTGGGCTCGGTAGTCGACCCAGTATTCGAAGCCATTGGCGTTGCGATCCCCCGCAGCGCTGAAGGCCGCGAACGCTTCGCCGAAGTCGATCAGGTAGTGTCGCAGGAAATGACGACCGTCTTCTTCGACGTAGGTGTCGAGCGTGTTGTCCTGCTTCATGTCCGTGTGGTTCACCCAGGCAGCGAACACCCGCAGTCCTCGGAGCTCGCGACGATGTTCGTGTCGCACGACGTCGTTCGGGTCGTCTGCGCGCACGCCCTCCGGCGGCCAGCCTCCCTTGGGAATGCCTGGCACGAACTCGCTTGCGCTGGCGCGGTAGCGTCGGTCAGGTCCGACGGCGGTCGTGGCGAGCACACCGTCGACGTCCTGGAGTGTCATGCGTCGCTCGTTGCCGGCCTCGTCTTCGGCCGTGGCATGCTGGGCCAAGCGCAGCTGGTCGCGCGTGAAATAGAAGATGGTGTCGTTTGGTACGTTGTAGCCCAGCGTCCAGAAGATGCGGTTGACGATCAAGTTCGTGGCCGTCTCCATTTCGGGTTGGGCCATGCGATCGAACTTGACGATGAACTTGCGTCCGCTGGCGTCCTCGGCGACCAACCCGGGGTTCTTTCCGCCCGGCTTGCCGCTGGTGACCGTGAGCGGCAACCGCGGCGGCCCCTCGGACGACGGTCCGCGCGCGGCTTCCTGGGGTGCGACGTCGCGCACACCGATGCGATTGGTGAACCAGCTCGAATTCGGGACTTCGCCCAGGCTGTTCACGTTGTGCGCCAGCTCCCGATCGCGGACCTCCAGGGTTCGAACGAGGCGGCGCAGCGCGAACTGGTCCAGACGCTCCCTGATCCGGTGGTATTCGATCTCGCTAGGTTCGGGGATGTGCTGCCGATCCTGGACGTGCCACACCACGGGGGCGTCCGCGAAGCGCGGTGAGCTCGCGCAACCGCAGCCGAGCATGAGCGCGACCGCGGCGGCTCCACGGCAAGCACGCCGTTTCATAGGCGCTTGTGCCTTTCGCTGAAGACTTCCAGGGGGCTCGTGGCCAGAAACACGGTGAGCTCGTCGCCGTAGGCCGCCTCCGCCTTGAATAGCATGTCTTCCTGGTTGTGAATCACGAGTCCGAGCCCGGCGCCGGCACGCACTGGGTTTTCGTTCGAGAAGCGGAACACGTCTCCATACCCGGAGCCGACCCTGCCAGCGTCGACGAAGACTTCGCCCGCCACCGAGTCATGAATCGGATAGCGATACTCCGCGGTCGCGACGAACGACAGCTTCTCACGAAACCTGTCAGAGCCGTAGCCGCGTAAGCGTTCGGCTCCGCCTAGGCGCATGAGTTCGGTGAAAGGGATCTGATCCGCGTCGCCGTGAACCGCCTCTAGCACTGCTCGAAACGACAAAACGCGCGAGCGTCTGTACAGGTTGAGGAACGTCGCGGCGGTGACGCCGTAGTGCCAGAAGCCCTGCTCCTGCTGCAGCGGGATGCCGTAGCTGGCGAACGAGTTGAGGTAGTTTCCCTGTGCCGTGAGCACTCGGTGGTCGCGCGTGTCGAATACCAGGACCGGACCCACCTCGAACACGTCGACCCCTTCGTCATAGCCGACGAGCGCTGCTGTGTCGTACGCCTGTTCCAAGGAAGGCTCGTTGAAGTCACGCGTGCTCGGACCGAAGCGCCGTCGGTTGTAGCTCCCCATCATGCCAACCTGTGTCCAGTGGCCATCATCACGCATTGTCTCGCCGACGAGCAGCGAGGCGAGGGTCCTGTTTTCGCGATAACGCGTCTCGATCGCGGCAGCGCGCGGATCCACCGGCTCTGCGCCTGCTTCGGAGAGCGAGCGGTTACCGATGCCCCAGAACAGCACCCCGGGTTTGAACTCGTAACGCACCGCAACCTCGAGCCACAGTGGTGAGTGGAGGACCTCGTCTCCCTCGAACTTGAGCTTGTACGCCTGCTGATAGAGACCGCCGTACTCGGCGCTCACGGACGCTTCCTCGTCGTTGCCGAGCACGTCGTCGTGAAACGCCTTCACGCCGCCGGTGAAGCCGTACTCGCTCTGGTAGCCGAGCGTCGGGACGATCGCCGCAGTGCGCGCATCGTTGTACAGTACGTCCTCGACGCGTTCCACCAGATGGTATTCGTCGACCAGCACGGCCAAGCCGCGTATGGGAAAAAAGACTGCATCCAAGGTCAGCCGCGGCAGGAGCAAGATCGTGCGTGGCACGAGCAGGTAGGCGTCCTCGGGTTCGGGGCTGCCCGGCACCGCGAGGTTGCGAGCTTTGTCGGGGGTCGGAGCGGGCCGGGCCGAATCTTCGACGGCGCTGTAGTCTTGAGGCGTGAGCTCTTCTTCCGAAAATGTCGCTTCGACCTCGGGATCGATCTCGTTGCTCGCAGGTTCGCTGGCTTCGCGCGGCGAAGGCGGAGTCACGCTGGCCGCATCGCCGGTCACGCCTGGCTCGATGGCGATTTCCTCTTCTGGGCTTGCGTCGGTTGCGGGTTGTGCGGGTAGCGGCGACGTTAGGAGCATCGAGGTGGCGAATGGGAGCGCCGCTAGCAGCGCTCTCGGGTTACCCATCGATGTGCCCAGCGGCATGTGCTCTTCTGGCAAAGCACTTCGCATGCCAGGCGAAGAGTGAGCAGTCTTGGAGTATCCGGACTCGAACCTCGAGACAAATTGCCTCGCTGGGGCGAGGGCGCGTGCACGCGTCAGCGGCGTGGACGCGGCTGGATCTCGTTGTATTCTGAAGGTGTCGTGCAGCCCCCGATCGCGAAGTGGTTCGACGTGAGACCTGGAGAGCGCAAGCTGGTGCTCGCTGCCGCCGCCACCCTCTTCACCACTATCGCGGGACACACGCTGCTCGAGACGGTTCGGGACGCGCTGTTTCTGCAAGAGCTCGCCCCCAGCAGTCTGACGCTAGTTTACGCCGCACTCGCGCTTTTGGCGGTGCTCGCAGCGCGCGGCAGCACGGCGCTGTGCCGCGCGCAGGGAGAACGCCGGGCGCTCGGGTTCAGTCTTGCGGCGGGTATGGTGGGCTCGCTGGCGTTCTACCTGGCGCCGAAAACCGAAGCCGTCGTGTTCGCGTTGTATCTGTGGACCGGCGTGCTCACGAGCGTCGCGGTGGCTCAGTTTTGGGTGCTGTCGGCGCGTGTGTTCACGATCGCTCAGGCCAAACGCTTGCTCGGACCCATCGCGTCGGCAGGCATCCTCGGTGGCGTCGCGGGCGGTGGCATAGGCGTGCTCTTGTTGCGTGCGCTCGGGACGAATGACTTGTTGCCCGTCGCGGCAGCGTGCTTCGCAGCGGCGCTGGCGCCACTGCGCTGGGTCGCTGGCGCCGCTCACCTCGGCGACGAACCATCACCCCCGGCCCGAGCAGATGCGACCACCGACGAAGAGGGCGACGATGCTCCGGCGAATCGCCGCTACCTGCGGCTCGTCACGTTGCTCATCGCGGTCGCGACCATGACGCTATTGTGTATCGACTACGTATTCAAAGCGAGCGCGGCGCGCGCTCTCGATGGGAGCGAGCTCGGTAGCTTTTTTGCTCAGTACTACGCGATTCTGAATCTCGTTGCCTTTGCGTTTCAGCTGGCGCTGGCCACTCAACTTTTGAGACGCTTGGGTGTGCTGGCGTCCGTTGCGATCCTGCCGTTGCTGTTGGTTCTGGGCAGCATCATGACGTTCGTGGTGGGCCCGGCGCTGGGCGTGGTGCTGTTGCTCAAGGGCGCAGACGGCAGTCTGCGACACTCTTTGCACCGCACTTCCACCGAGCTTCTATGGATGCCGCTCTCGGCGACCACGCGCGGCGACGCGAAGCCCCTGGTGGATACCTTCGTCGTGCGCGTCGCCCAGGCGTTGGCCGCGGGCGGTGTCTTTGCTTTGGCCTGGTGGCAACTGGACACGCCCCGCGTCCTCGCGGCGGTGGTTCTGGGGCTGGCGTTCACCTGGATCGTTTTGACTCTGCTCCTGCGCCATCCCTACCTCGATTTATTTCGCCTGGCCTTGCAGCGGGATCGTCAAGTCGATGGCCCCCTGCGCTTCAGCTTGGGTTCACTAGAGGTCCTCGTGGAGGCCCTGTCGAGCATGAATCCGTCGCGCGCCACCGCTGCGATTCACTTGCTGGCTTCTCACGATCGCGCTCGCTTGATCCCGGCCTTGACCTTGTTCCACCCGGAGCCAGAAGTCTTGCTGGCGGCCTTGCGCTACGTGCCTGCCGCGGACCGACGCGACTGGATTCAGCCCGCTGAACGCCTGATGGACCACGCGTCCGAAGAGGTGCGGCTCGCTGCGATGGGCGCGCTCGTCGAGCACGGAATACGCGCTCCGCTCGAACGCCGCCTGACCGGAGACAATCCGCTGATGCGCGGGCACGCCGTCGTGCTCTTGGCGGAGCGCTCATCGGAGCCGCCATGGCAGCACGCTTCTGTACAAGCGGTGCTCGAGGCCTCCGGCCCCGGCGCCGTCCGAGACAAGGTTGCCTTGCTGCGGGCGGTGCGTGGTCGCAGCGTATGGAGCGAGCTTTTGGCGCGCCTGCTCGAGGACGATGCCGCCGAGGTTTCGCGAGCAGCCGTCGACGCCGCGACCACGATTCAGTCGCCTGTTCTGATCGCCCCTCTGTTGCGTCGCCTCGCTCTGCGCAGCGAACGCGACGCAGTACGCGAGGCGCTGGTGGTGCAGGGAGCCGAAGCGCTGGAAATGGCGGCAGCCTGGCTGCACGCTCCCGATACCCCTCCTCGGATCCGGCGTCACCTGCCACGCACGATTTCTAGATTCTCCAACCAACGGGCGGCCGATATTCTGATCGCGATGCTAGACTCCGAGCCCGAGGGCGCGATTCGCTACAAGGCGCTGCGGGGCCTCGGCCGCTTGGCGCGCGAGACGTCGGTAGCACTCGATGCACGTTTCCTCGAACGCATTCTCTGCGACAATCTGGCGGAGAGTCTGCGCATGCTATCGATGCACTTCGTGATCCAGTCGGAGCTCGCCCAGCGGTCGAGGGTCCCAGAGCCTAGCGCAGCGTTGCTGCTGGCGTTGCTCTCGGACAAGGCCGATCAGGCACGCGAGCGAGCCTTTCGGATCTTGCAGCTGTTGGAGCCAAGAGAGGATGTACGTGGCATCGCAGACGCACTGCTTGCCGATGACAAGGCCTCGCACGCGCGCGCCTTGGAGTATATCAGCACGCTGGCGCTCGATCTCGAAAGCAAGACACGAGAACTGCTGCGCCTGGTCGTGGACAACCTCGAAGCAGGCGCGCGTGCCGAATTGGCTGCCGCCGAGCTCGGACCGATCCCCGCGACGGAGCACGACGTGCTCGAGCTGCTGAGGCATAGCGGTGATGGCGCCCTCGAGTCAGTCGCAGCGTACTGTGCACGACGACGTCCTGAGCCCGTCTCGCCGGACTCGTCGACGGCACGGTTCACGGCCGTGGCTCTGGCGGACTCCAAGCGCACTTTCGCGCCGATCTCTTCGGGGAGGGACCATGTCGAGCGATCCGGGTAAGACGCGCGTCGAGCACGAGCTGTTCCTACGCGCGTTTCTGTCGACGAAACCTCCAGACCGCGTCGCCAAAGAGCTGAGCCAAGTCACGCGCGACACGCACCTGGACCGGGGCGCGGTATTGTTCGAGGCGGGACAACAGCCGGAACGCCTTCACTTCGTTGCTAACGGACGCATCCAGCTGACGGGCGTCGATGGCAGCGCTTCCACCGCAGACGCTGGGTCACTGTTGGGCATGATCGACGCGAGCATCCCCCGGGTCCGGCCGTGGACCGCCACCGCGCTCGAGCCCACCCACGTACTCACGCTCGACTTCGCCGACTACTTGGACATCCTCGAAGACAACTTTGGCTTCGCGGTCGACACGCTGCGATCCGGCGCGGAGAGCTACTGCGTGCTCTCCGAACGGCTGGGCGCCGCTGGTCCTCTCGAGTCCCCGGCCCAGCCAGCGCCCGCCCTCCGCGGCAGCGAGCTGGACGTGGTAGAGCGGATTCTGGTGTTGCAACACGTGGGCCTGTTTGGCGGAGCTCCCGCGCAAGCGCTGGTCCGCTTGGCGCACTCGGCGGAGGCCAAGCGCTGGCGGCCAGGTGACACCCTGTTTGCCGTTGGCGACCCTATCACCGGAGTCCGCATAGTGGCGAACGGCTTGGTCGTGACGCGGCGGCGAGATGACACCGTGGTGACTGAATTCGGCTCGCACCAAGTGGTGGGCGATCTAGAGGTCCTGGGCAAACCTTCACATGAAGCGTGCGCCCGTGCCGAAGCAGCCAGCATCACCCTGGAAATCCAGCTGGAAGATCTGTTCGACGTCGCCGAAGATCACTTCGATCTCTGGCGATCGATGCAGTCTTACGTCGCTCGCCAGCGAGCGCGCCTGAGTGAGTCGATGCCCGACAGGGCGAGTGATCTCGGGCGCATGACGCTCTGATGGCCAGGCCGACGCCAGCCTGGGTCGCTGGCGCCGGCGCAACGCTGGCTCGGGAGTGTCTATTCTTCGACGACTGCGACTGGACAGCCCGCCCAGCACGATTCTGCCTCTTGGCAGGTCTTGCCGTCCAGGCAGTCCTCGCAGCGTTCAACCGCGTTTTCGCCAGCCTCGCTTCGATCAGCAGCGTCTTCACAGAGATCGATGCAGCCCGTCTCGTCCACATCGCTCACGCAAGTGTTGTAGCGCGAGCAAATCTGTGCGCAGTCCGCGGTCCCCTCGATTTCATCCTGCACCTCGTTGCCGTCGTCTCCACAGGCGAGCGGCATCAACAAAGCAGTAACGATCACAATGAACTTTCGAGCTAACATGGTTAGTTCCTCCGTGGTAATGAATGAATGCGCTAACTTGGCTAGCTGGCTAAGTCGGGAGGGTTGGTGCAAGCGTCGTGCCCGAAGGCATTCCCGCGGCGACACCGAATAAAGCGCGCTCTTTCGAGGGCCGCGGTTCGATGCGGCTCAGGCCTTCCTGTCACCGTCGTCCATTCCGACACGCGATGCGTACAGCTCGCAGCGACGAGACGCGGGCGAGAGCCTTCGGATCAGGAGACGCTCTCGGCTGCTGTCCTGCTTTCGAGCAATGCGCTCACCGCGTGGCGGACCAGCTCCGGTGTATTCACTTCGCTGTAGTGCGCGTAGACGGTTGCGGCTGCGCCATTGACGCTCCCCAGCTTTACGAGCTTGCCGGACCGAATCGCCGAGCTTGCAACCACCTCGGGCACCGCGACGGCGCCCACGCTTCGCTCCGCCAGCAGCGTCAGAAGGGACACGTCGTCGACCTCGCCGACGACCTCCGGGTTCAAGCCGTGCTCGAACAACCAGGCGTCCAAGTCCCAGCGGTAGCGTGAGTTCTGGGTGTAGCTTACGAATGGTAGGGCGCTGAGCTTTCCGGGGTAGCTGCTCACCTTCTCTGCGAGTACCGGAGATGCCACGACCACCAGCGCACTCTCCGAGAGGGCGCTCAAGCCAATCTTGGGGCGATGCGGCTCGGGGGGCTCGTTCTCGCTGAGGACCAGGTCTAGTTCACCGCTGAGCAGGTCCTCCAGCAAGTCGGCGTAGCCCCCGAAGCGGATCCGCGGCGTTACGTCCTTGAGATGGAAGAGCGGAAGCAACCGTTCGACCGTGAACGCCATCGATACCATGGGCGAGATGCCGACCTCGAGGATCCAGTCGAACTCGTTGCGCGAGGGGTTCAGGTCCTGCACCAGCCGCCGGGCGGCCTTGAACATGATCTTGCTATGCTCGAAGACGCGTTGCCCGGATTCGTTCAAGCGTAGCCCGCCGCGCCGCCGATCGAACAACGGTGTGTCTAGGAATTCCTCCAGCGCCTTGATCTGCTCGCTGATCGTCGACTGGGATAAGTTGAGGCGCCTCGCGGCGCGGGCGATGGAGCCTTCCGTGGCTACGTGATGGAAATAGTAGACGTGCTTTAGGTTCAGACCGCTGGGTGCGTCGCTCAAATCGAGCGACAGGCGCGCAGCGGCGTCTGATGATTCACGGCGTTCGTCGGCTCCCATGCAATCTCCTCACTGTGCTGGTTGCGGATTCGAGGGGGCGACCACGATTTCGACGCGACGGTTGTTCGCGCGACCTTCCGCCGTGTCGTTGGTGGCCAGCGGTTGGGTTTCACCGCGCCCGACGGCTGTGATGCGGTCATCGGCGACTCCTTGGCTCACCAGGTAGTCGCGAACCGCCATGGCTCGCTGGCGCGAAAGTTCCATGTTGGTGTCGTCGCTGCCGCGCGAATCCGTGTGGCCCTCTACCACGATACGTTTGGCGGGATCGATGTCGTTCAGCGCCTTGGCTACCTCGGTCAGTTTCTGTTGCGCGAGAGGTGCCAACTCGGCCTTGCCCGTGACGAACAAAACGGCCCCGTCGAGCGTGATGACAGTACCGCGTGCCTCCTCTTTCACCCTGGCGACTTCTTCCAGGCTCTTCAGCGCGGAGGCTGCGCGTTGTTCCGCTTGCAGTCGTGCTGCACGCTCCCGCTCCAGCTCGCCAGACTGCGTTTCCAGGCGCTTTTCCGCGGCCTGCTTCTCGCTCGTCGTCTGGACCAGCATCTCGGCTTGCTTCCGCTTGTAGTCGTCATCGGCTGCCTCGATGGCTTGCACGCCGACTTCGTAGTCACCCCAGGCGCGCGCCTTCTGGGCCTCGCGCTCGGCAATATAGGCGAGGCTCACTTCGCGAAACGAGCCGGGATCCTGATCGTGGGCCTTCTCGGCGCGGTCGAGCGCCTGCTCCGCCGATAGCACCGCGTCCGGACGCAGGTCCGCAGCGGCTGAGGTCCTGGCGTCTTCGTAGGCTTGGCGGGCGTCGAGCAGTTGCTTGGACGGGGGCGTGCTGGCGCACGCGGCGCAGAGCAACACGGGTGTAGCCAGCGCTGCAGGAAATAGTTTCATCGTATTCCTCCTTCGGAATCGGATCGATCAGTGGTGCGGTGACAGTGACTGAACCTGTGCCCGCGCGCGTTCCGCCTTTTCTTCGGCGTCGGTCTTTCGCGCCAACATCAGCGCGAGTTCCGCATCGGCGGTGGCGCGCTGCAGTACCAGCTGAGCCTTCTCGTCTTCCTCGTCTTGCATCAGTTCCTTGGCTTGCTGCAGTTGATCCTTCGCAAGTTTCAGGTGCAAAGACGCCTGCGGGTGGTCTTTGGGCGCAGCTGTCTCGGCAGCTGCGATCGCAGCCGTAGTTTCGGCGGTCGCGTTGGCCGCGGTTTGCGCTTCGACGGCATCGTTCGCGCCGCCACAGCCGACGATGCACAGCACCGCGCCGAACTTGATGACTTTCATACTGGCTTCCTCTCCGACTTCGGGTGAGCCTAGGTTCCGCTGCGGAGGCTTCGAACCGGCTCCATCGGCTGCTGCCCATGGAGCCCGCGTTCGTAGACGGTCAGTCCGAAGCGCGCATCCGCTCGGGGAATGCCGTGGCTCAGACTCATGGTTTTGGTACTTTGAGCTGTCCGCGATTCCCGGCAGGTGTATCTGCAGTGGAACCGCGGACGCTGCTACCGCGTGCCTCCTGGCTGAACCCTGCGTGGGGCCAGAGGCGGCTCGCCCGGAGGGCGAGCTGTTGGATGATGGACTGGATCGCAGCTCGCGCTTGCGGTGACTGCGTGGGGCGATGCCCCACTCAGATGCTTGGTCCGCGACCCTGGGCCAAACCGACGATCAATGCGATCGCCGCAATGACGAGGAACGCGAAGAACAGGATCTCGGCTACTCCAGCGGCGGCACCGGCAATACCACCAAAACCGAAGAGAGCTGCGATCAGCGCAACGACGAAAAAGATGAGTGCCCAACGTAGCATGATTGACTCCTTGTGTTGAGAGGTCGAGCGGAGGTAGAGCAAGCGCTGTGCCCAACTGGTTTCCGATGGTCTGACGGTGATTCCAGCGCTCCACGTACTGCGAAGTTGGGGGCTACCGTGCAACAGCGGGGCAGGAAGGATGGCTCGCGACCTCGTGCTGGCTTCGATCGCTCCCCGCCGAACAGCGTGCACCCGGCGATGATTCCTCAGAAATGCGGCACGCTCGGCGCAAAGTAGCCCCGCTGAGGCGCGAGTGCACGAGCCAGGCCTGGTTCGGAGGTCCCCCCGGCGTAGGGAGTCGTTAGCTCCTAGTTTGGCTTGCCGCTTGCTGGGCACTTGGGGAACTACAACAACAACGACGAGCCGGAGGAACCATGAACTCGCAGACACTGCCCTTGCAGCCACCCCAGAGTGCCGGGCCGCGCCCCGACCCCCACACGACTTGGGACGCGGGGGGGTACACGCACACCGGACAGCGGCGGCAGGCGAATGAAGATAGCTTCCTGGTGGCCACGTTCCAGCGCGCATTGAACGTGATCGACAGCAGCCATCTGGGAGAGCATCCCGAATTCACGGCTGAGCGGACACGCGGCACGCTGTTGATGGTGGCCGATGGCATGGGCGGGCACGGCGGCGGAGATGTGGCGAGCCGAGCTGCCGTTCGGGCGGTGACCGACTACTTGGTCCACGTACTACCGTGCGCCTCGGCGATGTCGGCAACGCTCTCGTCAGACGCCAGGACATCGCTGCACGGCGTGCGCGCGAAGCTGGCGTCAGCGCTGCTGATAGGTGACGAAGCCATTCGTACGCAGGCGAATGCAGGCAGCGGCGAAGCGCAGATGGGGACGACGCTGACGCTGGCGGTGATCACGGGACCCATGCTGTACGTGGCGCACGTCGGGGACAGTCGCTGCTACCTGTTGCGTGGCGGAGCCTTGCACCAATTGACCAGCGACCATACCGTGGCCAACCAGATCGCGAGCCTCGGGGGCAACGTCAGTGATGCGGCGCAACTGAATCACATTTTGTGGAATTGCCTGGGTGGCGGCGAGGGTACGTTCCCCCAGCCCGAGGTGCTGAAGCACGAGCTAGAACCAGGTGACGCAGTGTTTCTGTGCACCGACGGCCTGACCAACGAGCTCGACGACGAAACCATCCTCGCGCTCCTGACGCGCTCGGGGTCCAGCCGTGATATTTGCGCGGGACTGGTCGGACGGGCTAACGAACACGGCGGGCAGGACAACATCACCGCCGTGCTCGCCAAACCCGGGGTCGCCGCGCGCGGTCGGCAACGGCGCGTTCGGCCCGGCTGACCTCGGCTCATGCCCAGTACGCCACGGAGTCGTGTCGCCCCCGACTCTGTGGTGCCCGCTTGAATTTCAGGTCGTCGCCGCTTTCAACGCTGGGCTCGCTCGCGCAGCATGCGGCGCAACATCGACACCACGTCGTCCAGATCCACCGGCTTCACCAGGAACTTGTCAGCGCCGATGTGATGCAACAGCCGCCACTCGTTGGGTCCGCCCGCGGCGGTCAACACGAACACTGGGATCCTCGCGAGCGCATCCCTAGCTCGGAGCGCCGCCGTCAGCGGTATGCCCCCCAGCCCGGGCATTTGAAGGTCCAGAATTGCGGCAGAGATTTCCTGTTCGTCGATGGCGGCGAGCGCGCTGTTGCCATCTCCTACACAAATGACCTCGGCGTCGGGGAATTCCATGTGCAGCTTGACCTCGAGCGCGTCGCGAAAGTCCCGGTCATCTTCTGCTACCAGGATGCGTCGCGGCTCGTAGATGCGATTCATGGCGTCGAGCAGCGCGGTGCGAAACGCGTCGACGCTCTCGGTGCGTTCGTGAGGGTTCTTGGCCAGCCCCCCGAGCAATACGCGATCGAAGGACGGCGCCAGTTTCGGATTGAGCTGGCTGGGGAGAGCGACCTCTTCGACCGCGTGCTTCGCCAAAAGCTCGATGTCACTCTGACCGTCGACCGGCAACCGCCCCGTCAGCATCTGGTAGGCCACGCAAGCGAGCGAATACACGTCAGCGGAGGGGGTGATCGGCCCGACTTGTCCCTCGCTGAATGCAATTTCTGGCGCCATGTAGGCTGGCGTCCCGGCGAAGACGTTGCGACCAGTGCCGTCTTCGCCATAGCTGGTCGAGATCCCGAAGTCCGCGATGCGCGCGTGCAATTCGCGGTCGAGTAGAATGTTGCTCGGCTTGATGTCACGATGCACAGTGCCTGCGGCGTGGATCGCGGACACTCCGAGGCACACCTCGTTGAGGATGGCGACGCCCAGCTCGAGATCCACGTCGTTGAAACGCGCCGCCAGCCATTGGTTCAGCGTATAACCATCGACGAGCTCCATCACGAAGTAGGGCAAGCCGTCGTGTTCACCGAAGGCGTGAATCGCCACGATGTTGCGGTGATTCAGGCGCGCCATCGCCTTCGCCTCTTCACGGAACCGCTCCGCGAAACCCGGACGCAGTCGCTCGGGTCGAATCACTTTGAGCGCTACGTTGCGCTCGAGTTGCTCATCGCGCGCCAATAGTACGACGCCCATCGCACCCTGCCCGACGTCACCTAGAATTCGATACGTGCCGTCGATGAGGCTACCGTGGGCAAAGGCTTCGGCGAGCGGCGGACGCGATGTCACGGTGCCTCGCCGGGGTAGCGCTTGAGTTTCTGCGAGGGCTGGGGCAACTGGTGAGAAATCGTGCGACATAAATACGCGCTCGGTAATGTGAAATGGGGCATCGTGCCAGTGGGTTATTCGAGCGCTTCTTCGGTCGCGTCACCGGCGCGGTCGAGCGCGTGGTTGATGTCTTTGCCGAGTTCGGCCAGCCTCCGGTCGAGCTCGCGCTCCGTTTGACTCAGTTCCGCTTTGGTCTTGGCCCCGGCGTCCTCGAGCTTGCGAGCTAGCTCGTCGCGCTCGCGCCGTAGATCGAGGAGCTCGGCTTGGGTGTCCGCCTTGGCCTCGGCGCTCGCATGTTGGACCGAGCGCTCCAAGCGCTCCAGCTTTCTGTCCATGGCGTCGAGGGCAGCCTGCGAATCCCGGCGAAACTCGCGCAGCTCCTCGTCCACCTCGGCTTCGGCCTCGGTCGCGTCTTTTTCGACTCCGCGCGCGGTGTCGTCACAAGCGGTACTGCCTGCCGCCCACAAGGCGATGGCAAAGAGAGCTAGTCTTTTCACGGTCGGCTCCTAGATGGTGACGACTGCAGTGGTGCAGAAGCCGAAACCGAAATGCATCATCGGTGCCAAACGACGAACGTCGCGCGCCTCTGCAACACCTGTTCGTCTGAGGCCCTTTCGTCGAGCCATGCCGACCCAGGCGGGGCAGCGTGCCCCGATCCCTCACCGACGACGTCCCACGGCTAGTCGTGAGGTGTTAGAAATGTCGGAGCCTCCAGGCCGCGCACCCCAGGCTGGGACTGACTCAAGTTCACTTCTGCCACGTTCGTCCACAGTGACCTAGGGCGCGGCTGCACGACTGAGCCATGTGCGATGTCCCAGTCGCCCTGTGGATACCATGGCAGCCCGACTGAGGGTGGCATACCAGAGCGTTCTCCGTGCGGCGGCCCGGCGATCCGCGCGCTCAGCGCCCGGCCCTGGGAACCTGCACGAAATACTAGGTCAAACGCGGCAACTGGTCCAGTTGTTGCTTCGCCCTCGGCGTGTCTGCTTCAACCGAAATTCTTGCTCCTACCTTGGTCGCGGCAGCCCCCGGGCCGCAGGCGGACGCCCGCCCTGCGCACTGCGCCAGCGTGCCGTCGGACGTCGCACCGGGTCCCATCGATTCGCGCGGCGACGCGCTCGCCGGTCGCTATCGCCTGGACGGCGTGCTGGCCGAAGGCGGGATGGCCACGGTGTACCGTGCGTGGCATTGCCTGTTGGAGCAACCCGTAGCTCTGAAGATGCTGCGCCCCGAATACAGCAGCGTTCCGGAGATTGCCGAGCGCTTCTTGCAAGAGGCGCGGGCCGTGGCTCGGCTTCGTAGTAAGCACGCCGTGCGGGTGATGGACTTTGGTGGCACCGCCGAAGGTAACCGCTACATGGTCCTGGAGCTGTTGAACGGCAGGGATCTCCAGCACCTGTTGATGAAAGAAGGAGCTCAACCCGTCGCACGAGCCGTGGGCTTCGTGCTGCAGGCCGCCGAAGCGCTGACTGAGGCACACTCGACCGGTCTCGTACACCGTGACATCAAGCCGGCGAACCTGTTTCTCGCCAAAGAAGACGGTACTGAACTGGTTAAAGTCATCGACTTCGGGATTTGCAAATCGCTCTGCCGCAAGAGCGAATATCGCACGCTTTCGAAGAGTTATCTGGGGTCGCCGCAGTACATGTCACCGGAGCAGATCCAATCCGCTGCTTCGGTCGACGCGCGGACCGATATTTGGTCGCTGGGAGTGGTTCTGTTCGAATTGCTTACCGGTCAGGCGCCGTTTCGAGGGGCTACGCTGCCAGCGTTGTGCGCCTCGGTGATTGCCGACACCCCAAGCTGGCCCGGGCACCTGCCCGACGAGCTCGGCCGCGTCGTCATGCGCTGTTTGTCGAAGCGACGGGAAGACCGCTACGCGACCGTAGCCGAACTCGCTCGGGAGCTCGAGCAATGCCTCGGGCCAGCCGACGCCGCGCCGGTGGGCAGCGAGCGCCACGTCGAACCCCAGTCGAACGTGCGCTCTCGCCGTCGGGTGAATGGCTGGAGCCAGAAGGGCTTGCTGTGCGGGGTTTTGTCAGCCGCAGCGGGCGCTGCGGGTTGGGGTGTCGGCGCATTTGGGCTTCGCAACGATCCCCCGTCTACCCAAGCGATCCCGCCCGCGCTCGTGGCCGCTGCGCTCGCGGCTGGCGCTAGCGAGTCGCCCGAGCCGGTGCTGATTGAAACATCGCTGCAGCTGGACGAAGGGACCGAACCGGCGGCGTTCAATACTCTGGCCGCCGCGGCGTTGAGCCCACCCTCCGTGCCTGAAACGTCCGCGCGTCGAGACAGTAAGCCGCCAGGAGCGCCAACAGCCGTGCGTGCCAGCCACCCCGGCGCGGCGACCTCATCCAGTGTGGACATGGAAGCGCGCTATGCGCTCACCTACCAGCCCGACACGAGCGGCTCTGGTTCGGCCCCCGCGCGTGTTTCTGACACTCCCGCCGCGCCCAGCTTCGACCCCGCGCTGGTGCAGTCCGATCTCTGAGTGCCTTCGCTGGTCGTGCTCTAACTAAATGAGCGGGACTAATGAGCGGGACTAATGAGCGGGACTAATGAGCGGGACTAATGAGCGGGAC
>JAICQQ010000496.1 GCA_025937785.1 Polyangiaceae bacterium
GGATCCGAACAGCCAGCTGTCGCGAAGATGCTGAACGGGTCGTCGCGCGGATCCGCGTCGCGCGACATGGCGCCGATCACGTAGGCCCCGGGCGCGACCAGCTCCGGCTTCAGGCCCCCCAAGCTGCTCGGCCCCGCCGAACTGAAGTACGCCACGCTATCGAGCGGCACGTCGAGGGCGGGCAGTGTGTTCTCGGCCTCGTCGGAGTCCGAAGGCCAATCGGAGCGGTTCAGGGTGGCACCGACAGCGATCAGGTTCGGATCGGACGCGGGGATCGTGATGGTGCCTTCCTTGGTCGATCGCGGCAGGAACACGCCACCGCTGCCTCCGGGTGCCAGAGCACCGGAACCTTCGACCCAGATTTGCGCCGTGCCCTGGCCTTCGAGGTGCAGCACGAAACTTCGCCCCTGCCTCCAGGCACCCGAGATCACGACCGCCGCCGAGCCTGACCCGACGCCCAAAGGCGCGTTCCCCGGGTTCGGATCGTTCACTACGGTGACGTCGAAGTTGCCGCCCGAATCCTGGATGGCATACGCACGAGTGTCGCCCGACTCGACCCAGCGGATCGGCCCGCCCAGCCCGGCGTCGAAGCCGATGCGCAAGCGGTCGCCGGGACGCGACTGCAGCCACACGAAGGCGCTCGCGACCGCGTTCGAAGTCGCCGCCAGCGTGAGCAGCGGCACGCGCACCGTCGTGCGTGCAGGGACGTGCACCTCGGTGTGCACACCGAGCGGCTCCGGATAGTCGCTCGTCAAGCCGGCGGCTTGCGCAGCGCTGTTGCCGGCCGCCACCACCAGCGCGCGCCCGGGCTGGCCAGACCCGACGAGGCTCGCCAGCGATCGTTCGATGCTCGAGCTGCCGTCGTGCGCGCCGAAATCCGTGCCCAAGCTGATGTTCACCGCGGCCGCCGCGCCTGCTTCCGCGGCTCGCTCGAAGATGAAGCGCGCGCCCAACAGCACGCTCGCCTCGTCGATGCTGCCGTCAGCGCCCATGACCTGTGCCAGCGCGAGCGTGGCCCGCGGCGCCACGCCCACATAGCGGGGCGCCGCTTGACTGAGCCCGTTGCCGGCAGCGAGCGATGCCACGTGCGTGCCATGCCCGCGGCGATCTTTGGGCTCGTCCCCGGTGACCGCGTTCGTGAGCAGCGCATCGAGCGCCGCTGCGTCCAGGATCCGGCAGGGCAAGTCGCCGGAGGTACAGCCGTACTCGTCTTCGAGGGCGGGGTAGACGCCCGCGGGCCCTTTGGAAAAGTCGATCAGCCACGCGACGCGGGTGCTGCCGTTGGCGTTCCGAAGGTCGGCATGACGCACGTCGAAGCCGGTGTCCACCACGCCAACATAGACGCCATCGCCCGCGAGCCCCGCCTCAGCGCGCGCCGCCGACGCCCCGATCCATGCGTCCGCGCGATCGAGCAGCGGTCGGAGCGAAGGCCGGTAGTGCGCCGTGGCTCCAGGGTGTAGCGCGAGCAGCCGATCCAGCTCCGCGAGCGGGCGCCGCACGAAGTACACGCCGTCCGTCACGCGCACGGCATCGGCGATGGGCGCGTCGGACTCGAGGAGCAGGCCGAGGCGCACCGCCGCGTCGCCTGCCTGCTGCGGTCGCTCGGGCGTTTCGAGGCCCGCGCGCGCC
>JAICQQ010000372.1 GCA_025937785.1 Polyangiaceae bacterium
CTTTCAGACACAAAGCCACACCCGCCCGATCGAGATATCTAACGAACTCGTCGTATGTCACGCCACCACTCCTGCTTTGAGATCGATAGTGACGCAAAACCGCAAAGCGATCAAGAACGTTCTGACGCTTACACGCTTCGGCCACTCGTTGTTAACACATTAACACTCAACAAAGCACTAACACTTTGTGAGCTCAACGTTAACTCGGTCGTTCACTCCGTGCATTCACCGAAGAACGCGGACCTTCACGCACGGCACCCCGCCGTAACGCAAGCATGGCGAGCGTGAAGCACTCTTCCTTCACGCAGACTGCTTCACGCAGCGAGCTTTCACGCGCGTTTCAGGCCAAGTCGTGCATCGCGCCGAAACAGGGCACGTCAGGCTGCCCGGAGCTGCTCCCGTTCCCCTGCCGCTGCGCTGCGTGTGCCGGGCGTCGGGCGGGCTACGTTTTGGCGAGCTTGTCTTTGAAACGTGCTAGCAGACTCAAAGCTTCGAGGCCGGTGAGACGATCGAGATCCAGGGCCCTGATATGGTTTGCGACGTCTTCGTGTACGGCGTTCGCCGGGGGCGCGACGAACAGATCGAGCTGGGTGGTGTCTCGCCGCTTGCCGCGCGGGCCGCTCTGCGGCGCCAAGTGCTGCCCTGCCTCCAAACTAGCGAGCAACCCGCGGGCGCGCGCGAGCACGCTCTCTGGCAGGCCCGCGAGCTGTGCCACGAACACACCGTAGCTGCGGCTCGCCGCGCCGCGCACGAGCCGGTGCAGGAAAATGATGGCCTCATCGAGCTCGCGAGCGCTGACGCAGTAGTTGGCCACGTGAGCGCTCTGCTCCCCGAGCTTGGTCAGCTCGTGGTAGTGGGTCGCGAACAGCGCTCGACACTTGACCACGTCGTCCAGGTGTTCGGCAACGGCCCACGCGATCGCCAGGCCGTCGAACGTGCTGGTGCCGCGCCCGATCTCATCCAAGATGACCAGCGAGCGCGGCGATGCATTGCGCAAAATCTCAGCGGTTTCACGCATTTCGACCATGAAAGTGCTCTCGCCGCCTGCCAGGTTGTCGCTCGCGCCCACGCGCGACAAGACGCGATCGACCACCCCGATCCGCGCGGATTGCGCGGGGACGTAGCTACCGGTCTGGGCTAGGATCGCAGTGAGCGCCACTTGTCTGAGAAGCGTGCTCTTCCCCGCCATGTTCGGGCCGGTAACGAGCCACAGCCGTTCGCCGCTGCACGTCAGCTCGACGTCGTTGGGAACGAACCTACCGGCGGCGGCCATGCGTTCGACGACCGGGTGTCGCCCTTCGACGATCCGGAGCGTATCGCTGTCATCGACCTCGGGTTTGCAGTAGTCACAGGTGTGCGCCAGCTCCGCGAACGCGGCGTCGACGTCCCAATGAGCGATGCGCTCGGCGAGCTGCCGAATACGATCGGCGCGTTCGGCGACGTAGGCCACGAGTTCTACCAAGAGCTCCAGCTCGCGCTCGCGGTGCCGCCCCTCGGCGTTCTCGATGGCGTGTGCCAGTTCGTCCAACGCATCCGTCGTGTAGCGTTCACCGGTGGCCACGGTCTGCTTGCGTCGCCAGCCGCCCGGCACCTTGCTCGCTTGCCCTCGGCTCACCTCGATGTACCAGCCGAACACCCGGGTGTAGCGGACCTTCAAGCTCTGAATCCCGGTGGCCGCACGCGCTTCTGCCTCGTACTCGACGACCCGCTCCGTACCGTGTTGCTTGAGTTGGTCGAGTTCGCAGAGCTCCGAGTCGTAATCGGCTTTGAAGACTGCGCCTTCCTTCGACTGCGCGGGGGGGCGGTCGACCAATGCCTGCTCGAGACGCGCTCGCAGCTCGTCGACCGAGTCCACGGGCTCGTTCAGAACCAGCGCGTCCCGCCAGGCCGGGTCATCCATGGCACTGAGCACGTCCACGGCGCGCGACGCAGCCGCGAGCCCGTCGCGCAACGCACCCAGATCGCGAGGCGTCGCCTCGTTCAAGCACGCCCGGACCGCCAGGCGTTCCAGATCGTTGACGCCCTTGGCCGCGGCACGAAACTCGTCACGGGTCCGCGAGTGCACCAAGAACAGTTCCACGCGGTCGAGCCGGCGTCGGATCCGCTCGACGTCCAGGGCCGGCGCCACGAGCCGTCGCCGGAGCAGCCGTGCACCGGCCGGAGTCAGGGTGCGATCGATCGCATCGAGCAACGAACCCGTCTTGTCGCCGGATTGAGTGCGCAACAGCTCGAGGTGCACCTGCGCAGTGCGATCGATGACCAGAAAACCCGTTGGATCCCAGTGCGCGACGCGGCGGACGGGGGGCGGTCGACTGGGGTTGCATGCGCGAGCGAAGCGCAGCACACGAGCGACCGCCAGCCGCGCGTTCGGGCCCAAGCGCTCCGCGTCCAGGCTCAGATCGCCGAGAACCGCAGCCGCTTCGCTGGCGGTGAGCTCGCCATCTTCACGCATCGCGGCGGCGGGCAGCGCTTGCCCCAGGACCGACAGCAGGCTGGTCGCCGCCTCGCGCCGAGCGTCGGCATCACCCCCAGCTGGCCCCACCAGCACTTCGCGCGGGGCTGCGTGACTCAGCTCGGCGAGCACGGCAGTCGAATTCGTCAGCTCGGCTGCTCGTAGTTCGGCCGTGGATACATCGAGCAAAGCCAGACCCACGCCGCCCTGCGCGTCGAGGTGCACGCTGCACAGCCAGTTGTTCAGGCGGGGCTCGAGCTGATCGCCCTCGGTCACGGTGCCGGGCGTGATCACCCGCACCACCTCACGTGGCACGATCCCTTTCACCGTCGAGGGATCGGCCATTTGCTCGCAGATGGCGATCTTGTAACCCTTCTCGAGCAATCGCGCGATGTAGCCGTGCGCGGCGTGGTGCGGCACACCGGCCATCGGCACCTCGTCAGCTTTGCCCTTATTTCGACTGGTGAGGGTCAACTCGAGCTCGCGCGCCGAGACGACCGCGTCCTCCCCGAACATTTCGTAGAAGTCGCCGAGGCGAAAAAACAGGATGGCGTCGGGGTACGCTCGCTTGGCAGCCGCGTGCTGCTTCATCACCGGCGTCTCGCGCGCGCTCATGCCCGCCGGGTGTACCAGGCGGCCGCCGGGCTGGAAAGCGCCGATTTGGGTGGGGACAGACGAAGCCGGCGCCGCCTCAATAGAACGGCGACGGCGACACCACCGCCAGTGTGTCGAGGCTGAGGAGCATCAGGCCGCGATCTTGCGCATCCACCGCCGAGAGCATGCGGTAACCCGGTACACGAACGAGCGTCTGCGGCAGAATGATGCTGGTGTCGTTGCGGGTCAGGCTGATGGTGAGCGGCGCGAAACCACCGGAAACGTCGTAGACGAAGGCCATGTCTCGTTCGCTCTTCTCGGTACCGCCGTACACCGCGAAGCGAGCAGTCAGCGTCTCGTACACGCACTCTGCATCGTCGACGGCATCGACCTTCGCGTCCATCCGACAGACGTCGGAACGCAGCGGGCTCACTTCGAAGACCCGACCGTCGAAGTAGCGCTTACTCGGAGCACAATCGAAGGCACACGGGTAGCTCACGCCTTCGTCGGTTTGCACCGCCTGCGGGACGACCCGGTGCCGAAACCCGGAGGCAGAGCCGATGACGACCCACTGATCGGAAGGCCGCACGGTGTAGCTGATGCCGGATGGAAAGCAGCAGTCGAGCAGATCCATCTGGATCTGCCGCTTTTCGGGGTCATCGACGTTGCGCGGCTCGACCAGGAGGTGATCCTGGAAGGTGGAGACGATCCTGAGCTCACGCCCCGGCAACAGCGCTGCGAGGTCATCCTCGTCTTCGTCGACGTGGCCGAGCGCGACCTCACACGCGAAGTAGCCCTGTCCGCCGCCGCAACTCCGACCCAGGTCGCTCTTCCAGTACTCGTCGTCGCTCGGCAGCAAATCCTGGGTGATCTGCACGTAGTCGGCGTGGCGCTTGCTGAAAGCGTCGAGGCCGCGCCCGCTGAGCCCGAAGCGTTCCTCGCCCACCTGGCGAGCCAGGTCGCCGCCTTGCACGCCCGCATCGCAGAACCGACCATCCGCGTCGTCGATGCGATCCGTGTCCGCTTCGCTGCCGGCGAGCCTCAGGAATGCGCTCGGCCGTATGCCGCCTATCGTGCCTTCGTAAGTGACGTTCACCGTCTCCGACGAAGGGTACGCGCGCGGCTCGATCCAGGGCAGCACCAAACTGGCGCGCTCGCTCTTGCTGGGATCCGTCTCGAGCTTGTTGTCGGCGTTCGGATGGGTGCTGTAGAGCGTGGTGCCGACGTACGTTTCAGCCGGAACCGGGTTGCTCGGGTCCTCGGGATTGGGGTAGTCCACCGCCAGCAGCTTCGGATACTTCACGCCCTCTTCTGAGTTGTTCAGCGGCAAACCCCGCTCCTCGAAGGTCAGACGCGGAAAGCCGCGCAACGACGGCGCGCCCGTACCATCGGAGCTATTGGTCACCGCCAGACGCGCTGAGCGTGCGCGGTGCTCTTGTATCATGCGACAGCTGACCTCGGCGGTGACGGTCGGTTGTCCCTCTTCGTCCGTACCGTCGGGCAGGGTGTAGTACTCTGGCTCGGGGGGATCGTTCGCACACCCGCGGAAGTCGACGGTCTCGGAGCTGTTGGTCTGAACGGGGCGCCGGCAGGGCTCGTCGAAGTCCTCCACGTCGATGATCCCGATCTGACCGCTGGTCAACATGACGAACCCGAAGGTGCCACGCAAGTTGCGGGGCGCAGCACCGTCGGTATCGCTCGAGCTCGGTCGATACTGCGCACCCGGGGCGTCGGCGTCGAGTTCGGGATCGGGATCGCACCGCTCGCCGATCACCGTTTGACCCGTCTCCGCGTCGGGGATCGGTAAGTCGCGTTGCGCGAATTCGAGGTCCTGGGCGGGGGCGGCGAACGAAATGCGGTCGGCAGGCTCGAAGGGCAAGTAAGGCGTACCTTCACGCACGATCGGGGTGCGGTCGGCCTGTCCCGGCGTCAGATCGAATGCCATCACGTTGGCGGTGGAGCGCCCGAACTCGTCGATGGCGTAGAGGAAGCGGCGCCCGTCCGTGAGCGTGGGGCTGGCCGCGACTTTGGTGGTAGTCACCACGCGCGTGGGCTCTTCCAGCGAGAGCGGCAGCAGCGGATCGCGCTCGCGAATGGCGCACGGATCCCGCACATCGAGATCGTGGATCACGGGGGCTCCGCGATCCGCGACGAACATACTGCCTTCGGACACGTCGATGCCTGCGGGAAGCGCGCGGAACTCGCCGGTCGGCACCGGATAATCCACGCTGTAGGGCGTGCAGCCCGGGGCCTGCAGATCCTCGGGCAGCCTCTGGCTGATGGGTTGCTCGGGCAGGTCGACGCGAAGGCGGTGCGTGGCCTCGATCGGGCACGCGCTGAACGTGCCCGGTTCGTGTTCGTCGAGCAGACGCTGTGCGTCGATGATGGCGATTTCGCCGAACGCCGGCAGCACGACGGCCAGCTTGCGACGTCCCGGATCACGCGATTCGCGGCGCAGATCGACGGGACACTCTTGGCGGCGGGCCGACACCGGCTCCGGCACCTCGTCGACGCGCTGATCGCTGTCGCAGCTCAGGCGTGTCGCCCC
>JAICQQ010000400.1 GCA_025937785.1 Polyangiaceae bacterium
CCACGTCAAGTATGCTGCTCGTCTCGCTCACATCCCGCTTACCCGTCGCTTGGCTGCAACGGTACAGCGGCATCTGGACACGCGCCGCGCGGGCGAATCGACTGCTGGCGTACTGTCTGGCCGTGTTGACCACTCATGCGCTGTTGCGTATGGCGCTCCTGCTGCGCTCGGATGCTCACGGCGCTCCGTTCGTGGGCAAGGTCGATTGGTATGTGTTTCACGCCATCGCCATCGACTGGCTTTGGATAGCGCAGTGTTCGCTGCCGTGGCTGATCGGTTGTGCCCTCGTACCGCGGCTTTATAGCCTCTGGGCGTCGCTGCTCGTCGGCATGCACTCGCTGTTGTTGCTTGCCACCGTGGTCGATCACGAGTCGCTACGCTTTTGGGGCATGCACGCGGATGCCTCGTTTCTGGGCACGTACGGGAACTGGGCCGGAATCCGCGCTGCCCTGGTGTACCTGTCAGACGACCGCAGCATTCGTTATCTGCCGCTGTTGCTCTTGCTGGGGGCAATCCCTCTGTCTCTGAGCTTGTGGCGTTGGTTCGTGCGTGGCTTCGCCTGGGCCTCCCAACCGACGCTGAGTCGTCGCGCTTTTGCGTATTCGGCGTTGGCGAGCCTCGCTGCCTGGCTGTTCGTCGGCGTGCTGTGGACCGGCGGCTTTCGCATGCAAAAGCTGAGACCCGTCGTGGAAACGCTGTGGATGGTCTGGCAGCAGGGCACTGCACCGACGCTCTCGACCGTCGAGCGCAGCCGACTCACGACCCGCTTCAGGCAGCAATGGCTCGCGGAACAAGCTGACGACAGCTTTGCTTTCGTCGACCCGGACCATCCCTACTACAAGGAGCCGCTCACGCAGGCCTGTCGCACGCGTCCGGAAGAGCTGGCGACGCGCTGTGCGACGGATCACGACGGCGACGGCCACCCTGCTAGCAGCGACTGCGACGATCGCGATGCCGATGTTCACCCGCACGGAACGGAGGTGCCGAGCGACGGCGTCGACCAGAACTGCGACGGTGTCGACGAGCAACCGGTCAACTTCGTGCTCGTCATCATGGAATCGCATCGCGCCCTCGAAGTCGGGCATTTGCAGCCGCTCTTGCGGACTGCCAACAGGCCCGCCCGCCCCAGCGCTACCCCGTGGCTGGATTCCCTGGTCGAGAACGGTGCCGCCTATTGGACTCGATTCTCCGTCGCCGGCATCCCCACCATCAATGCACTGATGGGCTTGCACGTCTCGATCGTCCAGCACCCCCGACGCTACATCGCCAGTGATTTCACGCGCCTCACGCACGTGAGCTTTCCACAGCTGCTGACGGAACACGGCTACAAGACGCACTTTTTCAGCGCCGCCGACCCGGCCTGGGATAGCCAGACGCCGTGGCTCAGGCAGTGGTATCACGAGACCACGTACGATCGCAGCCGCGAGGACGACTGCGCGATGTTGGCCCACATGTCCGCCTGGATGCGCGCGAACCTGTCGGCACAGCGGCCCTTTCTGGTGACCGCGATGACCAAGACCAATCACTACCCGTTCAACGCGGCCGAGGCCCTGGGGCCGCTCGGAAAGGACGCTCCCCTCGACGACAAGATGCGGGTCACGATGGGTTACGCAGACAGCTGTGTGAAGCAAATGATGCAGAGCCTTGCCTCCGAAACCTGGTATCCGCGGACTCTGTTCGTCTTGTTGGGTGACCACGGATTTCCCCTCGGGGAACACGGCAGCTCCAACATTGGCTACGGGCTCTACCCCGAATCCACCTGGGTCCCGTTCGTGATTTTCGGTAAGCATCCGCGCCTCGAGCCCGGACGCCGCGACGTGGTGGCCAGCCAGCTCGACGTCGCCCCGACGTTGTTGGACCTCGCTGGAATTCGTCGCGCCAATGCGTTCATGGGGCACAGCCTGATCCGCGAGCGCGGGCAGGACCTCGCCACGGCGTATCAGCTGCGCGGTGACGAAGCTGCGCTGGAGACCGGCAGGCTGCGAGTGCATGGAGGCCTGGGCGATCGTCAGCGCGAACGGGGCCCCGAGCTCTTCGACGTGCTCGGCGATCGTCTGGAGCGCACGAACCTGTTGCCGCGCTTCGAGAGCGACCATCGCAAGTGGCACTCGTTCCTCGAGGACCTGGAGCGCCTCCATACCGATGTGATTGAAGCTGACCGACTGTTGCCCCCGTCGGCCCGCGACCGTCGCTGGGCTCCGCCCCGATGAGTTAGTCCCGCATCCACCCGCATCCCCCGGGGGGGGGGGCAAAACCGCCCCCATCACCGGGGCTCCATTTGTCTCGGTGCAGCGAGGAAAAGTGAACCGTTTTGCGAGGGCCCCGCCACCATACCGCCGCCGCACACCATGCCCACCACGCGCAGCCGGTCCCTCGCCCCACTCGTCCTGCTCGGAAGCCGCGACCACCGTGACGCCAGCGACGCCGAAGTCGCGAGGAGCCTGATTCGGGGCGAAGCGTGGGCGGTCGCCGAGACGTGGCACCGGTTCGCACCCATGGTGCTGATGCTGGCGGAGCGTGCGCTCGGTTCCCGGTCCGAGGCCGACGACTTGGCGCAAGAGGTCTTCGCGCGGCTGTTTCGGCGGGCGCACACGCTTCAGGATCCGAATTGCCTGCGCAGCTTCGTCTATTCGTTCGCGGTGCGCGCACTCAAGTCACAGCTGCGCCACCGCCGCCTTCGAGCCTGGCTCTCGTTCAAGAGCCCCGAGACATTGGTGGACCTTCGGGTGGTCACACCGGATGTGGAATCGAGCGAGCTCTTGAGGCGGTTCTATGCGCTCCTAGACCGGCTTTCGCCCCGCGATCGGCTCGTCTTCTCGCTCCGACGCGTCGAGTTCATGACCGTCGAAGAGATCGCGAGCACACTCGAGATCTCCGTGTCCACGGTGAAGCGATCGATGGCGCGTGCGTCGAGCCGCCTGTCGCGCTGGGTCGAGTCCGATCCTTCCTTCGCTGCGCTCCTGGAGCAGGGTTCCCTGAAGTGAACGGCAACGGGGTGTAGCTCGTCGCTGCGGGTGCTTCGCAGCGACGACATTTGCCCGACGTCAGGAGGGGAGAAAAATCACCCCACTGGCAAGAATAGTGCGCTTACGGGGGGAGAAAAAGGACATCTACCGGGTGGGGACATCCGTGCCATCCCTAACATGGGACGAGGCGACAAAACCTTGCCCAGGCGTGCGCCCCCATCTCGAACTGCGGAATGCTGGGCTCTCGTCCACCACCCTCGCGCGCAGGGGCGCGGCGACCCCGCCGGACTCGCCGCGACGGATACGCCCCTGGGATGAGCAATCCCACAAATCTGACATTTAAACACTAAAACTCCGCCGGAACGGGAACAGCAGATCGCTGGCCCATCTCGAGCGCAGCACAGCACTGCCGAGCGGGCGCGCCCGCCACCGGAATGCCCGCCCTGAAAGCGAGAAAGATGCAGAAACTTCGAAAGTTCATGGGAGCCGAGGTCAAGGCGAGTGCTTGGGGCTTGCTGTCGCTGGCGACCGCCTGCGCTGGGGTGTTGCCCAGCTGCGCCAGCGCCGACGAAACGCCGCAGTACACCGACGGCGGCCTCGGAGGTAGCGACTCCGACGCGACCACGCTGGGTACCCCGACCACGGGAGCGATGAGCACCAGTACTTCGAGCGCGGCAACGCTGGGTTCGACGGCCGCGGTGACCACGAGCGGAACGACGACGCAGGGAGCCAGCACTACGGGCGGTGACACCACCGGCATGGTGCTGGGTGGCACCAGCACGGAAACGACCGGCACGACCGGGTTCGGCTTCGGAGACACGGACACGACCGGGACTTCGACTTCGGGTAGTGGCGGCGGTAGCTCGACCACGAGCGACGGCGGCAGTGGCGGCGCGTCGACCACTGGTTCGTCGACCACCGGCAACTGGACCACGGGCGAACCCCTGCCCAAGTTCATCGGAAACATCACGACCGGCAGGAACTCGGTCGACACCAACGACAGAACTTTCTCGACTTACTGGGACCAAATCACACCCGAGAACGCCGGCAAATGGGGCTCTGTGCAGTCGAACGCTTCGAGCGACTTCAACTGGGCGACGCTGGATGCCGTCTACGACTACGCGCAACGAACGGGCATCATCTTCAAGCAGCACACCTTCGTGTGGGGCAGCCAGCAACCCGGCGGAAACATCGGTGAGGCCGAGGTCAAGAACTGGATGCAGGAGTTTTGCGCGCGTTACCCGAACACACCGCTGATCGACGTCGTCAACGAACCTCCGCCGCACACCACCCCCGCTTACGCCAACTCGATCGGCGGCGGCACGAACGGCAACTGGCAATGGATCGTCAACGCCTTCAACTGGGCGCGCGAAGCTTGTCCCGACTCGATACTCATTCTCAACGACTACAACAACATCGAATGGGCCGATCAGAACCAGCACTTCATCAACATCGCCAAGACCGTGCTGAACGCCGGAGCGCCGATCGATGCCGTCGGTGCGCAAGCCCACGGGCTGACCAACGGGGTGTCGACCGACACCATGAAGAACCTGATCACGAAGCTCCACAATGACACCGGCCTGCCGGTGTACATCACCGAGTACGACATCG
>JAICQQ010000374.1 GCA_025937785.1 Polyangiaceae bacterium
AGCCACCGCGTCAGCTTCCCCAGCGCTGTCAGCCCTTTCAGCTTCCCCAGCGCTGTCAGCCCCTTCAGCTTCCCCGGCGCTGTCAGCCCCTTCAGCCTCCCCAGCGCCGTCAGCCGCTCGAGCTTCCCCAGCGCTGTCAGCCACCGCGTCAGCTTCCCCAGCGCTGTCAGCCCTTTCAGCTTCCCCAGCGCTGTCAGCCCCTTCAGCTTCCCCGGCACTGTCAGCCGCTTCAGCCTCCCCAGCGCCGTCAGCCCCTTCAGCCTCCCCAGCGCCGTCAGCCGCTCGAGCTTGCCCAGCGCTGTCAGCCACCGCTTCAGCCGGGGGAGTGTCTGTCCCGTGGAGCGCCTCCAGCGGATCGATCAGGCCGAGCTCGCCCGGCTGATCCCCAGCTTCGGCGCGCGCGACGTTCCCGTCGACTTCAGCGCTGCCAGTTGGGTCGATGGCGTCTTCGTAAGCATCGTCAGAGACCGCAAGCTCGATCGAGATCGGCGCGAGAGGACCGGATTGCATCAGCCTGATCAAGCGGATACGGGTCATTTCGAGCAAGGCCAGGAAGGTGACGATCAGATCGCCGCGCGTCTGATCCTTCGAAAACAGCTCCTCGAAGTCGACCCGCTGCCGGTTGCGCAGAATATCCGACAATTCGTTGATACGATCGGAGATCGAAAAGCGGTCGACGTCGATCTGGTGGTCGGCGGTTTGCTTCGCCCGCTTCAACACCGCCTGGAACGCATCGAGCAACTTGAACAGGCCCACCGGAGCGAGCGGCGCCGGGCCCTCGACCGACGGAGCGGGTGCACCCCGAGTGAACACGTCGCGACCCAGAATGGATCGGTCTCCCAACTGTTCGGCCGCCAGCTTGTACTTCTGGTACTCCAGGAGACGCCTCACGAGCTCGGCCCGTGGATCGAGCTCGACATCTTCCTCTTCTTCCTCGTCATCCGGCGACGGCGGAAGCAGCATCTTCGACTTGATATGCGTGAGCGTCGCGGCCATGACGAGGTATTCGCTGGCGACGTCGATGTTCAAGTCGTTCATCAGCGTCACGTACTCGACGTACTTTTGCGTGATGAACGCAATCGGGATGTCGAAAATATCCAGCTCGTGTTGCTGAATCAGGTGCAACAGCAGGTCGAGCGGGCCCTCGAAGACCGGCAGCTCCACCCGATACGCCGGAACGCCATCGACCCTGTCCGTGGGCGCGCCGGACCCGGGGTCGGGTATGGCCCTCTCGACTTTGCTCTCTGGCTGGTCGCCCATAGCGGGGCGGAGCCTAGTGCTGCGGGCGGGAAGGTCCATGGAAATTGTCCGGGCCGAGAGCGCCGGCACGAACTACCAGTGCTTTTCGGTCAGACGCAGGAAGTGGGTGCGGTTCTTGGGCCAGGGTTGAGGGCTGGCGAGCCGAGCTGCCATCCCTCTGCTAGCGTGGAACCCATGAGCGGGTCGGACCCGATCTGCCCCATTTGTGCCGAGAGGTTTCCTGCCGGCCCGACCCATTGCCCCCACGACGGCGCCCCTTTGGGCGCCCTCGGGTCGGCCCTGCTGGCCGGAGATCCCTTCCTCGGCCTGCCGGTCTGCGAACGGTTCGTGCTCGAGCGCCTGCAGGGCTATGGCTCCATGGGGCGAGTGTACACCGCGCGCGATGTCGTCGACCGGCGCCTGGTCGCGGCGAAGATCTTGCATCGGCAGCTGGCAGGTGATCCTGGGCTGGTCAGCAGGTTCGAGCGCGAGGCTCGGTTGGCGCGACGCCTCGACCACCCGAACATCGTCGCGATCGAGGCCACGGGGAGTGTCGGCGATCCTACGGGGACGGCGCAGGCATTGCCCGTGCTCGTCATGGAACAGATCGTTGGGGTCTCGCTGCGCTCAGAGCTCGTGCGCCACCGCCAGGGATTCGACCTGCCGCGCGCCCTCCACGTCGTCGGACAGATCTGCGCCGCCGTCCAGGAAGCGCATCGGGTCGGCATCGTGCATCGGGACCTGAAACCCGCCAACGTGATGCTCGTCGCTGGCGACGAAGGCTGTCGACAGCGGGTGAAGGTGCTCGACTTCGGAATCGCCAAGAGCACCCTCGAGCAGGGCTCACACCCCACCACGAAGGGCAGCGTCCTCGGTACCCCGTTGTATATCTCTCCGGAAGCCGCGCTCGGCGATGCCGTCACCCCAGCCAGCGACGTGTACTCACTGGCCGTCCTGCTGTTCGAATGTCTCGCCGGTCGACCACCCTTCGATGCGCCCAATCCGATCACCGTGCTGGTGCAGCACACGACGCGCACGCCGCCCCGTCTCGACGAGCTTCCCTCTGGCCCGCGAGTCCCTCGCTCGCTCGCAGACTTGGTGCACACCAACCTGGCCAAGAAGCCTCGCGATCGGCTCGAGAACGCCGGAAAGTTTCTGGAGGCGCTGGCGCAGATCTGAGCGCGGTGGCGACCAACGGCCACCAGGCCGAACTCGCCAGAGGATGCCCATTGCCGCCAGCAGATCGGTCGCGTGAGCAAAGCCGTGTACGATGCCCCTGTCTTGGCCTCACGTTCCGATCTATCGAAGCTCCGCTCCGCCGCGTTGGTGCTAGCGCTGGTCGGGCTCTGGAGCGAGCGGGCTTCGAGTCAGGAGCCCGACGCCGCGAGCGATGCGGCGCTCGACACCTCGATCGACACCAGCGCACAGGCCACGAGCAGCAGCAAGCTAGGCACCGGCGGCGACCAACTCGAGCGCAGCCCCAAACGCGGCTTCGCCGCTTTGAATCGCCCGGCGGGCATCGCCGAGTTCGGGGTCGGTTGGCTGACGCTGCCAGCGGCTGAAGTGTGCACCGAGCCGGATCAATGTGAACGCGGCGATACGACGCCGCAGGTCGACGCTTGGCAGTTCTTCCGCCTCAATGTCGACTTCGCCGTGGGCGCCGGCATCACGCTCGGTCTGTTGCCCACCCGAGATAGCCCGACCGTCGATCCACCCGGTGTGGAGCGGTCGCACACGCGCCAGTACTTCATGTTCGAGACGATGGCGCGCTACTACCCGTACGTCGGCGAGACGTCGGAAGCCTGGGTGGGTTTGGCCACCGGCCTCACCGTCGTCAAAGACTCGTATGTCACCGACACCAACGAGACGTACGCGACCGTCGGAACGCCGGGTGTCACGGTACAGAGCGAAGGTTTTACCGTCGGTCTCGGCTTGGGGGCTGCATTCGCGCTGGCGCCGAGCTGGTCGATCGGAGGTGCGCTCCGGTTCGGCAGCTGGTTCTTGCCGGACGAGGCCAAGCGTGGTCCGTTCGACAACGATGATCCCGAAGCGATCGGCCGGACGCGCGCGACACTCACCGGGCGCAACTCCGTCGTTTCGATCGGCTTGAGCATCGCCTACCGCTCCTCGCTTTAAGAGCCGGTCCCCACCCGCACAGCCAGAACGGCCTGTGTTGCGGCCGGCGGCCATCGTCTCGCGCAGCGCGGGCGGCGCGAACCGGTGAGACCTTACCAGCGTTGGAGCAGCACGAGGTACTCGACGATGCGGTCTAGCACCAATGCCGTGGCGCCAAGCACGGCGAGCGTTCGCAACGGCGCCAACGTCGGCATGAGAAACGCCGGACTGGCGGCGCGGGCCAACAGCGCATTCGCAACTTCTACGACGATGGTGACCATGACGAGCGGGGTAGCAACGGCCACCGCAATGCCCACACCGCTCGCGAGTGTGACGACGAGCTGGTGGAGACCGCCGACCGAAATGCTTTCGGCGCGAGCCACGGCCGCCGCAGCCTGCGCGGCTCCCCCGCCCTTCAGAAACGCGATGGCCACGAGCATCGTGAGGAGCGCGCCGGTCGGCGTGCTGTCGGGATCGACATTCGGCAGGGCTGAAGCCTCCTGACTACCCCGAAGATTGTCGATCAGACCACCCACCATCACCGCCATCCAAAGCGCGGTGGCCGCGCTGAGCGCGACCGGCAAGCCTCGCACGAACTCCGCCGCCACGCGTACCGCCCAAGGCCCTGCGGGCAAGACCGGGCGCAGCGCCGGAGCCGCTGCCAGTGCCAAGCTCAAGGCTAACGCCACGCGCATCGGGCCGGGTACGGCCCGCAGTCCGAACGCAGGAACGATGACCACCAGCGGAGTCACGCGGGCCCAAGCCAGCGCCCAACGGCTGATCTCCAGCGCATCGACGCCCAGCAACAAGGTCAGGAACTGGAGGACATCGCTGCTGGGCACGACCGATAAATCGAGGGCTTCGGTTGGGGGACAATTGACGCCCCTACCAAGGGCGCGCTAACGCTTCGACCGCTCCGGAATGTTTCGACCATGAGCCTCGACCTTTCTGCCGTTGGATACAAGACCGATCCGAGTCGATTCGAGTACGACTGGAAGGCTGCGGCGCTCTACGCTTTGGGCATCGGCGCTGGCCCGGACGAGCTCGAGCTTCTCTATGAAGCGCGCGGGCCGCGAGTCTTTCCGACGTTCCCCATCGCCGGCGCGTACCCGGTCATGATGCAGCTCATCGATCGCGCAGGAGCCCCGTTTCGCAATGTCGTGCACACCGGGCAGACGATCCGCGTTCAGCGCGCTCCGAAACCCAACGGCGTGCTCACGACGCGAGGAACTCTGAGCGGTATCTACGATCTGAAGCGAATGGCGCGCCTCGTCTTCGATACGGTCACCGAGCAAGACGGCGAACCCGTATGCACCATGGAGTGGGACCTGCTCGTGCGAGACACGGGTGGGTTCGGTGGTCCTCGCCCACCCAAGGCAGAGGTCGTTGCCGCACCCAAAGACCGAGCGCCAGCGTTCGAAACGCGTCAGACGACCAGCGCTGCCCAAGCGCTCGTCTACCGCCTTTCGGGCGACCTCAACCCCTTGCATGCCGACCCCGAGCTCGCGCGCTCGGTGGGGTTCCCCCAAGGACCTATTTTGCACGGACTCTGCACCTTGGGCTTCGTCGCGCGAGCTGTGGTGCAAGCGGTATGCGGCCTGGATGAACGCCGTCTGCGCGGCATCAGCATGCAATTCAAGAAGCCCGTGTGGCCGGGGGAATCTATTTGCACCGCCGGTTATTCCCTAGCACCAGACAAGTTTGCGCTCACAGCAACCGCGGCCGATCGTCCGGACCAGATCATCGGCAACGCCTGGGCGGAGATCTTGAACTAAGACGGAAGAAAAGATCATGGCAGACGACAAGAAGAACAAGCCTGGCTCGGATTCGAATCCGGTCGACGACGGAGCGCACGACGTGGAGGGGGCCGCCGAGGGCAAGCGTTCGACACGCGACAAGCAGGACTCCCTGTTCGAGGACGAAGGCTGGGAAGACGCCGACAACGGGGACGAAGAAGAAGACTCCGACGAATCGGACGGGAGCGAGGACGACGAGGAGTCGGACGACGAATCGGACGAGGACGAGGAATCGGACGAGGACGACGACGACGACGAATCGGACGAGGACGACGACGACGACGAATCGGACGAGGACGACGACGACGACGAATCGGACGAGGACGAGGACGACGAC
>JAICQQ010000057.1 GCA_025937785.1 Polyangiaceae bacterium
GATTGATTCAGTTGGCCTGAGCGATCCTCGGTCCAAACAAGAGGATTCCGACTACCACCGAGGCGATCGCCGCCAGCAGCACGCCCGCAGCCGCGACATTCTTCGCCTTCCCGATCAGTGGGTGTTGAATAGGCATGACCGCATCCGCCAGAAACTCGAGTGCCGTGTTCACGGCCTCGGCCAGGAACACCAGCGTGATCGTCAGCGTCAGCAGCACCCATTCCGAGCTACCAAGTTCGACGAACCAGCCAGCTGTCACCACGCTGGCTGCTGCCACTAGATGAATCCGCGCGTTGTGCTGGGTACGCACGAGCGTACTCAGCCCGCGCAGGGCGTGCCCAAAGCTCCGGTACCGTTCACGCAACAGCTTCATCCAAACAGTGTACCCCTCTGCCTCATGCACGCTCGAAGGAGCCGTTGCGCATCTACAGCGTGGACTTACCGAGGAGGCGGCGGCGGACGCTCATTGCTTGCGACGCAGCGGGCGCCCGGGCAGACTGCCCGCGTGGAGTCACCAAGACTGTATTTGGTGTGCGGCTTGCCAGGCGCTGGAAAGACGACGCGAGCGCACCAGATCGTGGAGCGTGTGGGCGCCGTGCATTTGGCTGCGGATGAGTGGGTTCTGGGCCTGGGAATGAGCCTGGTGGACTTCGAGTTCCGGGTCAAACTGCAGGATTGCCTGCTGGCACATGCGGGCACGCTGCTGCGCGCGGGGCTGAGCGTGGTGCTCGAGTTCGGCTCGTGGAGTGCCGAAGAGCGTGAGCGGATCCGTCGAGTTGCGGCGGACGAGCATGCGGCCGTGGAGCTGCACTTCTTGAAGGCTTCGGTGGACGAGCTCGTGAGGCGCGTTCGCGCACGCGGTGGACCGTTCGCCGAGGCGCTCGCGTCCGACGTCCTGCAGCGCGACGCTGCTAAGTTCCAGGAACCCTTGGCGGACGAGATCGCCAGATTCGACCGGTACTGCGGGCCGAACCAGGACTGGATACCGAGCAGCTAGAAATTGCTAGCGGTGTTCGCGGCGAGTTGCCGCGAAGGTCAGCGACGACTAGCATCGCCCGCATGGGGGGTGATCGACGCGCACGCATCGCTGAGTTGGAGGCAGAAGTCCGCGTGCTCCACACGATGCTGCAGAGCGCACCCGATCTCATCAGCCGCGCCAGCGTCGACGGCAAGTTCCTCTACCTGAACCACGTCACACCGGGGTTTCGGATGGAAGACGTGGTCGGCGCTCCGGCGGTGAGCTTCTTACCGGAAGCTCATCGCGAAACGGCGTCCGCAGCCATGCAACGAACCACAGAGACCCGTACGGTGCAGCAGTTCGCGACCGTCGCCCCGGTGAGCGCAGATCGGATGGGACACTACCTGACGCGCGTGAGTCCCATCATCGAAGACGGCGAAGTCACTTCGCTCGTGATAGTCGCCACCGACGTGACGACGCTGGAAGAGCAGCGGCTTCTATTGCAGGTCGCGATCGACGCCGGAGAGTTGGGGATCTGGACTTACAACCTGCAGGACGGCTCCGGCACCTGGGACGCGCGCACGCGCGCCATCATGGGCTACCCAGAAACGGCGCAGACGCTGCGTTTCGGAGAGCTCCTCTCGGACTACGTTCACCCCGACGATCGAGAGCTCGTGGCAAAAGCCCTCGATCGAGTGCAGACGACGGGGCGCTACGGACCGCTGCAGCACCGCATCGTCCGATCCCGAGGCGATGTTCGCTGGCTGAGCGTTTCGGGCCTGGCCGTTCGCGACCACGAGGGTCAGGTCGCCAGCATCGTGGGCAGCACGCAGGATGTCACCGAGCGTCGATTGCTCGAAGAAAGGCTGATCGAAGCGCAAAAGCTGGAGAGCATCGGGCGGCTCGCGGGGGGCGTCGCGCATGACTTCAACAACATGCTCACGGCGATCCTGGGTAATCTGGAGTTTGCCGAGGAAGCCAGCTCGGTCGAAGAGATACGCCCGCTGCTGGACGCCATCCGAGTCACCGCGGAACGCAGCGCTGCCCTGACCGCGCAGCTCTTGGCTTTCGCTCGACGCCAGGTGATCGACCCCAAAGTCATCGATCCCAACGCGCTGATCCAACGGCTCGACAAGGTGTTCCAGCGCGCGATCGGCGAGCACATCCGAGTCCTGCTTTCGCTGTCCGCGCGCGGCCGCGTGCGCGCCGGCGAAAGCCAGCTGGAGCAGGTCGTGATGAACCTGGTCACGAATGCCCGCGACGCGATGGCGGCCGGCGGCGTGCTGACCCTCGAGACGCTGGACGTGACGCTCGATCAGACTTACGCAGACAGCCACCCTGGAGTCGAACCGGGGCCGTACGTCCTCTTGGCAGTGAGCGACACGGGGCGCGGCATCCCGGCGGACGCGGTCCCGCACCTGTTCGAGCCCTTCTTCACGACGCGCGCGGGCGGCACCGGGTTGGGGCTGGCCACGTGCTACGGCATCGTGAAGCAGAGCGGCGGGCACCTGAGTGTCTACAGTGAGGTCGGGCGAGGCACCACGTTCAAGGTTTACCTACCCACCGTCGACGCCGAGGTGGTGCCGGAATCCGAGCGTGCGCCAGCGACCTCGGCGAGTCACGGCGAGCGCGTGCTGTTGGTCGAGGACGAAGCCCCGGTTCGCTCCATCGTCGAGCGCACGCTGCTCAAGCACGCCTACCACGTGACGAGCGCGACCACCGCAGAAGAAGCCTTGCGCCTCGTCGAGAACGAGTCGCCCTTCGACCTATTGGTGTCCGACGTCGTGCTCCCCGGTATGGGCGGGCGCGTACTTTCCGAGCGCCTGACACTGAGAATGCCGGGCTTGCGCGTGCTGTTCATCTCCGGCTACACCGAAAACGCCATCGTGAACGGCGGCGTGCTCGATGCCGGGCTCCACTTTCTCCAGAAGCCATTCCTCCCGTCCGAGTTGCTGCAAGCCGTGCAAGACGTGCTGCAAGGTTCGCCAGAATCCCGCCGTCGGGGCTGGGGCGATCCCTGAGCGCCGACTCACGACATGAACGCTGCCAGCAGTTCTAGCGTGACCGAGATCACCAAGATGGCGGAGCCCAGCCATCCTAGGATCGTACCCGTCAAGGCGGCCCCGCGGTGCTCGAGCCCCGTCTCCGTCCGGCGCATGCGGCTGAGGCTTTGGTGGCCGAGGTACACGGCAAACGGAGCCACGATTCCTAGAACCAGCAATCCTAAGGCTCCCAACACCGCCGCCCAGGTCGAGCGCGCGCGAATCTGCTCCACCAACGACTCCGACTCCGCGATCGCCGGCAAATAGGGATTTTGTTCCTCGGTCACCTGTGCCAGTGTAGCTGGCCGTGGATGACGGCGGAATGCCTCCGATCGTGGTAGGGGTGATCCTGTGGGCTGCCGGGAAGCTGGCACTCCTGGGACTCTTGGTTTTGCTGCACTGGGCTCGGCGTCGCCTCCACTCGGTGCCGCCGCCGTTGTTCCAACGCCGAGCCCCGGTCGCCGGCTCAGCGCGGCTCTTCGAGGGAATGGCCGGAGTAGGCGCTGGGTACGCGCTATGCGCAGCCACCTTCTTCGCAGGGATGGTGAGCACACCCGCCGGCGCCACGCTGAGCTTGATTCCGGCCCAGGGTGGCCCTGCTGAGCAAGCGGGTGTCTTGCGCGGTGACGTCGCCCACAGCGTCGAAGGGACGGCGGTGAAGAGCTTCGACGAGTTCCGGCAAGCCGTTCAGCGAGCTCCTGAGTCCGTGTCCATCGAAGTCGAACGAAACGGTCGCGTGGTGCCCCTCAGCGTCCGCAAGAACGAACACAATCTCATTGGCGTGGCACCGATGCCGGGGCCTTCTATGGCCGCGGCGACTGCCTTGCCTCGCGCGATCGCTGCGCCTGCTCAGGTGCTCGCAGCATGGGTGAGTAGCGCCGTGCGCTCGCTCGCAGGAGAGGCGACCGAGACGGCTGGCATCGTCGGGTTCGGGTCAGTGGTTTCGGGCGGGAATGTCCCGTGGACCCCCGTGTTGGCGCTGCTCATGGCCAAGAACCTCGGACCCGTGGCCCTCGTGTACGTGGTCATCCTCGCCGCCGATGCCCGATCGCGCGCTCGCTACCAAGCCAGCAACGCGGGAGCGGCACGTCTTGAAGGCGCGCCGAACGGCACTTCGACTCGGATTGGGTTACGGCTGCCTAGGGACTAGTCGCTAGCCAGACAGGCGTTGCCCGGATCCATGCCGTCCCCGCATTCGTCGGTGCACGCTGGTCCGCCCGGCGCCGGTGGCGAGGAGCTGCACGACAGTACCCATTCGTGGTCGTCACTGGCACACGATCGCTTCCTGACGTAGCCCCCACTGCTGAGCACCTCGAAGTCGCTGGACGTGATGGCTACGAAGTGCGCGTGGCCCGCCGCATTGCTGGAAAGTACGGTGATGCCCGTGCCCTCGGAAATCTCGCTGGGCGTCAGGAGCAGCGTGTGCTGGTGATTGCCCGAACTCGTCGCGATGAGGTACCGGTCGCAGGTGTAGCCGCCCGTGCCACCGGTGCCGCCGGTGCTGCCTGTAGCGCCGGTGCTGCCTGTAGCGCCGGTGCTACCTGTCGCTCCCGTGCCACCGGTGCTGCCCGTCGATCCGGTGCTGCCCGTCGATCCGGTCCAACCCGTGCCGCCCGTTCCCCCCGTGCTCCCCGTGGCTCCGCTGCCGCCGGTCCAACCGCCCGTGCCGCCCGTTCCCCCCGTGGCTCCGCTGCCGCCGGTCCAACCGCCCGTGCCGCCCGTTCCCCCCGTGCTACCCGTGGCTCCGCTGCCCCCGGTCCAACCGCCGCCGCCCGTGCCGCCGATGCCGCCGGTCGAACCGCTCGGGCCGGTGTAGCCGCTCGTGTTCGTACGCGTGGTGCTACCGCCCGAGCTGGCAGCTCGAGCGCCGTGACCGGAGTTACCACCACCGGTCCCGTCGTGAGCGCCCGTCGAAGCGCCGTGCTCGGTAGTACCGCCGCTGCCGGAGGACTCCACGCTCGCCTCGCTTCCGGACGACGTCGTGCCGCCACAGCCGAACAGGGCGAGCGCGCTGGCCCCCGCCACCAACGCGAGAAACTCTTTCTTGTTGAATGGCACCATCAGACCGCTCCCGAAAAGACCCCCATACTACCACACGCAGCGCCGCCAGCGCAGTCGCGGCGAATTGACAGGTGAATTCACCTGGCTGAACGTTTCCGATCGCCAGCTCGGCTTTGCTGCCGCCCGAGTGATCAGCGTTCGATGCCGAACGCCTCGAGCCACCGGTAGATCTGACGCCGGTCACGCCCGAAATGCTTGGACACGGCGCGGACGTTACGCCCCAACGCCTCGTAGACCGCCAAGAACTCGTCACGCGTCGGCTGTACCTGGGGCCCGGCAGGCGCAGGCGTCGCAGGCGCAGGTGTCGCCGGGCGTACGGCGGTCGCCGGCGCCGCGCTCGGTGACGGCGCGGGACTGGACGGCTGAGGATCGGCGGTGAACTCGGGCATGACTTCGCGCAACAGCTGCATCCCAACGCTGATGGATCGGCCGTAGGTCGACAGCCGCTGTACGAGCCGCTCGACTCCCCGTAGGTTGTCGGACCACGTGTGCAGCGTGAGTTGCTCGGCGACGACCGGGTGCCACTGGATACCCCCAGCAGCACCGCCTGCGCGTTGCCAGAAACGATCGGCCCAACCCAGGATGTCCAGGCGCCGTTCGCGCAGGGCGGGCAAGCGCAATTCGAAGACGGACAAGCGCGCGTGCAGGTCACGCCGGAATGCACCGGTCTCCACCAAACGCGCCAGGTCCTTGTTGGTGGCGCACACGACGCGCACGTCGACGCGCTGCGTGCGAACACTGCCCACGGGTCGCACCTCGCCTTCCTGCAACACACGCAGCAACTTGGCCTGGGATTCGAGCGGCAGCTCGCCCACCTCGTCGAGGAACAGCGTGCCGCCGTTAGCCGCCACGAACAATCCGGGGTGACGGCTGTCAGCCCCCGTGAACGCGCCGCGCTCGTGTCCGAACAATTGCGACTCGATCAGCTGGGGCGCGAGTTCGGCGCAGCTCAGCTTGAGGTGCGGCCCACCGCGCCCGCTCATGCGGTGCACGTCGGCGGCCAACCACTCCTTACCAGTGCCAGTCTCTCCCAGGATCAGTACCGGCGCAGGCTGCGGTGCCGCTCGAACCAAGAGCTGTCGCACCTTCGCGATGCTCGCCGCACGCCCCTGGAGCGTGCTCGTACCGTCATCACTCGCCGTGGCGACAGCATCGTCGACGACGGCGAGCGCGTCACCCAGGCGCACCACCCTGCCGGGAGTCAGCGGCGTCGGTTGTTGCACGGGCGCGCCATCCACCCGGGTACCATTGTGGCTGCCCAGGTCAGTCAGAAACGCCGCACCGAGCCCCCCGAAGCCAAGCTGGACCAGAGCGTGGCGCCGGGACACCGTCGGGTGGCTCACCACCCCACGCTCGATGGCAGGGTTGCCGTCCGACGCTTCCGCATCACCCCAAGGGTCGCGCCCCAACGTGAGCCCGTGCGCGAGCTCGACGCTTTGACCCTCGAGCTCACGAGGGTAGATGAAGTGCAGCCACCAACGCGCCTGGTTGGCGATCGACTGCGGCGCGTTCGGCTGGGTCGCGCCAGCCGTGGGCTCCCGCGTCGACATGCTGCGACTGTAGCGGTCACCCCCTGCTCGGGCAAGGCGGTGCGTCACCCCGTAGCGTGCGCACGTCGCATGAGACACTCCCCGCTGCGCATGAGACGAGACGCGGGGCCGGCCGCGCGCCCAAGCCAAAAACCCGTGCGCAGCACGATCGACAGCGCTGGCACATGGGCTGCAGTGAGGTCTGACATCCCACATAGAAAGGTCTTCGAATGCAGAAAGTTCTGATGATTGCACTCAGTGCCGTTCCCTTCGTTGCGTGCGTCGGCACCACCGGCGATGTCGAAGGTGGCGATGATTTCGAAGGCACCGAAACAGTCGGAACCGTGGAGCAGGAGCTGCGAACACCCGACTACCTCGTCGACTTCGACCAGGTGCAGAACCAACCGATCTTCTTTGCGACGGGTAGCACCCCAGTGGCCTCGGGCAGCATCGTCGACACGGCCTACGCGGGCTACGGCGTCACGTTCTCGTGCGTGACCGCGAGCAGGGCCTACGCCTCCACTAGCTGCACGGCGGGCAATGTCTACGCACGCCTCTCGGGCGGCAGCAACGTCGTCGCGCCTCACCCCCAGCTGCAATCCTTCGACGTCCGCTTCGGCGTGCTGCAGGCCAGCTTCGCCAACCCCAAAGACTGGGTCATGATCGACGTGACCCCCATCAAGCATCCGGAGCACATCGGCAATACGCTCGCGGCCCCGTGGATCGCCGCCTACGATGCCAACGACCAGTGGATCGCGACGACGCAATATCCGGTGCTCTACCCCAACACGGGCTGGGACCAACCTCGGACACTGAGCATCAACGCCGGCTCCGCCCGCATCAAGTACGTGCGCTTCTCGTCCAGCTACTACTCGAGCATGGCCAACGTGGGCGGCAAGTTCGACAACCTCCAGTTCAACGGCGATGAACTCAGGCCGGTAGCAATCCTCGACCCGCGCCCGCCGATCTTACGGCCCATTCAACTGATTCCAGCACCGTGAGCTGACCACCGGAGGTTCGTGCCGCGCTTTCTCACGGACCCGTTGATGGCGCCCTCCATAGCCGACCTCGGCCTCCAAGGTGGCCCGTATCGCTGCGGTCAACCCGGAAACATCGACATGTACGGTTCGGCTTCGCGCAGCACGCGTGCGAAGCTCGGTCGCGCGGCGAGACGATCGCAGTAGGCGCGGATGCGGGGAAACGCGGCGGTCAGCGGTTGTACCTTATTCGCGTAGAACAGCGCCGGGGCGGCTGAGCAGTCGACCAACGTGAAGTCGTCGCCGGCGGCCCAGCCTGTGTCTTCGAGGAAACCTTCGGCGATCGCATACGCAGTGTCGAGCCGAGCTCGTGCATTCGCCACGCCACGCGGGTCACGCTCGGCCTCGGGCCGTATCCGGTCTTCGACGATCTTGCTCATGGGCTCCATCACATACAGATCGAAGAACCGGTCGCCGGCTCGCACTCGGAGCGAAAGATCTCGGTCACTGGGTACCAGTCGCGCGGCGCTGGGGATGTCTCGTGCCAGGTACTCGATGAGAATGCTCGATTCCGGAATGTGGCGGGCGAGCGTGGTATCCACGAGGACGGGAAACTTGCCGAGCGGGGTCAGCTTCAGGAACGCGGCGCGCTGGTTTGGGTCTTGCAGATCGACGAGTCGCTTCTCGAAGGGCACGTCGGCTTCGTACAAGGCGATCAGCGCCTTCCAGCAGTAGGATGACAAGGGATGGTAATAGAGTTCGAGTGACATTTGGCTTCCTGCTTCGGATTGGTTCGACGAACGCACGTCACCCGATCGCGGGCGGCACGCGCGTGAATCGTTCTGGGTTCGTTGGCTAGTTCGACGGCGAGCGCTGGGGCAACCACCAACGGTAGCCGTTGCTGCGGAAGGGCAAGCCCAGCTCGCGGCACACGTCTTCGATGAAATCCGGCGTAAAGAAGTAGTTGCGCAGGCGGCTGATGCGGCCGTCGCTGACTTCGAGCCGCGTGACGGCGCGCACTGCCTCGCCGTCGTCGTGTGAGTACCACGAGACTAGCAGCGGCTCGCCGCGGCAGCTCACGAGCTCCAGACGAGGCGGGATCGGCTGGACTCCCGCGACGAAGTGAGCCTCCATGCCCCCCAACTCGGCGGCGCGCGCCATGCGCTTCACCCCAAAGATCAGGGCTCGCAGCACCTTGCCGTCCTTGGGAGCTTCGATCGTCGCGCTCACCACCTCGATGGCAGCGTGATCCAAGAGCAGCGCCGTCATACCCGCGACGTCCTGCGCATTGAACGCCGCACAGAACGCCGTCACCACCTCCGGTACGGCGCGCCGAGTCGTGTCTGGCTCTGGCGCCTCGAGCTTGTCGCGCCCACGATGCAGCGCCGCCTTCACCGCTCCCACCGTGGTCGAGAGGGCTTCGGCGACCTCTTCCAGGCTGAACTCGAAGACGTCCTTCAGCACGACAGCCGCGCGCTCTTGTGGGGCGAGCCGGGCGACCAGCGTGCTCGCCGCCTCGCGCGTGGCTTGCGGGTCGGGGGTCGTGGCGCTGGGTTCGGGCGTGCGCTCGTCCGTGAGCGCGCTACGCTCGCGGCGGACGCTATCGATCCACAGGTTCGAGGCCACGCGGAACAACCAGGCACGCGGGTTCGGGGGCCCGTGCTCCATGCGACTCAAAGTGGTGAACGCGCGAGCGAGCGCGTCCTGCGCCAGATCCTCGGCGTCCCAGGGACTGCGGGTCAGGTAGCGGCAGTAGCGATAGAGCTCGGGCCGCAGCGGCTCGTACACCGAGAGAAAGCCGTGCCAGGAGCGGCGGGCGTTCACCGAGAGGGCGTCGAGGGGGTCAGAAGCTTCAGAAGACATGGCAGAACAACGTGTGAGCCGAACCCCAGGATACGTCGCCGCGAGATTTTTTTGGAAACCCGAACTGTTTCAACCAGTAGAACGTGCAAACCAGGGATGAATGGCGGGCCCCCGCGTGGATTCGGGGCTGCCCGGCCGCGCTGTTGCTCGAGTGCGCGAGCCGTACTTGACGCAATGCCTCGACTGACCGCGTCGACACCTGAAAGCGCGCCTGACATGTTACTCCCTGCCTGCAGGGGAGCGGCGCTAGAGATGAGTCTCCAACCCAGGAGCTCATCATGGCAGACATCATTCATAAGATCGGAATCAAGGCCCCGCTTTCGGAGGTCTACGCGGCATTGTCGACAGTCGAGGGCGTTGCCAACTGGTGGACGAAGGACACCACGGGCGACTCGACCACGGGTGGAACCGTGCAGGTCCTGTTCCGCAACCACGCCGGCACGGAACGCGGCAAGATGCAGTTCGAAGTCGCCAAGCTGAACCCGGAAGGTCAGGTTCATTGGCGCTTCAAGTCGGGACCCGACGAGTGGCTCGGGACCGACGTGACCTTCTGCCTGTGTCAGGAGGGCGAATACACCCTGCTCCTGTTCGGTCACCGAAACTGGCGCGAGCCCGTCGACTTCATGGCCCATTGCAGCATGAAATGGGCGACGTTCCTGTTGAGTCTCAAGGAGCTGGTCGAAACCGGCACAGGCAAGCCGGCGCCGGACGACCTGAAGATCGACAACTGGAACTAGCGAGAGACGCGGGCAACATTGGGGGGAGCAGCACCGCTCCCCCAAGCGTGGCCTGCCGCCGCCGGCTCTGGCATCATGCTGCGTGTGGGTTACGATCCCTCTCAAGAGCTCGAGCGGTTCTCGGATCGACCGGACCTATCCCTGGCTCGAGGCGGCGGAGGCGCATCGCTACGTCGAGCAGGGCCACAAGCGCGGCAACGTCGTGCTCGTCATGGATCCGGCAGGTGGTAGGTAAGCGCCAGCGCGGTAGCACAGCAAACGCTTCCGCGACCTCCGCTTGCTCGAACCGCAGCTTTCGCCGCGCTTTTTTGGTTGCCACAGGGGAACCGTAGCACGCACGTTGCGTCCATCCTTCGCCCACGGCAGCATAGACTGGGTGCGACTTCTCGAGAAGTGGGCGATCGGTTCCCTGGCGACTCTCACGCTGTGCTGCGGCGCCACCACGGAAGCGGACGGCGATACCGCTGGGAACGCTGCGGCGAACACCGTCGGCGGTAACTCTAGTGGTGGCCCTGGTGGCAGCACGGCGGCCGGCCCGCCCGGGTCCGGCGAGATCCAGTCGCCCGAGCTTCCCATCGAGGGTGACGAGAACATCGTCATCCTCGGCAGCACGCTCGGTCGCAACGCTGATGGTCAGATCCGTTGGGCCTTCACCTTTCGCAACGATGCGAGCGAGCCCACCTGCCACATCTTGTTGAACGCGGCGGTGCTCGACTCGTCGGGAGCGATGCTCGCCGGCGCCAGCGTGTTCAGCGCCGAGTTCGCTGCGGGCGCCCCGGCGTTCACGGGGGTCGCAATGGGGAGCCTCTATAGCGGGCACAGCGCCGACGGAGTGACGTTTCTCGACAGCTGTGTTCCACCCGGCGGCCGTGGCCTCGGGTTCGCCGAAGTTTTCACCCTAAGCGGGCTTCAATCAGAACAAGTCGACGCGATCCTCGCCTCCGCCGCGACGCTCCGCCACGATCTGACCCCCACCCCCTCCAACCTTGGTGAGCTGCAACCCGCACCGGATCTGCCCCGCCTGAAGGACCTCGAGCTCGTCGATACCCCCGACGGCAAGCTAGTCCGCGGCGTGGCACTCAGCAGCGCCGACCTCGCCGCCTGGTACGCATGGGTCGCCTTGTACGATGCCGACGGGATGATCGTCGATGTCGTGCGGGGCCCCGCGAAATCGATCGAGACGCTGAAGGACACGCCCATAGAGTTCTCGTTCGCGCCGACGCTGGCCGCGCCGACCCGGTTCGAGGTCTTCTTCGAGGAGTCGCGCCTGCGGCACTGAAGCGGTGGTCGCTTGTCAGTGACCAGTAGGCGCATTCGCCGTGCGGGAGTCGGCGGCGCTCCGCGCGCGGAACCACTCGGCGATGCCTTGCATGTGCGGCTCGAAGTCACCGGGTACCGACAGGTTGAGCGCCCCCGCTCGCTCTCCGGTGCGGTTCTCGAAGTCGTGCGGCGTGCCTCCAGGCGCGATCACCAGTGAGCCCTTGGGCGCATCGATCCAGGCGCCGCCCACGTAGAAGCTCATGGTCCCCTCGATCACGAAGAAGACGTCGTCTTCGTCGTGCTGATGCTGGCCAGGGCCCCGCGTGTAGGGGTCGAGCCACCATTCGGAAATCGAGTACTGCCCGCGCGTCTCGTCGCCGTCAGCCTTGAACACGGCCTGCAGCGGGCCCATCGCATACTCGCGACCTGCCCCCGGAAGCACCACCACGGGCGCACGGCCCTTCTCGCCAGCCATGGAGTGATGGTAGCGGCTCGGTGACGTGACCGCCACCCGTGCCGGGGGCTAAGCTCCCGACATGCCCCCCATCGTCCCCGACCCGACGAAGATCAAGAGCTTCCCCAGCGAGGCAGCCTTCTACAAATGGCTCGGTGCCAACCATGCGAAGCAAACGGAGCTGTGGCTCAGGATCTACAAGAAGGGCTCTGGGGTGCCGACCGTGACGAACGCACAAGCGATCGACGTGGCCCTGTGCTGGGGGTGGATCGACGGCGTCCGCAAGGGCCTCGATGAGCAGTCGTTCCTGCAACGCTTCTCGCCGCGCAAACCCAAGAGCATCTGGAGCCAGATCAACCGTGACAACGTCGCACGTCTCTGCGCCGACGGACGCATGACACCTCACGGCCAGCGCCACGTCGACGCCGCCAAGGCGGACGGTCGCTGGGACGCCGCCTACGCGCCCATCCGCAGCCTCAGCCACGACACCATCCCGGACGATCTGAAGCGCGCGATCGAAGCCAACGCCAAGGCCCGCGCGAAGTTCCGCACGCTCAATCGTCAGAACCTGTTCGCCATCGTCTTCCGCACCAACAACATGAAGACGCCCGCCGGACGCGCCCGCAAGATCGCCGAGCTCGTGGCCATGCTCGCCCGCGGCGAAACCATCAGCCCTCAAAGCAGCCCAGGAGCCGCCAGCGCCCGCGCGCCGAAGCAGCCGCCGAAGGCGAAGCCCAGGTCCAAGAAGGCCTGAAACAGCGCGCCTTGCTACCGCGCGATGGTCACCTCGACGCGCTGACCCAGCTTGAAGGGGAGCTTTTCGGTGGGAGCGAGTTTCACGAGCAGCACGCGCGTGTCGACGGGGCTGGAAGGGTCGAGCGGCTTCAGCTGGCGGGGCACGACAGTGTCGGGGATTTCGTGCACCTTGGCTTGCCAGGTGCGCGCACCATAGCCTTCGGCTTTGATGGTTGCGCGCGCGCCGAGCCGCACGTGTGCGGTGTCGAACTCGCCGACCTCGGCTTCGATGCGTAGCTCGTCGAGGTCGGCGACGGTGAGCAAGGGCTCGCCGGCATCGACCATTTCGCCCGCGTCCGCCCGGCGCGAGGTGACGACCCCGGAGCGCGGCGCTACGATGCGCGCCTTCTCGATGTGCCTCTGGATGCGCGCGGCCGCCGCGCCGAGCGAAGCCTTGCGGCGTTCGGCGTTCTGCACGGCTTGCGTAGCTCGAGCGTGCTCGGCTTCGGCGACCACCTGTCCGCCGAACAAGAGTTGGCTGCGGCGCTGCTCCTTCTTCAGGTACTCGAGCTCGCTGTCGACCTCGCGCACCCGCGCCCAAGCCTCGGAGAGTGCGGCCTTGTCCTCGATGACGTCGAGCTCGGCGAGCACCATGCCTGCGGTCACACGGTCGCGCTCCTGGACGTGCATTGCAGCAATTTTCCCTGGAAACTCGGCAGCGATGGTGACCTCACCGCCTGGGTGCGTCGCCACGCGACCTTCAGCCATGATCGGCCCCGGACGGGGCGGGGGCTTCGCCGAAGCGACCGCGATCACGTTGCCTTGCCGAAACAGGTGCCACTCGTAGCCGGCGACGCCAAGGAGCGCGCCAACGAGCAGCAGATAGATGAAGCGCTGCTTGAGCTTTTCTACGATTTGCATGGCTTGTTCCTTTCCGGGTCAGGCCGCGATTCGCCCACCTTCGATGTGCACGGTGCGGTCCACCACGCGGCGCACCTTCGGATCGTGAGTCACGATCAAGAGCGCGCGCCGATCGCGGTGCGCGAGCTCGACGAAGAGCTCCAGGATGGTTTCAGCGACGTTGATGTCGAGGTTGGCGGTGGGCTCGTCTGCGAGCAGCACGGACGGATCCGCCGCAAGCGCCCTTGCGATCGCCACGCGCTGCTTCTGTCCGCCCGACAGATCACGAGGCAGAAACTTGGCGCGCTCTACCAGGCCGACGCGTTCGATCAGGGCGAGGGCTTGCTCGCGTGCCGCTTTGCCGCTCACGCCTTTCAGGTTCAGCGCATACTCGACGTTCTCGAGGGCGCTCAGCGCGGGAAATAGATTGAACTGCTGAAACACGAAGCCGATGTGTCGCTTGCGGATGCTTTGGAGCTGGGCCGGGCGCTTCGCTTCGATGGTTTCACCGGCGATGCTGACGCGGCCGCTGCTCGGGGTGAGCAAGCAACCCAGAATCGACAGGAACGTCGTCTTTCCCGAGCCGGACGGGCCTTCGAGCGACACGATCTCACCCGAAGCGATCGACAGGCTCGCGCCCTTGAGCACGGGCACGTCTTCGCGCCCCTCGCGAAACACCTTCGTCACGTCTTCTGCAATCACGCTGAACATGTGTGAACCTCACGAGCGGAACACCAGCGCCGGATCGATGCCGGCGACCTTGCGAAATGCGATGAGCGACGAGCACAGGCACAAGGTGAGCGTGCCGGCCGCGACCATGGCGGTGAAGCCGGGTTCGATGATCAACTTGAGATCGGCGCGGGCCACCACCGGCTTCAACGCTTGCGCCGGCAGGTAGCCGAGCACGAAGCCGAAACCGGCAGCGATCGACGCCTGCTTGGCGAGCATGCGATAGATGTCGAGATTCGAGCCGCCGATCGCCTTCACCGTACCGAACTCTTTGATGTGCTCCATGGTCGAGGCGTACAGCGTCTGAGCGACCACCACCACCCCCACCAAGCACCCGAGAAACACCGTCAGGAACGCGTTGAAGCCGATGCCGGTATTCTCGATCCAGTAGTTGCGCGAGCGCTCCGCCCACTCGGCGCTGGTGTAGACGTCGTTGTACGGCAAGCGTTTGGCGATCTCCCGACGCACCTGCTCGCGATCGGCGCCCCGGGACAGCTTGACGACGATGTACGAGGTCTTGCCCGAGAGCAGATCTGGCTGGATTTCCTGCGCTTTCTCATAGGCCATGAACGACAGCGGCGTGGTCGTGAAGCTCTTGGCTTCGGTGGTCACGCCCACGATGCGCAGGCGCCGCCCGTTCACCTCGCGGTAGTCGCCGATCTGGAACTTGCCGAAGCGTTTCTCCGCGGATTCGTCGAACATCACGAAGTTACCGCGCCTGAGGTCGCCGAGGTTTGCTCCTCGGACCCGCCAGGGAACACCCCACGGTTCGAAGTCCTTCATCGCGTACACGACCGTCGTTTCTTCGGCGCCGGTGGGCAGCGCGACCTGCATGAAGGACAAGATCAAATTGTCGGCGCGTTCGATACCGGGAATCGAGCGCACGCGGTACACGTTCGATTCGGGAAACTGGTGCACGAAGTCGAGGTTCGGCGAGTTCTTGCTCGTGACCCACAGGTCCGCGTCGAGCTTACGGATCGTGATCGTGGAATTGTCGAGCAAGCCCACGAACAAGCCGATCTGGACGAGCACCAGCGTCACGGCGAACGCAACACCCAGCGTGGTGATGGCGAAGCGGAGCTTGTCGTGGAGCAGCGTCTTCAGTCCCAGATCGACCACAACGTCCTCCTACCTTCGGGCGCGCGCCGCCCGCGACCGCGTTGGCTTGCGTGCCGAGTCCTTCGTCGCCGGCTTGGCGCTCGAGGCGCGACGAGCCCCGCGCGGAGCCGCGGGCGACTGCCGGGTCGCCTCGCTGGTTCGGTTCGCCACGACGCCATCGAGCGTGCCGAGGGCGCGGGCCATTTTCACCAGCTGCTCTTCGGGCTTACGCATCAGGCCGCGCAGCACGAGCTCGAGCGTGGCGCGAAAGCGCTCGGCGCGCGGCCTCATGTCCAGCCAGTCGTCGGTCTGCTTCCGATTCACGTCCAGCGCGGCGGCGCCGTGCACGACAGCCCAGATTGTCTGGGCCACGAGATCTACGTCTTCGAGCTCGGGGCGCAGCGCACCGCTGTCGATCAGCACCACTACCAGCGCGCGCAAGAAGACATACGCGTTCTGCGTGGGGTCGTTGCGCTCGGCTTCCGTGGGCGGAAGGTCTGGGTGCTCTGCCAGGAACATCAACCGGTAGTGCTCCGGATAGTGCTCGGCGAACGACAGATACATGATGCCTGCGTGGCACAGCTGTTCGACGGGGTCGTGCACGTTGCTGACCTCGCGCAGCAGGCTCTGCGCGAATTCGGAGAAGTCTTGCCGACAGAGCTCGCGGAACAGCGTCTCTTTGTCGACGAAGTGGCCGTAGAGCGCAGTCGGCGAATACTCGATGCGACGAGCGATCTCGCGCATGGTCACCGCCTCGTAGCCACGTTTGGCAAAGAGCTCGCGCGCAGTGTTCAGAATCTTCACCCGCAGCTCCTGCCGTTCTCGTTCGCGCCGTTCCTGAATGCCCATGCCCGCCGAGTCTACTGGCCGACGTTCCGATGAGGAACTCAGGTACTGTACTTAACAGTGTTAAGTAATGGAACTGCGTTCACGGTGAATATTAGTTTTGCTTGTAATTTTCAATAGTTATACAAGTAGAATGTTCTATGAGGGGTATTGTCCCCCCGGTTCCCAACGGCGTCCAGCGAGCGGAGGCTACGAACGCATGCGACCGCTTCGCGCAGTGGCGCCCAGTGACGAGTGATGAAATCTCCTGGCCCCTCGTGGCGGCGCGCGCTGCCAGAGTCAGAGTGATCGGCAGGAGGAGACTTGTCATGGGCGAGGGTGATGCGAGGGAGTTGGCACTGTGAAAACACGAGTGGCACGTACGCGCATGGGTGCACCAATCCTGGCCGCAGCGGCTTCCGCCGTTGCCGCTTGCTCCGACGACGAGGGTAGCGGCAGTTCGAGGTGCACCTGTGATTGGGGAGATATCTGCAGCAGAACTGGAGGCGGGCTGCGCGGTCACCGAGTGCGAGAAAGCCGTGTGCACGGACCAAGGCACGGATTGCATGTCGATCTACGCCGACACGAGCGGGGGCGAGTGCTCGCAGAAGGACGTCGTCGGAAGCTGTCGCTGTGACTCCGACGATTCGGTCACGTACTATCGCCGTAGCTTCGCCGGCGATCCAAAAGCAGCCTGCGAGAGGCCCGACTTCGTGCGCTGCGTCTACAGTTCGCGCTGACGTGTAGTCCGATCCCCTACCCGCAGGCTCCTAGACAGCAGTCCGAGGCTCATGCACGCTCGCTCCAATGGGAATTCTACGTACTTGCATGTGCAGCTTGCTGTTGATCACTTCCTCCGCCTTGGTCGGCGCCTGCTCCGGCGGCGACGATGACGATGGTGGCTCGTCGGGCGCAGCTTGTCATTGCGAGTGGGGCGAGACCTGCGACGAGATGCCCGCCGCCGAATGCCAGTACACCGAATGCGAGTCGAATGGCGAAGACGTGAAGGCGTCGGGCGCGTGCGCGGACACCGATGTCATCGGCAGCTGCGATTGCATGTACGAGGACATGGTCATCTACTACCGCAGTAGCTTCACCGGCAACCCGACGGAGGAGTGCGAGTTCTGGTGTGACGGCGTGTACACCGCGCGTTGATTTGCTAGCGGTGGTGCCACTGGTGCGAGGAACCGGTCAGTTGATAATGATGGATGCCTCGGGAATCGTTTCGAGCAACGATCACGGGGCAACCAGTGATCGCTGCTCAGGCAGCACGACAAAAATCGCGAAGTGAGTCGCCGCGACGAGGCAGCTTGGCTCAGCACCTAGCGATGAGAAATTTGTCGATCGGCTGCAGCGCTGGTGGCAGGGCGACTTCGAGCGGGCATGGCTGGTAGCAGAGTGGAGTAGACCGAGGTATAGGTGCGACATGAGGTCGCGCTTGCGTTCTTTTGTCTCTCCCCGGCATCGCACGTTTCTCTCGGTCGGTCTCGTCGTCGTCGGCGGGATCATCGCCTCCTGTTCAGACAGCTCGGACGGCGGCGGCGACGGAGCGACAGGCGACAGTGGCAACCCCACAGCGATGGGCAGCAGCACCGGCGGCGTGACCTCGAGCGGAGCGACCACGGGCTCTGGCATGGCCAACACCGCGCAAGGCGCAAGCACGACGTTAGGGCCGAGTGCGAGCGGGAACAACAGCACCGCGATGGGTAACTCGGTGGGCGCCACGTCGATGGGTGACAGCACCAGCAGCGGCACCGCGCTGGGTGATACCGGCAGTGGCGGCGCCGGGCCTACGACGGACGGCGGTACCCCGACCACCGGCGGCGGCAGCGGCGGCGTCCCCGAGTGCGATGCCAGCGCTCCGCCCGCGATCGATCGTCTCGGCCTGGAGACGGTGGTCCAGAGCAACGACATGACCGTGATGGTTTACGCTCTCCAAGCACCGGGCTCCGACGACTGGTACTTGGTCGACGCGCTCGGCACCATCCGCGTGTTCTCGAACGGTTCGCTGCTACCAACACCGTTCCTCGACGTGTCGGACCTGGTGCAAGACTCTACGTTCGGTAGCTCGGCGCCCTCCGGCGGTTCGCAGGGCTATGACGAGCGTGGCTTGCTCAGCATCGCCTTCCCGCCCGACTATGCGACCAGCGGCAAGTTCTACGTCACGCTCATTCCCACTACGATTTCGAGCGACCTCACCGACCATGACTTGGTACTCGAATACACCCGCTCGGCGGCAGACCCGATGGTGGCTGATCCGGCCTCGCGCAAGGTCATTCTCGATCTCGAGCCCGGGGGCGATGGCTACGTCGAGGGCAACACCTTCAGCTACGCGAAGTACCACAACGCGAGCACCGCCCTCTTCGGTCCCGACGGCATGCTGTACATCGGCATGGGTGACGGGGGCGGCGACTGCAACGCCGCGCGACCGGGTGTGCCGCAAGACATCAACTCACCGTACGGCAAGATCTTACGCCTCGATCCTAGCAAGCCGGAGCCCTACGCGGCAGACGGCAACCCGTTCGCCAACGACGGCGACGCGCGCGTGTACCACTACGGCGTGCGGAACCCATTCCGCTTCAACTTCGACCCGGCCAACGGCGACATCTACATCGGTGAGGTCGGTCAGTGGAGCCACGACTCGGTCTACTTCGCGCCCGCGAGCGCGCCCGGCACGAACTTCGGCTGGCCTGCCTTCGAAGGCAACACCGAGAACCCGAACCCGAACGGCCAATGCGCCAGCACCACCGATCTGCGCGCGGGCAGCACCCGCCAGAACCCCATCTTCGTTCTCGATCATGGCAGTCAGGGCGGCGTCGCGAACCTGATCGTCGCCACGGTCGGCGGTCAGGTGTACCGCGGCAGCGCCATCCCCGAGCTCTACGGCACCTATCTGTTCGGCGAGTTCTACCCGAACCGTCCGATGCGCGCGCTCTATCAGTGCGGTAGCCAGACGTCCGAGGTGATCGAGATCGACAAGATCTGCGATCCGAACACGCCCGACGCGCCCTGCTTCACCCCGGTGGGCGACGCGCCCGATCTGCGTCAGGTGGGCGCGATCGTGCGCGGTAACGACGGCGAACTCTACATCCCCGCCAACGGCAACGCTCTGTTGAAGATCGTTCCTGTAACCGCGCCGTGACGCACGTTCGGTCTGGCTCAGCGCCCCGGGAGCGCACGAAGGCACTCTGCTCGAGCTTGCTCCTGTGTGCCGCCAGCGTCGCCGTCGCCAGCGGTGGCGCCTGTTCTTCAGCGCCCGGGGAGGGGGGTGACGATAGCGGCAGCCCCAGCGCCGGCGGCGCCGCGCTGACCAGCAGCACCGTATCGAGCAGCGCCAGCGTCACCACGGGAAGCGGCGCTAGCGCGAGCACGACCGGCAACGTCAGCACGACTGGCACCGCCACGTCGACCGCAACGGCCAGCGGGGGCACCAGCACCACTGCAGGCACCAGCACCAGCACCACCACCAGCACCGGCACCACCACGGGCGGCGGCGCGGGTGGCGGGTCGGGGTGGGACGGCTGCGACGAGTTCGTGCCTCCGTCGGACTGCACCATCCCCGAAGGCCTGGTGCTGCCGGGCGAGCTTCGCTGCACCGGCCTTTACTCGAACTGGGACGAGCGCACGCTGCGCTGCGGGGTGACGGCCTACGCGCCCGCTTACGAGCTCTGGTCCGATGGCGCCGCCAAGCAGCGCTACGTCTGGCTGCCGCCGGAAAGCACCATCGACGTGAGCAACCCCGACGACTGGGACTACCCGGTGGGGACGCGCTTCTGGAAAGAGTTTTACGTCGGGCCCGAGGGGAACCAGAAGCTCGGCGAAACGCGCTTCCTCGTCCGCGCCGAGGCCGGCTGGCTCTATACCGCCTACGTCTGGAACGAAGCAGGCACTGAAGCCAACCAGATCAATGAAGGCGTCGAGGATCTGTTCGGATCCGGGCACTCGGTGCCCAGCCGCGAGCAGTGCAAGACATGCCACAACGGCCGCGAGGAGTTCATCCTCGGCTGGGACTTCATTATGCTCGGCCCTGGAGCGACCGGCGTCACCGCGCAAAACCTCGCTGACGCCGGCCAGTTCGGCGAGTTCGATCCCGCCTACCTGAACCCCGCGATCCCGGGCGATGCTGTCGAGCAGGCAGCCCTCAGCTACCTGCACGCCAACTGCGGTGTCAGCTGTCACAACACCACGCTCGACGCGACCGCTCTCCCGAGCGGACTCTACTTGCGGCTGGAGCTCGCCGCGCTCGACAGCGTGCTCTCGACGGGCGCTGCGGCGGGAATCAACCAGGTGCCCGGCTCCAACGCCATGTTCAGCGACCTGCCGGATCAGCCCCCTGAAGGCTACTACGATTTCCGCCCGCTCGATCCCGACCGCAGTCTAGTGCTCGCGCGCATGACGTTCCGAGGTTCCGAGACGGCCATGCCGCCCATCGGCACCCACGTCGCGCACCAAGCCGGCGTCGACATGGTGCGTGCCTGGATCGAGTCGATGACCGAAGAGCGCGGCTATCCAGCAGCGGCTGAGTAATCGTCTTCACGGGCGTGTCGTCCGAGGACAGGCATGCCCAGATCCCCGCTGAAGCGCTGCTACGGAGATTTCGACGCTGGGGTGAGCCGAATCCAGCAGGGCGAGGCCCAACGACTGGTAGGCCCAACGGGCTCGGACATCGCGTTGCCGCCACGCGTGGCGGTGCGAGGTGACCAGCAGCCCGCGGCACTTTGTCACCTGCATGAACGAGGCGACTCGCTCTGCGTGTTTGACCAACAATCTCGCAGATTTCACCGTTCCCACGGCTGCGAGCAAGGCTTGGGCCGTGGGTCCCCGCGTAGCGCGGGAGGAAGGACCGCATGACACGGACCATCGTCACCTGGATCGCTAGCGCGGGCTTGCTCGGGTGCACCTACACCACGAAGATCCATATGGAAGAGGTCGAAAACAACGGGGGCGCTGCGGGTGAAGCTGCGACCACGGCCGAGGAAGGCAACGACATAGGCGGCTCGCCGGCAACCGGCTCGACCGCCGCAAAGTCCCCAGGCAACGGCGGATCGGTCGGCTCGGGCGAGTAACCCTCACAGACACGAGCGCACCCTCTCCTACATCACACACCGCGGTTCATCGCGAACGCCACCGTCCGAGCGTTTCGTGCCTCACGAACTGTGAGAGCTTGGCATTCCATTGCAGGGTCAGCCGATGCCGGCGCAAGCGCGGAACCTCGCCTTGATCGTTCTCTTCGAACTCGATGCGCACCGAACGCGCGTCGGAAGCGACAGAGAACTCCCACCGGTTCTCGGTGTCCTGCTCGTGCAGCGTGAAGAGGGTGGTGGGCTCTTGCAGGCGGCCGTCGCCACGTACGACGACTTCGGTGACGTCGAGCACCGCGCAGGCCCCGCACGTGCCGCTACCGAGCTTGCTCTGACTCGTCTCCGCGACGCTCAACAGGTGCAGCGCCGGTGCACCGTCACCGTTCGAAGCTTGCACGCTGCCCTTCAGCGCAAGGTCACTCACCTGGACTGCGTCGATGAGCTCCTCGCCGCGCAGAGTGAGAAGCGCTTGCGGCGTCGAGCTACCCACCATGTTCCCCGCTTCGAGCAACAGCACGCGGATCTTGCCCAAGGCGGCGACTTCTTCGGCGTCCTTGAGGCGAATCGTCCGCGAGGTCGGAAAAGGAAGCTCGGGCGAGTACTGATACGCTCTCAGCGGCACGTCGTAGATGCGCACCTCTTCTACCTTTGGCCCGAGACGGTGCACGACGAGCTCGCCCGTCAGCGCAGCCACCCAAGAACGCGGACGTGGCGTCAGCGCACGCGGCAGCGATGCGGTCGGCTCGGTGGCTTGCGCTGCCGCGGGTGCCTCGCCCACTTGCAGCGGCATGCGACCGCGGAACTGCTCGGGACAATCGCTGCAATCACCCGCTGCCTCAGGCAACTCGATCGCGACGTTGCCCGGCGAGAGTACCCCTCGCAGCCAGAGTTCTCGGGCCGGGTATCCCGGCACGGGCGGGAGCACGTCCTTCGAGACGAACGCCTCGAAACTCCTTCCGCTCGAACCCAGCACCGTCTCCACCGTGAACCCCTGGATTAGCTCGCCCGCTAACTTGCCCTGGGCGATCCGCGCGTGCTCGAGCCACTTCTGGCAGGAGGCGATGTCTTCGGGCGTGAGGGCCATGCCCGCCGCTTCGGTGTCGGCGCAGGCAGCGGCGCTACCGATCTCGCGCCGGCCAAGATGATTCTCGATGCTCGGCGGCCCGAACACGAGCGCCGGAAAGCCAAAGGCGAGCTCGAGTTCGAGTCGAGGGGCGACACGCATCCGCTCTGAGTCCGCGCTCCCGCGTCCCGCCAGGTACAGGCCATCGTCGCGGAGCGCAACCTCGAGTTCGAGCGTGCACGGCTCGGACTGCGTCACCGACCCCGACGGCCGCGGCCACTCCTCGAGCTGTCCGTCCAGCGCGGGTGCTCCCTGGAGGGACACCGCCACGAGCCGCGCGCGCGGGGTACAAGGCGCCGCCGTAGGAGACTGCGGAACAGCCACGACGGGCGCAGCGGGCGCTGGAGCCTCCGGAGGGTTCGTTGGGGTACAGCACGCGCCCAGGAGCGCCGCTACTAGCGTGATGTCTCTGCTCGGTGCCATGCAGACCTGACCTCTAGATGCAGAAGTTCGCGCCGCACACGGAGTCGACGCAGGACATCCCGGCAGCGCAGTCCTCATCCGCAATGCACGACTTGGCGCACACTAGGCTCCACTGCCGGCAACCACCACCGAACCCACACGCCAGGCAGATGTCGCTGACGACGCGCCCCTCGGGGCACTCGCCCTGCTGCGGCAGCCCCTCGCAGCGACGCAGACACTCCTCGATCGTCTCGAAGCTGTTGTCGTTGCCGCCACAAACGCCGTCGGGCGTCTCCTGACAGCGACCTTCGATGAAGGCGAACCGGGCCGCCCCTGAACAGGACAGGGGCTCGAAGGGCAACGAGCAGCGGGGCTCGGGCGCAGCCGCGGCCATGCAGCGGCCCTCGGCAGCGTCACACGCGACATCACCGTTCGGGCAAGTAACGTCGCCGCCACACACGCAGCAGTCGGCCGGGACGCAGGGGCCCCAGCACTCATCGACGATCGAGTTCACGAGACCGTCGCCGCACTCCGGCTGCGCAGCCTTGCAGGTCACCGCGCCCGCACACATTGCGGGCGCGTGGTCGCAGCTCGTCGCAGGCAGCGCCGCTGCACACAGGCCGGGGCAATCCTCGTCGAAGCCGACTGCACACGAGTCCGTTGCGATGTCGAGACAGACTTCGTCGTCGCCACATCCGCTGCCGTCGCTGGCGTTGCAGCGGTCGGGCGTCGTATCGACCGCGGGCGCACCCGCAGAGCCACCGGACCCCGTCTCCTCGCCGCTCGAACCACCGGTGGGAGCTTCGCCGGCGGCGCCTCCAACGCTAGAACCAGTACCGCCAGCGCTATTGGCGGCAGTGGTGGAGTGAGTGACACCACCTGCGGACGACGCGGTGGGCGCCCCCTGTGGATCGTCGATCACCGGTCGATCCCGACAGCCGGACGCTATGAGGCCCAGGAGCACCGCACGCGAGACCATCCGCATGCGCGGAGGCTGGCACCGTTCGCCGCGCTCGGCAAGGCAAGGCCATTCAAGCGCACATGGGTGTCGTTCGCTTCCAGCCGCCCAAATCGCGTACGCACCTCGTTGACGCAAGTTGGCACACCCCGGCTCGACGCCTGTCACACCACGCTGTCACTCCCGACGCGGATCTGCGGCAGTTTTCGGTGGAACGGGAGTTGCTGAAGGGGTGGGCATGAGAGCTTACACGCTGTTGCCATTGGTTCTGACGATCGCTGCCTGTGCCGGAGAGGTCGATCCGAGCACGGAGGCGACGGAGCAACCCCAAGTCACGGAACCCGAACCGGTCGCCTGCGAGAACTACGGCACGACCCAGGCCTGCGAGACCGAGGCGGGCGCCGTTGGGCAGAGCGAGTGCCAATACGACGCTGAGCGTGACTACGAGCTGTACTTCAGTGCCTGCGGCGACACGACCGTGTGCAGCCCCGGCGAGACCGAGAGCTGCGGCCTGGGCGACGGCATATTCGCCGGGCTCAGCCGTGGTTGCACGTTGCGCGACGGCGCCTGGGTTTGGGACGAGGCCGGCTGCAACACACCTTTGGTTCTCAGCTTCGACAACCAACCCGTCGAGTTCACCCAGCCTGCGGGATCTTTCGACTTGGTCGGAGTCGGGCTGTCACTGGGGCACGACTGGGTGAGCGCGGCGACCCCGTGGCTCGTCCTGGATCGCAACGTCAACGGGACCGTCGACGATGGCAGCGAGTTGTTCGGGTCCATGACGCGCCTCGTCTCCGGCGAGCGCGCAACGCACGGTTTCGCGGCTCTCGCCGAGCTCGATCACAACGGGGACGCCGCAATCACTCCCGATGATCCAGGCTTCTCTGGATTGCTCCTGTGGCGCGACCTCGATCAGAACCGCCAGAGCACCCCGAACGAGCTGGCGCCGCTTTCGCAAAGCGGTGTCCGCGAGCTTTCACTGCGCTACGCGCGGGCCCCTCGCTGCACCGCCACCGCCTGCGAGGTCGAGCGCGCCGGTTTCCAGTTCGTCGACCAGCTCGGGCACGAGCAGCACGGCACCATGATTGACGTGCACTTCCAGACCTATTGACCTCCAACTGGCGTTGCGCCGCGAGCCTCACTCCGAGCGCGACTTCAGCTCGCTCCACAAGCCTCGCGCCATCCAGGTGTCCCAGTCGGTGACGAGGCTCGCTCGACCGGCCACCATCACGCTGTTCGGCGCTTCGACACCGGGTGCCCACTCACCCCAGTTGTAGTAGTCGGCGAAACCCAACCCGTGCCCGAACTCGTGCAGCCAAATGTGCTGATGATCGCTCGTGACCCGACGCGCTGACCCCAATCTCCGCCGGCACCGCCGCTCATCCCCTCGGTCAGCCCGAGCGACATGTCGTAGTGACTCAGTTCGACGCTACCAGCTCCACCAGCTGTCGATTCCGACCATCGAGCACCAGAAGCCGGTCAGTCCCGGGAACCGCGGCGAGACCGGTGATTTCGCCGATTCCATGCGGCGCTAGCGACTCGACTAGCTCCGGGTTGCGCACACCGTCGTAGCGATACAGCGAATCACCGTGGGACAACGTCAGGACACGAGTGTCATCCGCAATCATCCCGGTGACGCTGACCGCTTGCAGTTCGCCCCCTCCGACCAGCGTCCAGCTCACCGGTTCACCGGTGATGTCCGAAAACACGCCGACCTCGGCTCCGTAGACGACACCATCGTCGACGCCCACGGTGATTGGGTAGGCGAACAGCACGCCGAGCTCGGCGTTGTGCGTCACCGCTTGCGTGATCTGATACACGGCGACGCCCTGCGCCTCCAAAACTTGCGAGATGCTCTCGGTGGTCGTGGAGGGTGTCTCGTTGGGGAGGTAGCAGAAGAACCGCGTCAAGCTCTGGTCTTGGGTGTCGAGCAGGTAACCCTCGTTCTTCGCGGTGAGCGCGAAGCGTTTGTTGCTCAGCGCCACCACATCGGTGAACGGCAACTCCGGCATGAACTCGCTGGCGGGGAGCTGGTTGGTGTCGAACACCAACGTGGAACCAGCGTCGGCGAGCGCGAACAAACCGGACTCTTCGGTCAGCACGAAGCGCGTCGAGCCAGTCGGATCGATCGTAACGCCCACCAGCGTGTCGTCGATAGGCAGCATGTCGAGCGGAGTCACGCTTGCAACCTCGAGCTGCTCTTCGACGGGTAGCTCGATGGGCTCAGGTTCGACAGGCTCAGGCTCGACGGGCTCGGGTGCCACGGGTTCGGGCTCCGTAGTCGGCTGATCTGCATCGAGTGGCGCGCTGCTGTGGGCCGCATCGCAACTTGCGCTGAGTCCACACGCCACCAACGCGATCCAACGACTGCTCCACGCTAAACGACTGCGGTTCTTCACGTCTGACTCCCGACCACCAGCGCGCGCGCTTGGTCTCCCCGTAGCGTACGGCGACGGCAGCACGCATGCCAGAGCTACCTCCATCGCCAAAGTTTCGTCCGCGGCGGAAGCCAGGCGGTGGCAGCCAACTCAGTTTGCGTGAGTCCTATCAGGTGTGGGCATCCTGATTTCTGCCACAGAAGGACGATCCGCTTTTCACGCGCGCCGCTGGCGAGCGAGGGCGTTTCCCACGGCGTTTGACAAGGCGCCTTCGAACACGCGGTCGTCGGTGTACACCCGCATCGTTTCGCCTAGATCAGCGAACGACCTCACCAAAGCGGCGCTGAGCTGCACGAAGCGGCTACCCGTCAGCATGCTCACATGGAGCAGCTGTGCTCGATGCGCCAGCAACCAGCGGGCCCAATCGCTGCTGACGTCGACGGACGGGCCGCGAGCGTTCCGGGCATCGATGAACAGTTCGATGCGAGTATCGTCGATCAGTAGCGGCATCAGCGTTTGAAACGGTGCCTCGCCCAGCTCTCCCACGTCGGTGCCTTCGATACTGATGACGACGACCGCGGGCGCAGGCACCCGGAAGACCATGCTGCAATGAATCCCCTCGAGGCGCTTGCCGTCAGCCGGAACCATGGCGCCACTCATAGCACAGGGCCCAATGCGCGGAGATACTGCTCGACGTGTGGCAGGACAGCATCGGCGCGTTCGCGCACGAGATCGTGGGTTCCGCCAGGGACGACGACCAGGGTGGAGTTCGGCAGCAGCTGCGCGAGCCGCCGCCCGACGGCCACCGGACTGATCGGGTCGGCGTCTCCCCATAGGAGCAACGCGGGCGCGCGGATCTCGCGCAAACGTTCGCTCATGTCGTCGCGAGCATCGAGGAACCAGCGCGGGACGTCTGGGTTGCTCTTCGCGAATTCAGCGCGCCAATCGACCGCGCCGAGCGGGCCGACGTCGATCCCGCCCGAGGTGACCGAAAGCACCAATGCGCGCACCTGCTGCGGCACTGCGAGCGCTGCCCGTAGCGCGATCAAGCCTCCCATCGACTGAGCGAACAGCACGACGGGACCCGTGATTTCGGCGACCACCCGATGCGCCAGATCATCGAGCCCGCGCACCGACGCATCGGAAGGCGCCCCTGAGAACCCCGGCCAAGCGAAGAACCGCCGAGGCCCGCGGTGCGAAAGCCCCTCCGCAACCGGTCGCCACAGCGTCGTGTCGCCACCAGCTCCGGGCAGGAACATCAAGGTCTCTAAAACCACCATCGCACAGAAGCTTACAGTCGGCCCGGCGCGACGGCTCCTGAAAAACACTCAGCGCCGAACGCCCAGCCACGCGAGCGCCCGCGACTCGAAGGCGCTTCGTTCCCCTGCGAAGATGGGGAGGTGCGCGCCGTCACCAGAGGTGTCGCGCGACCGCGTCGCCTTTGCGTTCGATCAGCACGAGATCGACCATCGCGAAGCAGAAGTAGCCGCAGTGCTCGCTGAAGATTGCCACCAGCCGCTGCTGCTCATCGATGACAGTGAAGGCGTTGCGCAGTGACAGGGTCGAACCGTCTGCCAACTCCAGCTCGACGCTCTCATCGAGCCTGAAGTCGCCGGCGCCGAGACCGTCCTCGTGGATTTCGCTCGCGCTGCGCCCCAAACGCTCGGCCAAGAGCGGCGCAAACGCCTGACGAATCGCCTGCATATGTCGCTGGGTGAGCTGGCGGGCGGGGACTTCGGACACGATCGGCAGCTTATCAGTGTTTCGATGCGCCGGGAGCTCCTGGCCAGACGGTCCCGCCCATTCACGCCTCAGTCCGCAAACCTGCCGCACTGCCCCACGTGCCGGCCGCCCATGGACCAGGCCCTGTCGGGGGACTCAGGCAGGGCTCGTTCTGGCACGCGCGTTGCTGACCTGTAGGCTCATGCAGGACCAATCGAACGGCATCGCACCTCACCACGACCGCGTGCGCGACCATACCGCTCCAAAAGTCAACGAGCGCATCGACGCGCTGACGCGTGCATCGATCGACCGCACGTTGAACCAAGGCCCTAGCGCCATCGAACACCGCTTGGCAGAGCTCGACGAGGAGTGGGACATCGATCGCGCCCTGATGGTGAACTTTGCGGTTGCCGGGGGCCTTTCTTTCGCGGTCGGGCTCGCCCGCTATGCCAACAGTTCAATGCTGGGTCCGCCACGCAAAGGCATGCTCTACTTCTTCGGTGCGCAGCTCAGCTTCTTGCTCCTTCACGGACTCGTCGGATGGTGCCCGCCCGCGTCGCTCTTTCGGCGGCTAGGACTGCGAACCAAAGGAGAAATCGAAGCTGAACGTCACGTGCTGCTGCAGCGCCGGCCGCCCAGCAGCGATACCCCGCCCCGGCGCGATCCAGCGCAATGACCCCCGTCGACTCCACGACCGGCGTGGGCGTCCGGGGGTGCCAGTACATCGACATCAAAAAATGTCGAACCCGCCGCCAGCAACCGCGATGAGCACGCTGCGCGCCCCCCGTCCGCCAACTGTTGCTGGTCAGCCACGAACTGACGATTGTAAGGTGGCTCGGGTCCGAGGCTAAAGCGTAGGCGGCTCCGCGAGCGGCTCGGGGTCAATCCTCGGCGGGCGGGCTGGATTCACCCAGCAAGGCCCGCACGCGAGCCGCAGACTCACAGCTCGTACCGCTGTTCCAATAATTGCAGTTCAACGTGTAGCAAACCTCGGCCCGGTGCAGGTCTTGGCGCACGTGCCACCCCTTCTCGTACGCCTCACCGACGCTGTCACAAGCATGCAGATCACCCTTCCTGCACGCGGACAGGAAGAGCTCGAAAGCCCGCTCGTAGTCTTGCTCGACGAAGGTGCCCCGGGCATACCAATAACCCAGGCTGTTGCACGCCGCGGGGACGCCTTGCTGACACCAGCGTGTGAGCAGCGCGAAAGCGCGCGGTAGGTCCTGGGGTACGCCTTGGCCTTCACGCAGCACGTACGCCAAGAAGACGCAGCCGAGCGCGTCGCTGCCGAAACATGCGCTTTCGAACGCTCGTGCGGCAAGTGCATCGTCTTGGGGACGCCCGGCTCCTCCGGCGTAAAGCTGACCTAAGCTTCTGCAGGCGAGCGGCGTCCGAGCATCACACAGCGACTGCAACCGTTCTCCGAGTAGATCGAGTTCGACGGGCAGGCCTCGAGCTCCAGCGGTGACCAGGCCTGCGCAGGCTTCTGCGTCGCCGTCGACGCATCGCTCATGGCAGATGACGATATCGCTCGCTGCACAGTCGTGGCCACTGCCAGAAGGGTCCGTTTCCGGCACGTCGGTACATTCCAGGACTCCCGAGAGCCTGGCCGGCGGGCTTTCCCTCGCTTGCGGAGCCGTTGGAATGCTGACCTCGTGGACGTTGCTTCCGGCCACGGCCCTGCCGGAGGCGTGCCTGGGTGTGCCCGCATGACATGCCGTAGCGATCGTAGACACGACGAGAACGCGCAGGGACCTGGCTATCATGAACGCCTCACCGTTATCTCATCGCATCCATTGAGAGAGTGTTTGCAGATGCGCATCGCGTAGGTACTTCGAGCATGGCACACAGGTTGCTTGACAGCGTCGCGCGTGCCTTCAAAAGATTTCGAGAACACGTGGCCAACCCAAGAAATCCGAACAGCGAGAAGTAACATGGCAGACCAGAATCGACCGGGCTTTCGCAGAGACAACGACGACGACGACCGACGCTGGCAGCGCCGCGACGAGGAAGACGACTGGCGGCGCGAAGACCGGGGCCAGCGGGGCTTCGGACGCGACGAAGGGTACGGCCGTGGAAGCCGAAGCTACGGCGCTTCGAGTGAGTCAGAGCGAGGGGGACCATCTGGCGACTACGGCCGCAATCGAGGTTACGGCAGCGGCGGCCGCCCAGGCTTCGGTCAGGACTACGGTCAACGTTACGGTGGCGAGGGAGGCTACAGCGGCGAACAAGGGTTCGGTAGCCAGCGCTCCGGTAGCGAAGCCCAAGGTTACGGTGGCCAGCGCTACGGCAGCGAAGCCCAAGGTTACGGCGGCCAGCGCTCTGGCGGGGGGCAACAGGGCAGGTTCGGCGGAGACGACTACGAAAGCCAACGACACGCGGGGGTGGGCCACAGCGGGCTCAGCGGACAAGATTACGGAAACCAACGGTATGGGGCCGAGGAGAGCTACGGGAGCCTGCGCTACGGCAGCCAGGGCTCTGGAAGCTATGGTGGTTACGGGGGACAAGACTACGGGAGCCAGACCCGCGGGGGGCAGCAGGGTCGCCTCGGCTATGGCACCCCGCAGTATGGTGCCTTCGGTGCCACCCCAGGCGGGCGTCAATGGCGGGAGTGGCAGGGCGGCGGTTCTTCTCAGCAAGCCGGCGGATGGCCGCGCGGCGAGCACCGCGGCAAGGGTCCCAAGGGCTACACCCGTTCCGACGAGCGCATCCGCGAGGACGTCTGTGATTGCTTGAGCGACGACGATGAACTGGATGCCAGCGATATCACGGTCACCGTGAAGGGCGGCGAAGTGACCTTGGAGGGAACGGTCCCGGATCGGCGCGCGAAGCAACGCGCAGAAGACCTAGCCGAAGGTGTCAGCGGTGTGCGCGACGTTGACAACAAGCTTCGCAAGAACAAGGGCATGTTGCAAGAGATGAGCGATCGGCTCACCGGGGGCCAAAACAACGAACGCGGCGGTCACGCCGGTTCCGGCACCAGAAATGGACCGCCGAACGCGTCGATGTCTCGCTGAGCAGTGTACCGGTTGCGAGGGGCACTGTTGCCCTTCGCATCCGGCTGGCTCACCCTGACCGCGAGTGCCAGCGTCGCTCCACGTAGGCGAGGACTGCGCGTTCGAACGCGGGTGTGCGTGCCGAGGCGGCCCAGGCGCTGCGCTCCTCATCGGTGAGCAGGACGGCCTGCTTCGTCATACGGTTGCTCGCCCGCCTGGCGAGCGCCAACAAGTCCCCTGGACTCCCATCCAGGATCGCTGGATGCACGTAGCTCGACCGACAGATCTGAGGGGTGTTGTTCAGGCAATCCGCGGTGCGCTGAAGGGCGCGCAAGACCAGCTTCTTCTCGGGAAGCGCGGGCTTCGCATGGAGTAGCTCGGTCAGCGCGCACCCCGCTAGGAGCGTACCTCCGAGCGTCCTGAAGTCCTTCGCCGTCACGTGAGCACCCGCGACCTCGCGCAGGTACTCGTTGACATCGGCCGATGTCGCGTCTCGCTTCGACCCGCTGGCATCGAAATACTTGAACAGTTCGTGGCCCGGCGTGCGCAGGCACTGACGAACGACTGCAATCACCGGTGGATCGAACACACGAACTCGCCACTTTTTGGCGCTCTTGCCGGTGAAGTCGAAGACCACGCTGCGTCGATCGAAGTGAGCGACATGTTTCTTGCGGATGGTGGTGAGTCCAAAGCTTTGGTTGCTCCGAGCGTACTCGTCGTTGCCGACGCGGATCAGCGTGCTCTCGAGCAGACGCACCAAGCTAGCCATCACCCGCGCATGGCTCAGGTCAGCGGACCCGCTCAGGTCGCGCGCGACGCGACGTCGAATCCCCGGCAGCAAACGCCCCAGCGCCACGAGACGAGCGTATTTCTGCTGGTCGCGCGCAACGCGCCACTTGTCGTGATAGATGTACTGCTTGCGGCCCGCCGCATCGCGCCCCGTCACCTGCAGATGGCAGGCGCTCGTCGGCGCAATCCAAACGTCTCGCCAGGCCGGGGGTATCACGAGCGCATGCACGCGATCGCGGACCTCGGGCGGCACGCGGCCTCCCTCCGAAGCGATGAGCCGGAAGCCGCGACCGCTCTTTTCGCGCCGGAAGCCGCCGACGCCGGGTGTGGCCAAGTAGCGCAGACGCGCCGCGCGCGCAGACGCTTCGGGATCATCGTCCAGCAACCGCTGCGCCCAACGGATCGAGTTTTCGGACGCTGCAGCGCTCTGCCTCTTCACTCATGGCGATCGGATGCAATGGGCGAGCCAACCGCGTTCAGGGCTTCTCTCCATGAACCCGCTCCTCCGGGCGCGGAAACTTCCTCAGCTTATCGTTGAGCCACCCGCTGCTCGCCAAGACCTCGTAGTCGCTCTCGTCACCGTGCTTGTAGATTCCCAGCGACACCGTTTTTCCGCCGACGAGCAGGGCGATCCACCTCTTGTCGCCATTCATGAAGACACGCCCGCTAAAGTCGACAATCTCACTCTCGAGCGTGTCCACCATCACATCCAGCACTTCCCCTCGTTTTCTGACCTTGGCTTGTATATTCAGGTCACCCAGGCTCGTCAGCTTGGGCACGATGTCGGGGATCTTGTCCTTCTCCGCCAGGCCCTCGAGCACCGGCTCGGCATCCTTGGCGACGATCGAGAGGTCGGCGCTGAGCCGTTCGGGAGGCATCCCGGTAGCACGCAGCCGCTCGCCCGAAAGCTTCATCCACCAGTTGTCGACGCGTTCGTCACCTAGCCGAAATGACACGTTGCTCAGATCGATCGCTATGTCGCTGAGCAAGATGCTCTTCGACGCTGGGTGCAGCGAGACATAGCTCTTCATCCGACCGTCCGCCCCCAGCCGGATACTCGAAACCGAGAATCTTGCCCGGTCGAGCCGTGCGCTGAGAGGGCCGTGCAACCCACCCTTGTCGTCCAGGTTCAGCGTCAAGCTAGCCACGGCGCTGCCAGCGTCAGTCTGCATCTTGGCGTCTTTCCCCACCAGCGTGTCCAAATCGTCGAAGTCGGTCGTAAGGATTCTCGGAAAGTTCAACCGGGCGCTGTGCAACTTGGTTTCGTCCCCGAGCTTCGCCGAGTCGAGGCTCGCGATCTGCTCATGATCGTGCACCTGAATGGTGAAAGGCGGGCTGTCCTGGCGAGAGAGAGAGACGTAGCTCACGTCTGCCCTCGAGCGGAGCCAGGGTCGTGGCGGCCCCTGCGCGGGTTTTGCGGACTGGATCGCCGCTTTGCCGGCCTGGCGCTGCCCGGGCACCTTGGAGCCGGGAGCTCGATTCGGTTCGTCGACACCGACCTCGAAGTCGAGTTGCCAATCGCTCTTGATGCCGAAACCGTTGCCGATCACGCTGACGTCGCGGGTCGAGAAGCCGATGGTACTGTCGCGCGAGAGCGCGCCGTCCGCCATGGCAACGCGCACCTGAAAAGGACCCGCGCCCCCGGCCACCTTGAACCCGTCCAGGTAAGCCTGCAGATGTCTCAGCGTCTGCACGTCGGCGTCGAGTTTGATGCTGGTCTTCACGAACTCGAAGAACCCCGCGTCGGCATGCTCTTCGGGATCCACCTTCGAGATTTCGGCCTGCACCTGCCCCCGGAAGTTCTTTGCGATGAGTTGCTTGGCTCCGAAGTGCAGATTGCCCGGGCCCAAGTCCTGGACCGAACTGTGCACTATCAGAACGTCCGGGCCGATCCGAAATCCACCGCGCAGTCGGCCGTCACCGATGTAGCGATACTCCAGGAACCAGAGGTCGCTCACGCTCACGTCGATGTTCTCCACCTGAACCGTCCAGTCAGGCTCTCGCGCTTCGGTCTGGTCGGCCTTCTCCTCACTCTTGGTGTCCACGCCGGGCAAACCCTCGAGCGGTGGGAACGCCGCCACTCTCGGCGAGTCCAGATTCGCGTCGTCCACCTGCAACCTCATGTGGTAGCGCACGTTCGTGGCGTACAACGACGAGACGAAGACGCGACGTTGGATCAAGGGCAGCAACTGGAAGGTGGCGCGCAGTTCGTCCGCAGCGAGAATGAATTGCGTTTCGCCGTTCATGTAGATGCGCACGCCGTCGAGATGGACCCTGCCCGGCCAGATGCTCCAGGCAGGGTTGTCGATCTCGACCTTCAGATCTTCGCTGCGCAGCAGCTTCTCCACGAGACCGCTCCAGAGCGCCGCTGTGACCAAGACTGGATAAGCCGTGATCACTACGACCAGCGCGACGGCCCACGGCCAGATTCGACGCCCCTTGAAGAGCGGTCGACCCTCGCCGCGGAGTCGCGCCAGGCGAGTTCGCAGCGCCCGCCAGTTCATTCGAGCGCTTCGATGATGGTCTCCGCCGACTCTAGATGCTCAGCGACGTGCACCCTCAAGGTGGAGAGATAGGTTTCGAGGGCCGCGTTGTCGGCCTGAGGAATCAAGGTGTCCTCCAAGAGCGCCAGTACTTCTTCGTGCGCCGTCACCTGGGACTCCATGTACACGAGGTCGAACTCCTCATCGCTGGCAGCTTCTAGCGTGAGGATGACCTGTTCCGATTCGGCCTGCAGCATCCGGCTGATCGGGTTGGACTTCGGCGTCAGGTCCTCTGAATCGGCCAACGACTGCGCCATGGCGATGGCCGAAGAGTGCTCGGCCACCATCATCTCCGCGAAGTCCACCACGAGCGGGTCGTCAGCCCGCAACAGCGCGACCTCAGCCTGATCGACCTCACCAATGTTCGCCGTGCGCGCAGCGTGCAGCAGTTCCTCGTCCACCAGCGCCGCCGCGCCAGCCATGCCACCCTCGCCGGCAGCGCCGCCGAGCCCCGCGGCGCCGCTCATGCCGCCGCTACCGCCGATGCCAGTGGCTCCGCCACTCCCCTGCGTGGTGCCCTGGGTGTTGTTAGTTGCCCCGGTGGTGCCCGTGGGCCCGCGGGTGGTTGCGCCGGTGGAACCACCGCTGCCCGTGGGGAAACTGCCGGTGCTTCGTGTAGTCGTCCCCGACGTTTGTGCGGACATGTTGTCGTCGTCGTCGTCACTGCCACAGGCGACGAATGCAGATACAACCAAGCCCATTGTTAGATATGACAAGAATTGACGGCTCATATGCTCACCTCGCCCGCCGCCATGCACGAAGCGAGCCCGTGCTCTGCACGGCGCCCCAGGACGCCGCGCGAGCGATCGCAACCCCGATCCCATGTCAAAGCGCGTGCAGTCAGCTCTCGCGAGGCGCGCGGGGGCATTTTGTGCCGCCGCAGGTTGCCCTTGTGTCACGATTTGGTGAGCGGGCCAAAAGCGATACCGCGTGGCGAAATGGCGCTGTCGCCCCCAATCCACGAAAGTTCTCCAGATGGGTAAGCCCGGCCTTGTCGTTCTAGTGCTCGCCTACCTCGCGTTCGTCTCGCTCGGCTTGCCAGACACGGTCTTGGGCGTGGCCTGGCCGTCGCTGCGAATGGCCTTCGACATTTCGCCGTCGGCGATGGGCACATTGTTGGCCTCGGGGATGGGTGGCTACTTCGTGTCGGGCCTCTTCGCCGGGAAAGCGGTAGCGAAACTCGGGGTGGGCGGGGTGCTGACCTCGAGCAGCGCCTTGGTGACCGCGTCGCTTTTTGGCTACGCTCTTGCTCCGACCTGGGCGACCTTCGTCCCTCTGGGAGTCGTTTGGGGTCTGGGGTCGGGCGCGATCGACTCGGCCCTCAACGGCTACGCGGCGCGCCACTTCTCCGTGCGGCACGTGAACTGGTTGCACGGCTGCTGGGGCGTCGGCGCCACGATTGGCCCCGCCCTGATGACGTTCTTCGTCGCGCAAGGGCAGGGCCACCGCGCCGGTTACGCGCTCCTCGGCGGAATACTCGGAGCCATGTGCCTGCTGTTCTCGATCACCCGGCGCCGCTGGAATGACGACACCATCGCGAGCGCAGGGCCGGCGAGGCCTAGCGCCGAGTCCGAAGGTTTGGCAGCTGCACTCAAGAGCGGGCGTGTCTGGCTGCACGTGCTCATTTTCCTGCTGTACACCAGCGTCGAGTCCACGGTGGGCCAGTGGTGTTTCAGCTGGCTGCGCGACCAGCGCGGGCTGGCCGTGGAGGCCGCGGGCAGCTTGACGTCGGCCTACTGGGCGAGCCTTACCGTAGGGCGCCTCGTGTTGGGTGCGGTCGCTGGCCGCGTGGGACCCGATCGGTTGTTGCGCGCGGCAACCGTCGGAGCTGTCGCCGGTGTGGCTCTGTTCGCGTCGGTGGCAGGTCCGCTGGGATACATCGGGCTATTGTTGCTCGGCTCGAGCCTGGCCCCCGTGTTCCCGACGCTGATGGCGCGCACACCCGATCGCGTCGGGGACGGCTTGTCACGTCACGCGGTGGGGCTCCAGGTCAGCGCCGCAACGCTGGGCTCGGCGCTCGGGCCTTCCGTGGTTGGTTTCCTCGTCGCCAGTCGGGGGGTTGCGGGCGTCGGTTTCATGATCGTAGCACTTGCCGTGGCCTTGCTCCTTGCGCACGAGCTTCTACTCGCCACGACGCGCCAGGCGCGTTTCTCGAGGAAAAGCTGTAGCTAGCTGCGAGGGATCACGAGGCGCATCGTACACCCACCCAGTCAGACATCAGGCGCGGTCAGCCATCAGCAGCGGCCACGAGCAGCGGCAAGCGGTGACCGTCCCTGCTCGCGAAGAGCACGGTGTTGCGCGGCGTGACCCGTTGCTCGACGAACTGCCCCAGCCGCACACAGTGCCCTTGCTCTTCGAGCAGCGCCGCGCGGTCCAGCACCACGGCAAGCTCGACTAGACGCGCCAGCATGTTTCGCGGCAACGCGAGTCGCCGCATGATCGCATGGTCGCGCTGAGCCTGCGCCGCGTGCATTCGCAGCTCCGCGGCCGTCGGAGCCGCGAGCCTGAGTCGCTGCAGCGCGATTCGCGCCAGCTCGTGGAATCCGGCTTGGGCGCGCCGCCGGTTGACGCCGCGCATCTCTTCACCGGCGCGTATCGGTAGGCCCCGGGCGCGCAACAAGTAGCGCAACGCGAGCCTGGCCTCGCGAGCCGCCAAGTTAGCGGCGAGCGTCGCCTCGACGCCCTCTGCGCGAGCAGTCAGGTTCGTCAGCCCGAGCACGCTGCGCTCCAGCGCCAGACCCGCGGCTGCGCGCGAGAGCGGCGAACGCTGCTGGCGGCTCGTCTTCTGCAAGCAGCATGAGATCAGCGCGAGATCGCAACCGGCGCTCGACGCGGTTCGCACGAGTTGGTCCCCGAGCTCGCCACACGCGTGGAGGCCTATGGCCAGATCTTGCGCCTGCAGGTCGAGCGCCTGTCGACCCACGTCGATCTGGACGAAGTGCACGCTGAGTTCGCCCACGCTCCGTGTACGTTCCGCGCTGCGCTTTCTGCCACTCTGCAGACGACCCGCGTCCCGATCGAGTGCCCAGGTGTCGCGCGCGAACAGCTCGGCCGCCAGGCGCGAGAGGTGGCCGCTGCCAGCGCCGACGTCGACGATCCGCTCAGCGCTTTCGACGAGCGGCGTGAGCGCCCCAAGCAACGTGTCGAGCTGCTCGCGTTTGCGCGCACCGATCCCCCGCAGCGCGGCTCGCGGCCAGCTCGCCTTCTGGGCCGAAAGCATCGGCAACCGGGTGACACGCTGCACGTCCCAACTCAGACCCAGGAGCTCCACGGGCACCTGCCTCAGCCCGGCCAAGCCCCTGGCCGTCCCGAGGCGTTCACAGATTTCGAGCTCCTGATCGGTCAGCCCCAACAAGAACTCGACCCAACCGCGCTCCTCGCACCAGCGCGGGGGGGCCGCGCTCTCGATCGGACCCCGCACGACATCCAGCACCGGCGAGAGAACGCGGAGCACGTCCGCGACGTGGTCGCACTTCTTGACATCGCTGCTCGCCCGACTCGCCGACGGCACGGCGCTGTCTGAACCACGAGCGCGGGTACCTGTCCAGGTCTGAGCAACCGCCCCGACGAATCCTCGCCTTGCCGTGCCCGAGCGGTCTGCTAGGTTTCCCGTTGCGAGGACGACCTCCCCCTTGTTTGGTGTTTGCGTCCGGGACGGCCCGGCTCTCTCGAAGGAGTCGCTCTCATGGCCTGGTTTTGGCTTTTCGTCGCCGGTCTGCTCGAGATCGTCTGGGCTTTCTCGATGAAGCTGTCGGACGGCTTCACTCGCTGGTTGCCTGCGACCATCACGATCGTCACGATGGTGCTGAGCTTCGGGCTGCTCTCGGTGGCGATGAAGACGCTGCCGCTCGGCACGGCCTACGTTACCTGGACCGGCATCGGCGCCGTGGGCGCCTTCGTTATCGGAATCGTGTGCCTCGGTGAATCTCTAAGCCCGGCGCGCATCGCAGCCGTTGCGCTCGTCGTGAGCGGCATCGTCCTGTTGAAGCTATCCGAGTGAACTAGCAGCAAACACCTCACGAAACGCCTGGAGATTCTGGCGACTTCGTTCGCCCTTTCCGGGTATGGCAAAGACGATGCGCTCGAACGAGCCGCTGAACCGCCTCGAGCTTAGCATCGTTTTGGCGCTCTCCGCGACCAGCGCCGGCTCGTTGCGAAACGCACCACAGCCCCAGGCACCCAAGATGAGTACACGATCACGGTTGTGCTCGGCCACGGCAAGCACGTTCGCCCAACGCCGTTCGAAGGTCGCTCGGAGATGCACGGCGGAATGCGGCTCGCTGCGTGCCAGCGCACCCGCGTTCGGCGCGGGCGCCGTGATCACGGAGGCAAAAAAAGGCTGCTCGAGCAACGGTTTCTTCGTCGCAACCCGAACGAAAGGCACCCGTGGCGAGTAGATGATTGCATCCGTGTAGAGCAGCGTCGTTTCCGACCGATTCTGGTCGTAGTAGCGCCGTTGAGTGAGCAGCGTGGGATATAAACCGCTGCAGCGACAGAGCTCCTCCTCTTGCGCCACCGCCCCGGTGAGAAAGCCTCCTCCCGGGTTACGCGCGGATGCGAAGTTGAGCACGGCGGCACCCTCGGGACGGGCCCACTGGTGCCCCGCCTCTTGGGTGGTGGCGTCCACGATCTCGACGGACGTCGAGAACCGCGGACCGCTCGGATCCGTGTCCCGCAGCGCCACCAACTCGTCCGGCGAGTAGAGACGCGTGTTCTCCTCGGCAGCGGCTTGCTCCTGCTCGATCGAAACACTGCGCCCGGACGGAGTCTCGTAGTGACCCGTAGCGAGAATGTCGAGGATCTGTCGCGAAGACATTGCTTCAGACGCCGGGTTACCCTAACCTACGGACCCGGCCTCGACGAGCCAAGATTCAGTCGGGTATCCTCCAACCATGGACGACGAGATGCGTGCCAAGGTGTCGGCGCTGCTCGAGGCAATCGTGACCGCGGACGGTGTGATACGCCCGGAGGAGCGCGAGTTCGTGCGAAGGGCCGCCAGCCGCTGGAAGCTTCCCGAACCCGATGCGCCGCTCAGCTTGCACACGCTCGGCAGTGCCACCGAAGCGCTGCGAGGACTGGATACGACTGCGCAAGCCCGCGTGCTGGCGATGCTGGTCGACGCGGCCGCGGCCGACCACCACCTCGATCCTCGCGAACACGCCTTGCTGCTCGCCGCCGCAGCTGCCCTCGGGATCGAGGCGACGGCGCTGGAGGAGCGCCTGCTTCAACGACTGAAAGCGCCGGCTCAGCCCTAGGCGAGCTGCTTTTCCACGCGGCCGATGAAGGCGGTCATCAACGCGGCGCATTCGACCGCGTGCGTCTCTAGCAGGAAGTGCGGGCCGTCGAGCACGTGCGCTTCCATGCGCGGGAGCGCCCGCATCCACGAGAGCGTCTCGTCGAGATCGAAGAAAGCGTCGTGGCGCCCCCACAGCAGCAACGCCGGCGGCTGCCAACGCGCGAGGTACTCGGCGATCTCGTCGAATCTCGCCACGTGATTGCGGTAGTCGAGCACCAGCGCGCGTTGGGTCTCGAGCCGACCCGGCAGCGACATGATCCGCCAGTCTTCCTCCCAGCGTTGGGCGTCGATGCGCTCGGCAACGTCTCGCGGC
>JAICQQ010000083.1 GCA_025937785.1 Polyangiaceae bacterium
ATGGGTCGCGATCATACCCATTTGTATCACGACATTTTTGTGCACTCGCCGGGCCGAGACGGCTCTGAGCGCTACGCTTGCCGATTGCAGGCTCTGGTGGGCCGCCTGTCGCAGTTTCGAGAGAAATCCGGCGAAAATCTCGTTACATCACGTCCGGAGGCGTCAGCGCGCCACTCACGGGCACGAGAATCTCGTCAAGACAAATATCACTGAATACTCATTATTTGAACAGGGATCCTCCGTGCTTCCGCACCCCCACACCCTACGCCGCCCGTGACGTGCGAATAGGAACGACCTGGCATGCTCGTAAGCGACGCAAACAACCTTGACGGACACGCGCTTGTGCGTATACTAAAGAACTCACCGAACATCTGCGACAGGCGCGACCCCAATGTGCATCTCGCGGGCCACACTCAAGGGATCCCCCGGTGCATCCGTGCGGTGGCGCGCTGCACGGGCCACAGGGCTCGCGCGGTCGGCGCCCACGGGCCACAGGGCTCGCGCGGTCGGCGCCCACGGGCCACAAGGCTCGCGCGGTCGGCGCGCACGGGCCACAGGGCTCGCGGTCGGTGCGTACGGGCCACATGGCTCGTCGCTGCCTACGGCCACATGGCTCGCGCGGTCGCTGCCTACGGGGCTTTGCGGTCGGCGCCTACGGGCCACGCTCGGCGATCGTGGAGGCCGACGTCAGTCGCCGGTAGCCCCTGCTCGGAGGGGACGGGCCGAGTGCGGAGCCTCGGGATCGTAGCCGAGCCGCTCGAGCGCGAAGCCCCAGCGCGTGCGGACCAAATGGCGCGAGCCCGCGTCGAGCAGGTGGGTGTTGGTCTTGAATGTCTCCTGAGAGCAGGCAGCTTTTGCGGTCGCCTCGCGCAGCCTTTCTGTCGGATCGAGCTCGAGCGTGCGATAGATGCGTTCGACACAGGTGATGGGATCGGCCACGAGCTCCTCATAGCAAACGTGCGCGAGCTGCCCGTTCGGAATGCGGCTGAGGTCGTCGAACCCCCGAGTCATCAGTTGCTCGTAGACGTGGAGGACCAGGTCCCCGAGCTCTGCGTCGCTGATGCGCTGGAAGGCGTAGGTGTCGACGAAGCGCCGGAAGAACTGCAGACTGGACAAATACACGGCGAACGGGTTGCGATAGATGTGCACGAAGCGAGCCTCGGGGAACATTTCGAGGAGCAGTGGGATGCGCCCTGTATGAGCCGGGTTTTTTATGAGCAGGGGACGTCCACCACCCTCGAGGCTGACCTTGGCGAGAAAGCGAGCGTAGCGCTCGTGCCACAGCGCGCGGTCTGACTCCGCCTCGAGGAAAACGCTGCGAGAGAACAGTTCGCGGGCGCGGCTGGGGAAGTAGAGGGCGTGATAGAACCCCAGCGGAGACAGCTGGCCGAGCGCGAACTCGTCCTCGTGCGGACCATCGACGCTGAGCGGGACGTGGTCGCCGTGGCGCCGGGGGGGCAGGCTGCGTTCGAATGCCGGCTTGAGCAGCTGCTTGGCGGTGCAGAATACCCGCGGGAAGAATACTTGAAACGTGGTGGGGTAAACGAATTTCTCGTCGTGCGCGAGCAAGTCGTGGAGCAGCGTCGTCCCGCTGCGAAAGTGCCCGATGATGAACAGTGGACGCGGGTCGATACGATGCTCGCGGAGGGGCGCTGCGCAGAGCCGCGCTTCGCGCAGCGCGAGCGGGACTCCTTGCAGACTGCGCAGCGAGATCTTGCCAATGTCCGAGAGCTTGCCCGGTTCCGTGACACCTGCGTGCAGCAGCAACTGAAGCCAGGGGCCAGGGGCGATGCCCGTGAGGGCGTGCGGCGTGCGGATGCTGCGGGTGCTTTCGCTCATCGGGTGCTTTCGCTCATCGGTGCTTTCGCTCATGTCTTGGCGCTGCGCTATGTTCCCAGGGGGGCCAAGCGGTCGCGCCGCCAATGCAGCAGAGTCAGGACCAATCCCCCCGCCAGAAACAACGCGAGGCCGCGCGCGGTCCAACTGAGCGCGTGCCGTTGCACCTCGAGCGGCGCGAGCATTGGGTCGGCGGCGCGCGTCGGGTCCAGGAGGCGCGTCAGCGCCGTCCAGGCGGCCCCCACCAGCGCGACTCCGGTCGCCTGCCCCAAGAGCCGCGACAGCGACAAGAGGCCCGAAGCGGTAGCCAACTGCTGGCGCGGGACGGCGCCCAGGACCGCGCTGTTGTTGGGGGATTGGAAGAGCCCCATGCCGAGCCCGAGACAGGCGATGCGCAGCAGGTATTCCCACGCAGGCGTGTCGAGCCGAAGGCCGCTCACCAACAGGTAGCCGACCGCCAGCACACCGAGACCCAAGGTGGCGAGTGGGCGGGTGCCCACGCGATCCGAAAGCCACCCGGCAAGCGGCGACGTGAGCCCCATCACCAGCGGTGGCACCGCCATGAGCAGCCCGGCCGCCGCCGGAGGGCGCCCCTGCAGATCTTGCAGAAAGAAGGGAACCAACAGCACCAAGCCCGAACTCGCGAGAAAGACCATGCTCCCCGTGAGCACGCTGACACTCACCTCCGCACGCGAGAACAGCTCCGGATCGACCAGGGGCGAGCGTGCTGTTCGTTGGGCCTTGACGAAAGCGAACATTCCGACCAGCGAGGCGAGCAGAGCCGTGACGAGCAGCACCGAAGGCTCTGCGGCATGCGGCCCGAGCGTGATCGCGAGCAGAAATCCAAGGAGCGCGCCGACCAACAAGAGAGCTCCTCGCCAGTCGAATGGGTGCGCGCGAACCGGGGAGTCGGTCGGGACGAAGCGCAGCGTGAGCGCGGTGCCGAGCACGCCGAGCGGGAGGTTCACCAGGAAGAGCGCTTGCCACGGTAGTGCCTGGAGGAGCAAACCGCCGAGGGTGGGCCCCGACACCAGGCCCACCGAAACGACCGCTCCGACCAGCCCCATGGCCCGCCCCCGCTCGGCCGGCGGAAACGCCTCGGCCACGAGGGCGGCCCCGAGCGCCATCAGCCCGGACGCGCCCACGGACTGCACCACCCGCGCAGCCAGCAATGTGCCCACGCTGGACGAGGCCGCGCAGCACAGCGACCCCAGCGTGAACACCACGAAACCTGCCAGGTACACGCGCTGCTTTCCGTAGCGATCCCCGAGGCGCGCCGCGACCAGCATCAACGCCACCAGCGTGAACGCGTAAGCCAGCACCACCCACTGCACGGCGGCGAATGTCGCGTCCAGTTCGCGCGCCAGCACCGGTAGGGCCAGGTTCACCATGCTGCCGTCGATCGTCGACAGGAATACGCCGACGGTCACCGCCGCCATCACCCACCATTTCTGACGCTGTCCCGCTTCCGTCATGTCCGTCCGCCACCTCGAGCATAGCGGCAGGGTCATAGCGCGGCAACTGAATCAGCGAGGTGAGTCGAAGATTAGCGACGCTTTGTCATTAACGAAACGTTAGTTGTGGACCGTCGCCGGTAACGTTAACGCCTGGTGATTCATCACGTCTCCTTCCTGATGTCATGCGAGTTCTTCTTTGTCGCCCTTCGTACGACTGGAGCCGCATCACAACCGTTAAGACGCCAAGAGCGCCAGGTTCACGCCCAGGAATACATTTGCGTTCATCGGTCGGGAGCAAGGCACGGCGCAGTGGTGTGAATGCATGCATTCCGAACTCTCTCCAGAACGTGCCCGTACCTTCACGCGCGTTAACGCTGGCGCGGTGGACGCGGGGGAGGCGGCGTGGCAGTGCGGCCGTCTTCGGGCCAAGAGTGCCTGGGGTAGCGGCGCATCAGCTGGCGTCGCAGCTCCGGATAATGGGTTTGCCAGAAGTTCGCGAGATCGCGGGTGACCTGTACGGCGCGCTGATTTGGCGCCAATAGGTGCAAAAGCAAGGGCACGCGACCGCGACAGATCGTGGGCGTGTCGTTCATTCCGAAAAAGTCTTGCAAGCGCGAGGCGACGTACGGGTCGCCCGTTTCGGAGTAGTGGATGCGGAGTCGGCGCCCGCCCGGCAACTGCAGGTATTCAGGCAGCTCGAGATCGAGCTCCCTGAGCGCCTCCGTCGGCACCAGCTCCCACAGCGCGCTCTCGAGGCCGCTCGCGCGGAGGTCGGCCAGCGAGACGACGCTGCGGCACGCCTGGCGTAGCACCTGGTCGAGGGACACGGTGTGCGACGCCCCTGCGCTGCCCGCCGGGCAGAGTCGCTGGAGCGTGGCCATGCGAGCCAGCACTTGCTCGACGCGTCCGTCCGCGTCGAAGGCGTGCAGCCCCTTGCTGGCGGCTGCGCGAAACAAGAGCTCCGCGACGGCTTCGCCGGGGGCTGCGATGGCGCGGGTTTCGTCGAGGGTGATGCGCCCGAAGCGGATGCGGGAGACGCGCTCGACGCGTTCGTTCTGAGAGTTGTACTCGAACTCGTTCGTGTCTTCGAGGCGGTCGATGTACGAGTCGAAGAGCCACTGCTCGTCAACGCGGCTCGCGACACGCACCACCGTCTTGCCGCGCTGGCGCTGGTCGGCGCGATCACTGGCATCGACCGCGACCATCAACGGCACGCGGTGCACGCTGCTCTCGGCGCCGAGTTCGGCGACCTTGCCGTTGGCGAGCAGCAGGGCACGGCTCGGCGGTGTGCGCTGCGCCAGGCGATCGATGAAGCCCGTCATGATGGCGATCGAGAGACGCCGGTCGCGCTCGGGTGTGTCTTCCGGCGGCGGCTCTCGCTCGCGCGCGATGCGCGTCAGCTTGTGGCCCGTGGTGCTGACCAGTTTGACGGTGCGCGCCTCGAGTTCCAGCTGTCGCAGCGTGCTGGTGTCGAAGTCGTGGGCGCGGGCCTCGAGGTACAGCTCCAGCAGCTCCAAAACGTCGGAATCCGAGTCGCTGTCGTGCGCCTGACCGGGGCCCAGGAGGCTGCGTCGCTGCGTTCTGATGTCCCGCTCGCTGAGCAGCGCTGCGATGAAACAGGCTTCTTCGGCGACGCCGCGGGCTTCGCCTTCGACGATGACACGCGCGAGGCGCGGATGCACCGGGAATGCGAGCAGGCGTTGCCCCAGGGGGGTAAGCTGGCCGCTGCAGTCGACGGCTCCGAGATCGAACAGCAGGCTCTCGGCGGCTTCCAGCGAAGTAGGCTTGGGTGGCGTGAGCCACGGGAGCTGCGAGACGTCGCCGACGCCGGTGGTCTTCAAGAGCAAGAGCGCCTCGGCCAGGTCGAGCCGCTCGATTTCCGGGGTCTCGCTCTTCGGGCGCGCGTCGAAGTCGCCGCGCGTGTAGAGGCGGACCACCTGCCCGTCGCGGGTGCGCCCGGCCCGTCCAGCGCGTTGCGCTGCGGAAGCCTGACTCACCTTTTGAACGCCGAGGCGGTCCATGCCGGACCAGGCATCGTGCATCAGGATGCGCGCCGTGCCGGCGTCGACGACCCCCGTCACGTTGTCGATCGTGACCGACGACTCGGCCACGTTGGTCGCGAGCACGACCTTGCGCAGCCGATGGCGTCGGACGGCCAGTGTCTGCTCCTTCAGGGGCAGGTCGCCGTGCAGCGGCGTCACGAGCAGCCGCTGCTCTCGTTCGACACCCCCTAGCGCCTGCTGGCAGGTCCGAATCTCGCGCGCGCCTGGCAAGAATACCAACAGGTCCCCGTCGGTATGCGTCAGGAGTTGCCGCACCGCGCTGGCTACCTGCTTGTCCAAGGGGCGGTCGTCCGGGCGCGGCGCGTGGGAGATCTGAACGGCGTAAGCCCGGCCGGCGCTCTGGACGCGCGGGCAATCGTCCAGGTAGCGAGCCACCTCGGCCGCGTCCAGCGTGGCACTCATCACCAGCAGCCGGAGCGGGCTGCCGGAGTCTTGCAGGCGCTTCAAGAGCGCCAGGCTCATGTCCGATTGCAGGCGTCGCTCGTGGAATTCGTCGAGGATGACCAGGTCCACGCCCGAAAGCTCAGGATCGTCGACGAGCCGCTTCAACAACACGCCGTCGGTGACGTACAAGACGCGGGTCTGGGGACCCTGCATTTGCTCGAGCCGCACGCTGTAGCCGATGGTCTGCCCCAGCCTTTCACCGATCTCGTGGGCGACGCGCTCCGCGGCTAATTTGGCGGCGATTCGGCGTGGCTCGCTCACCAGCACCTTGCCCGCGCCGGGCCGCGTTGCCAGAAACCAAGGGACGCGCGTGGTCTTGCCCGCACCCGGCGGAGCTTCCAGAACCAAGCGCGGCACGCGCTCTAGCGTTTCGCCTATCTGATTCAAGACTTCGTCGATCGGTAGAGAATCCATCTTGGTGCGCCAGTCCGATCTACTATCCTGGCGCCGCTCAGGCAAAACCCGCATGACAGATCGACGACTCGCCCTCTTCGACATGGACCGCACCCTGGTGCGCAAGGACACCGCGACGCTGCTCACACGCTATCGCCGGGAAACGGGGCAGGCCGAGCTGATGGATACGCTGCGCGTCGGCTATTGGGTGCTGCAGTACGGTCTCGGCATCGCGGACGCCGAGGGCATCGCCAAAAAGGTGCTGAAAGGCTATCGCGGTGTGCCAGAGGCCCAGCTTTTCGCCGATGGGTTGGCCTGCTTCGACGCCTACGTGTTCGAGCACATCTCCGAGCACGCCCGCCGGGCCGTGCGCAGGCACCAGAGCGCGGGGGATTTCGTGGCGATCGTGACCAGCTCGACCCGCTATACCACCGAACCCATCGCGCGCGAGCTCGGCGTCGAGTGCTTCGCCTGCTCGGAGCTCGAGGTCGACGGCGCAGGCTGTCTCACGGGGCGACACATCGCGCCGCTCTGCTATGGGCCGGGCAAGCTCGAGCGCGTGCAGAAGGTGCTGGAAGTCAGCGGCACCGCGCTCGAGAGCGCCGTGTTCTATTCGGATAGCGTCACCGACTTGCCGTTGCTGGAGAGGGTGGGCACCCCGATCGTGGTGAATCCCGATTTTCGCCTGCGCCGCATCGCGCGGCAGCGTGCGTGGCGTGTCGAGCACTGGTGAACGGTCAGCGCCGGCCGAGTACCCAAGTGAGCTTCGCCAGGTTCGTCACCACCGCGGGCACCCGCCGGATCAAGTTGATGCTGGGCGGCCGCTTTTCGCGGATCCGTGTGGGTATCTCGACGATGCGCAGCGACGCGCGCTCCGCGCGGATGACGAGCTCGCTCGCGAAGACGTCGCGATCGACCTGACACGCGCGCACGACGGGCAATAGTGCTTCGCGCTGGAAGGCCTTCAGGCCGTGGGTGTCGGTACCGTGGAACCCGACGAGCAGGCCGAGCGTACCGGTGTAGGCGAGGCTCAACCAATGACGCAACCAAGGACGCTCGTCTCTGGCTCCCCCGGCAAGCTTCGAACCCACGACGAAGTCCGCCTGCTCGCGCCGGAGCAGATCGAGGGCGCGCGCATAGAAGTCCGTGTCACCTATGTCGATCTCGTCGCACACGACGTAGCGGCCGCGGGCAGCCTCGAGTCCGAAGCGCAGAGCGCGACCGTAGTTGGGCGCCGGCAACGTGACCGAACGGAGTTCGGGCCATTCGCGCTCGAGCTCGTACACGCGCTCCAAGGTGCGATCGGTCGAGCCGTTCTCGGCGAGCACGATTTCGTAGTCCAGCGCCAGTGCTGCGAGCCGCTCACGGAGCTCGCTGAGCGCCTGCCTGAGTAGCGCTGCTTCGTTGTAGACCGGGATGACGATCGAGACTTCGGGTGCGGTCGGGCTCACGGAGTGCGCCTCATATCACGAGCCGTGCTCGTTCGCGAACGCGCTGACCACTCGCCGGCCGCTCTCGAGCGCATCTTCCATCGAGGAATAGGTCCATTGCCCGTAACGGCCGGCGCTCGTCACCCCGTGCTCTGCCAAGAACTCGTGGCAGAGCTCGGTCGCTCGCTGGTGCTGGTCGTCGAAGATCACGTATGCGTGATCGATGCGGCGCAGCCGCGCGAAGGCGACGTCCTCGGGGCGCTCGATGGCAGCCAGCTCGATCAGCCCCTCGAACACCCGCGGCAAGAGCACATCGAGGTCAGGCGCGCTGCGGTCGGCGAGTTCGACGTACAAGCTGGCCGAGCGCGGTGGGGCCATGCATTCGGAGAAGTTCGAATAGCAGCCGACGCGGTAGAAGGGGTAGCGGGCCTCGGGCACGTAGACCCAGTGCCAGTCCTGGCGCGCCGGGGTGCGGATCGCGATATCGAGGTAGTAGAGGTGCGTGCAGCGCAAGGCCCGAGTGGCGCGCGCGACTTCGTCCGGCAACGGGCCGCACAGCCCCAGCAGCTGCTTAAGAGGGATGCTGCTGACCAGTCGATCGTAGGCGACGTTGCCTTGTGCGAACACCAGCTGCTTCTTCGCAAGCTCTACCCGCAGGGGCGCGGTATTCGGCTCGAGCGCCGTGAGCTGCGCCGCGAGAGCGCTCGTCAGTCGTCCGATCCCGTGGCGCGGGTACACGAACTCTTGGTTGTAACCCAAGGCTCGCCGCGGCTTGCCGACGGCGCCGGCGATGACATCCTCCAGCGTCGGCCGGGGGACGAAGCGTTCACACCAAGCGGTGGTGATCTCGCGCGCGGGCACGCCCCACAAGCGGCTGTTGTAGGGCAACATGAAGTGCCGGCTGATGCCTGCGCCGAAATGCCGCAGGCAGTACTCTTCGAAGTTCGCGGGTGCTGCGCGGTGCTGGCGGGCGGCGGCCTCGACGAAGCCGAGTACGCAGTCGTAGGCGACCTCTGCGGGCAAGCCGAACGTGTTCGCCTGAAACGGGTAGTCGGTGTACACGCCGTGGGACCAGATCTTGCTTCGACGCTGGATCACGCTGAACTCGTTGCCGAGCCAGCCGAGGACCTCGTCGCGCAGCGCGGGGTTACCGAGGTGCAGCAAGTGACCGGTGCGGTCGAAGCGGTAGCCGGCCTCTTCACTGGTCCGCGCCAGCCCCCCCGGCTCGCCGTCGCGCTCGAAGAGCCGATAGTGGATACCGGCGCGCTGGCAGGCGAGCGCCGCGCTGAGCCCGGTCAAGCCGGCGCCTAAGATCGCCACCGGGACGTTGGATTTAGAGGTCACGCCGCGAGCGCCTTCCTCAGTGCGCCGCGCGCCAATCCACGCCGCTGCCTACGTCCACCACTAGCGGCACGTTCAGCGGGTAGGCCTGCTCCATGCGGAGCTTGATGGCGGTCATCGCCTCTGCCACTTCTGCTTCGGGCACCTCGAACACCAGCTCGTCGTGCACGGTGAGGACCATGCGCGCACCGGGGGTGACCGGATCTTTCAGCGCCAGCATCGCCAGCTTGAGAATGTCCGCGGCCGTGCCTTGGATCGGCATGTTCATGGCGATCCGCTCGGCGGCAAAGCGCCGCGCACGATTGCCGCTTCTGATGTCGGGCAGCATGCGGCGACGGCCGAGAATACTCCTGACGGCTTCGCCCGCTCGCGCCTGTTCGAGCGTGCGTTGCATGAACTGCTGCACACCTCGATAGCGCCGGAAGTACGCCGCGATGAAGTTGGCTGCCTCCACCCGCGGGATCCCCAGCGCCTTGGCCAGGCCACTTTCACCCTGGCCATAGATCACGCCGAAGTTGACGGCTTTGGCCTTGGTGCGGTGTTCGCGGGTCACGGCGTCCGCGCTCAAGTCGAAGATTTCCGCCGCCGTTCGGGTGTGCACGTCCTCGCCCGTCTGAAACGCCTCGATCAACAGGGGGTCCTCCGAAAGGTGCGCGAGCACCCTGAGCTCGATCTGGGAGTAATCGGCACTGACCAGTCGGTGACCCGGCGGGGCGACGAATGCGCTGCGGATTTCGCGGCCGAGCTCGGTACGGATCGGGATGTTCTGGAGGTTCGGGTCAGTCGACGAGAGGCGCCCCGTCGCCGCGGTGGTTTGGCCCCAGGTGCAGTGAATACGCCCGCTCGTCTTGTCTACCAAGTGCGGCAGTGCGTCGATGTACGTGCCCTTCAGTTTGGACAACTGGCGGTGCTCGAGGATGGCCCGGGGTAGCTCGTGCTGGTCGCTCAGCGCCTCGAGCGTCGCGGCGTCCGTCGAACGCGAGGTCTTGGTGCGCTTGATCGGCTTCAGGCCCAGCTCGTCGAATAGCAGCGTTTCGAGTTGTCGCGGCGAGTTCACGTTGAACTCGCGCCCCGCGATGCGAATTGCTTCGCGTTCCAGCCGAGCGATCTCGAGCGAGCAACGCGTGCCCAGCTCGGCGAGACGTTCGATGTCTACCAGCACCCCCAAGAGCTCCATTCGGGTCAGGACGTCCGCCAGGGGTAGCTCGACCTCGTGGTAGAGCTTCGAGAGCCCGACGTCGGTGATCTGTTCGTCGAGGATCGGTAGCAGGCGCAACACGGCATCCGCACGCCGCGCGGCGAAGGGTGCGGCGTCGTCGAGCGAAACTTCGTCGAAGGCCGACTGCTTGCCACGGCCGCGCTTGGTGATGCTCTCGTAGCTGGGAAGGTCCGCGGAGAGTTGGCCCTTCGCCAGTGCTTCGAGCGCGTGGTTGGCCTCGGGATCAATCAAGTAGCTGGCGAGCGCCGTGTCGCCGTCGAACCCGGCAAACTCGCGAAACCCAGCGTGCTCGAGCAACACCCGAGTGCGCTTCAGATCGTGCCCGCCTTTGATCACGCGAGCGTCGGCGAACACGGGCGCCAACAGCGCGCGCACGTGTGAGGCGTCGAGCTGCGCCGGCGCACCCAGATAACGATGGGCGAGGGGGACATAGGCAGCGCTGCCGGCTGCGGCGGACAGCGCCACACCGACGAGGGTACGGTGTTCCGCGGGAGACGGCGTGTACGCTTCGATCGCGAGCCGCCCCGACTGGCGCGCCGCGGCGACGACCTCTTCGATCGCTTCCGCGGTATTGGCGAGCGAGACCCGAGTGTCGGTCATCGTCTGCGCCGGCCGGGGCGGAGCGTGGGGCTTCTTCTCGACCGCCTCTAGTTCGAGCGCCTGGAGCTGGCGGGTGAAGCCGAGCTCGCGGTAGAGCGTGGTCAGGTGTGCGATGTCGCGTCGTTGGTTGCCGAGTGTGCCCAGGTCGAGCGTGAGGTCACAGTCGTCTTTCAGCGTGACCAGCTGCTGGCTCAGCTTGGCATGCGCGTGGTTCGCTTCCAGCGTTTCTTTCAGCTTCTTGCGCTTGATCTCGCCGAGGTGCTCGTAAATGCCATCGATCGAGCCGTAGCTCGTCAGGAGCTCCTTGGCGGTCTTTGGCCCCACCGACGGAACCCCTGGAATGTTGTCCGACGAGTCTCCCATGAGCGCCAAGAGGTCGCGTACCTGGTCGATGCGCACCCCGAAGCGTTCTTCGACTTCGGGCGGGCCGAACACCTTGTCGCGCATGGTGTCGTAGAGCACCACGTCCTCGCTCACGAGTTGCATCAGATCCTTGTCCGCCCCCACGATTACGACCTTGAGCCCGAGTGGCTTGGCCTGTTTCACGACGGTTGCGATCAGGTCGTCCGCTTCGACGCCGTTCTGCTTGAAGACGGCGAGGCGGTAGGCTTGCACGATCTCTTCGCAGCGCTCGAGTTGGCGGCGCAGATCGGGCGGAGAAGGGGGGCGGTTCGCTTTGTACGCCTGGTACAGGTCCTTGCGAAACGTGTCGCGACCCGCGTCCATCGCAACCGCCAAGAGCTGCGGCTGCCGTTCGCGAATCAGGCGCTCGAGCATGTTAACGACGCCGTGAACGGCGTGTGTCGGTTCGCCGCTCGGCGCTCGAAGTTCGGCGATCGCGTGATAGGCCCTGAGCACGTAGCTCGACAGGTCAATCAGGTACAGGACGTGCGCCGAGCCCGGGGGCGCCAATTGCGTGCCCATGGCAGAGGCGTGTAGCAGGCAGCTCGGAGCTGCCCTAGCGCGATCTGCGTCCGAACGACCCTTTTCGAGACCTTCCCACCCTTTTTGAGCTGGGCGCGGGGTTTTCGGGCTCATGGAGCCCTTTTGAGCTACGGTTGGGCGCCAAGAACCCTGGGTCGCCCCCGTTGGGGTGCTACATCGGACACCAGCGCGTTTTGGTAGGGGCGTGCGCTCCGAGCGTTACTGGAGCGTTAAATGGCCCCTTGCAGGGTCGCTTGGAGCGTGAAACCTGCTGACCACGCGGGGAGATTTCCTGGTAACATGCGTAAGTTGCCGCTAGGCTAAAGCGTTCGTGGTCAGCGGAGCTGCCGGATGGGCGAAGATCAGATTCCCAAGGAGCTAGTAGCAGGTAAGTACCGGCTCACGCGTCTACTCGGTCGCGGGGGTATGGGCTCGGTCTGGGAAGGCGTCCACAACACCCTCGGCACCCGCGTGGCGTGCAAATTCATCGAGGCCGAATACGCCGACAGCGATGAAGCTCGCAGCCGTTTCGAGAACGAGGCGCGTGCGGCAGCGTCGCTGCGCAGCAAGCACGTGGTCGAGGTGTATGACCACGGCGTCACCGGCGACGGCCGACCCTACATCGTGATGGAGTTCCTGCAAGGCGAGCCGCTCGACAAACGGCTCGAGCGCAGTGGCAGGCTCACGGTGGCCGAAGCAGCCTCGGTGATCACGCACGTGGCGCGGGCGCTCGCGAAGGCGCACAGCGGGGGTATCGTCCACCGCGATCTCAAGCCCGAGAACATCTTCTTGGTGTGGGACGACGAAGATTCCGAGGACATCGCCAAGGTGGTCGACTTCGGCATCGCCAAGTTCACCGACAAGTCCGCCGGCATCTCGTCGTCGACTCGCACGGGGTCGGTGCTCGGAACGCCGTATTACATGAGTCCGGAGCAAGCGCGTGGCTTGCGCACGGTCGACTATCGTTCCGATCTCTGGTCGCTCGGCGTGATCACCTTTCGCTGCGTGACCGGTCGGCTGCCGTTCGAGGGTGAGGCGCTCGGCGACCTTTTGGTCAAGCTGTGCACGGCGCCCGTGCCCGCTCCATCGCAGTTCCTCCCGGGGTTGCCGCCGGCCTTCGACGCATGGATGGCGCGAGCATTGTCGCGCGATCCCGACGCACGCTTCGCGGATGCTCGAGCCATGGCTCAAGCCCTGTCGCAGGTCGCCGCGGGCGCGGTGGGGGTAGCGCCGCAGGTGGATCCCGGGATGCGCGGCCAGGTGCCGAGCGGCGTGTTCACCCCGCAGCCCCACTCACACGGCGGGCCCACGCCGCATCCGATGTCTCACAGCGGTGGCATGCCTCACGCCGGAACGCCCCAGCCGTACCGTGGCCAGGGCCAGCCAAGCGGCGGCTACACATCCCAACCCGGGCCCGGCAACATGACGCCGCATCCCGGCATGCTCACCCCCGGCTTCGGTCTGCACGCGCTGCAAGGAAACACCAACGCCGCGCTCTCCGCGACGCCGCCGCTCCCCGTGCGCTCGTCCAAAGTGCCTTGGTTTGCCGGCATCGTGGGCGCGGTTGCAGTGCTCGGTATCGGGGGCTTCGTGCTCGCGCGGTCGCTGGCTGGGTCGGCGCCCGAAATCACCGCCAGCGCGACCCCCGCGAGCGCGCCCGAGCCCGCACCCAAGGCGCCGGAGCCGGTGGTAGCCGCGCCCGCGGTCGCACCCGCGCCCGATCCGACACCCGTCGAAGATCTGGCTGAGCCGGTCGATCTCGGTGAACCCGAGCCCACCAAGCCTCAGGCGACGCCGAAACCCAGGCGCCCCACGGCGTCGGCCACCAAGTCAGTGGCAGCAGCGCCTGCGCCGCAACCGGTGGTCGCCGCGCCCTCGCCTGCTGCTCCCGAGCCCGCGAAGACCGTGACGGCGAAGCCGCCCCCCAAGAAGAGACCTGGCATCGACGTGGGCTACTGACGACTTCGTATCGAAGGCGTGCGTTCGGTGAGGATGGTGTGTTGGAGAGAACTATCGGGGGCTTGACCGGCGGACTTTGCTAGTCCTACATGCGAAGCGCAGCGGGAGCTCTTCGCAGGCGCGACCGAAACGGATGGGTTAACGAACGCGATTGAAGTCCACCATGCAGATCAAAGCCACAATTCTATGCACGCGCCTCGCGCTCGGGATCGCAGGGCTTGCGAGCTCGTCGCTGATGTCAGCCCCGGCGCTCGCACAGTCGGCTGCTGACAAGGCGACCGCCCGCAACCTGGCGACCGCCGGTATCAAGCTTTACCAACAACAAAAGTTCGAAGAAGCGCTCGACAAACTCAAGCGGGCCCAAGAGATGTACGACGCGCCGGTTCACTTGCTGTACATGGCGCGCTGCTACGTGAAGCTGAACAAGCTGGTCGAAGGGGCCGAGAGCTACCGCAAGCTGGTGCGCACCGAACTCGACGCGAACTCTCCCGACGTCTTCCAAACCGCCGTATCGGACGGTGAGAAAGAGCTCGCCGAAGTCGAGCCACGTATCCCGACACTCACGATCAACGTCACCCCGAGTGACGTTCCCGGCCTGCGCATCGTGCTCGATGGCGAAACGGTCAGCGCGGCCGTCGTGGGCGTCGAGCGTCCCGTCAATCCGGGCGAGCGCACGGTCATGGCCGAAGCGCCCGGCTACTTGAGCGTCGAGACGTCGGCGACCGTGCGTGAAGGGCAGACCGAGCAGGTGTCGCTGACGCTCGAAGTCGACCCGAACGCGCCCAAGACGCCGCCCCCTGGCGAAGAGCCGCCGCCTGGGCAGGGCGGCACCACGCCGCTGCCCCCGGTTGCGAGCGAAGAGGACTGGCGCACCAAAGAAATCTCGATGAGCGCCATCGGCGCCTTCTTGGGCTTGCGCGTGGGCGGCCTGTTTCCGGCCGGTAGTCTCGCCGACGGAGCGTCGACGGCTGACTACGTGGGCGTTGGGGGTGGCGCCGAGTTGCACGGCGGTGTGCGGTTCTTGCGCAACTTCGGCTTCAAGCTTTTCTACGAGCGCTACGCCGTGCAGCCCGGCCCCGAGCTCGACGCTGCCCCGATAGGCCTCGAAGAGCGCGCCTTCGAAGTGAAGAGTACGCCCCGCGTCACCAGCTTCGGGTTCAGCGCCATGGCCGGAACGCAGCGCGGGCGCTTGGGGGGCTACGGGGAACTCGGGCTCGCGTTGATGCACGAGTATGGTTGGGACCGCGAGATCTCCGACATCGATGCCGGCAAAGAGCCGAACTTCGGTCGTTGCACCGAGACCGTGTCGTACGCCGGTCCAGCGTTTCGTTTGGGCGGTGCGTTCGTATTGCCGGTTCACGAGCACATCCAGCTCACCGCGGTAGCGGTGTTCACCCTGGGCAACTTCAACACCGTGAAGCAGTCGAGCAGCTGCGTCATCCCGCCGGACACCTCGGCGCCCGGTGACACGGAAGTCGACATCGAGAAGCAGGGGCTGCACCAGCAGTTCTTCCTCGGCGTCGGGGCCGATTTCATGTTCGGCCCCGGCTGAAGTCCTCCGCTGCGAACAGGTTGCTGGGCCGGTTTTCCGAGAGACAGAATGCTTTCCGGGAACCTAAACCCCTAGAATGACAAAGCAAGCGGTCTACCTACATCGTCGTGCAATCAATTACATTCCGGTGACATGTCCGGCTCCGGCCGGTGATAGCGGGTGACGAAGCTGTATGGAAATCGCTCTCGTTGTCCCGTACGTCCTCGTTCTCGGGTTGCTCTGCACACTGGGTGCGCATCGCGCCCACATGGTTTACCTGCTGTTCCGGAACCGCGCCCGTCTCGCGGACACGAGCAACATCCGTGCGCTCGGTCCTGCCGAGCTGCCCAGCGTGACATTGCAGTTGCCGTTGTATAACGAAGCGACGGTAGCCGCGCGCCTGCTGAACGCAGCGGGCAGCATCGACTACCCGCGCGATCGCTTCGAGATCCAGGTGCTCGACGACTCCACCGACGAGACGCGCACGATCGCGGCGTCGAAGGTGGCCGAGCTCGAGCAGCGTGGGATTCGAGCGAGCTACGTCCGGCGCCCCGATCGCACCGGCTACAAAGCGGGCGCGCTCGACTACGGGCTGAAGACTGCGCGCGGCGAGCTGATCGCCATCTTCGACGCCGACTTCGTGCCGCAGCCCGACTTCCTGCAGAAGTTGGTGGGGCATTTCCAAGACCCGGGCGTAGGTATGGTCCAGGCCCGCTGGGCGCACATGAACCGCGAGGCATCCTTTCTGACGCGCATTCAAGCGCTGATGCTCGACGGTCACCACCTGGTCGAGAATCGCGCACGCTTCGGCGCCGGTCTGTTCTTCAACTTTGCCGGCACCGGCGGCGTCTGGCGCCGAACCGCGATCGAGGCTGCGGGCGGCTGGCAGCATGACACCATTACCGAGGATCTCGACCTGTCGTATCGCGCGCAGATGGCGGGCTTCCGTTTCATCTATCGCGCCGACGTGAGCACGCCCGCGGAGTTACCCGAAGAAATGTCGGCGTTTCGCGCGCAACAACATCGCTGGGCGAAGGGCACCGTGCAAACGGCGCGCAAGCTCCTCGGTCGCATCGTTTCCGCTCGCCTGCCGTTCGCGCAACGCGTCGAAGCCTGTTTCCACATGTTGCCGCATTTCGCTTACCCGCTGATGCTGCTCTTGACGATGCTGCTGTTGCCGGCGCTGCTCTTGTTGCCGGCTTCCGACGTGCGTACCATGTTGCTCATCGATCTCCCCCTCTGCGTCGGGGCGACCGGGTCCTTGGTGCTGTTTTACGCAACGGCCGAGTACGTGCAGGGGCGCTCGATCTGGTCGGCGATCGCCAAGCTACCGCTGCTGATCGCCATGGGCGCGGGGCTGGCACCGCACCTGACGAAAGCCGTGTTCTCGGGGCTCACCAGCATGGCCGGTGAGTTCGTGCGCACGCCCAAGCGTGGAGGGGCGGCAGGGCGCTATCGCCAGGTTGCGCAATTGCCCATCGCCGAGATCGCGCTGGCGCTGTTGAGCTTGGCCAACGTCGTGGCTTCGATCGAGACGGGCCACTGGTTCGCCGCTCCGTTCGCGGCACTGTTCACGGCAGGCTACGCGGGGGTCGCGGCGCTCGTGGTACGGGAGCAGCTGGGGGCGAGGCGTGCCAGTCTGGCACCCAGCCTCGACGAAACCGCAGAGGTGGCGACCGAGGTCGCGGGCGCAGCCTGAGCCCGCTTCACGCGGCCTGCAATTCCGGAAGGCGAGGGAACGCGCGTTCACGTCCCTCCGGACGCGGCCGCGCGCACGCCTTTCTCGAGACTCGGCCAACGGGCCAACGGCAAAAATGGTCGGATGGCTGTGGACTTCCCTAAGGGCCCGCGTACTATCAACCAGGTGGCGTCTCTCGTTCCGACCGGGTTCGGAAGCTGATTTAAATGAAAGAGGGCTTGCTGGTGACCAAAGCTGACATTGTTCAAGCTGTGTATTCGCGGTTGGGCGGGTTCTCGAAAAAAGAGTCGGCGGACCTGGTGGACTTAGTGTTTGAAACAATGAAAGAAACGCTGGGTCGCGGCGAGAAGATCAAGATTTCTGGTTTCGGCAACTTCGTGCTTCGAGACAAGCGCCAGCGCCAGGGCCGCAATCCCCAGACCGGCGAGCCAATCACGATCACCGAGCGCCGAGTCCTCAACTTCAAGGCCAGCCAGCTGTTGAAGCAGGCGCTGAACGACGAGGTAGAGGGTGGGGCACCAGAAAACCCCGGCAACGGCGCGCCCAGCGCCGAGTAGCGGCTTCGATTGCGCCAAGACCAGGGCCGGGAACCAGCCATGTCGAGCAGCCCCTCCAATCCGACCGTGAAGCTCTACTACCGGATCGGTGAAGTTTCGGAAATCGTTGGCGTCGAGCCGCACGTCTTGCGTTACTGGGAGACCGAGTTTCGGTCGATTCGTCCCCAGAAGTCGCGCAAGGGTCAGCGAATTTACTCGCGCAAGGACGTCGACAAGCTGCTCAAGGTCAAGGACCTGCTTTACACCCACGGGTTCACGATCGCCGGGGCCCGTAAGCGGCTGCGCGAAGGCGGACAAGAGCCAGATCCCGTGCAAGAGACCGCGCGCGAAAGTGCAGTCCGCCTGCGGGGCTCATTGCTCGGGATCCGACAAGAGCTCATGAACATGCTGGCTGAATTCAACGGCGAGCGGCCGAGCTGATCTCCGTGCGCTGCAGCCCGGCGTCGCTCCCAGCGCTAACGGCAGAGTAGTCGACGGCGGGTCGCGACCAAGATTCGGAGCGGTGTTTCCTGGGACAGAGTATATCAGGGCGTCAGCTTGACTCCGCGCACGGGCGCGACCACACCCTGGGCTGACCTCAAGGAAGGAGTGCTTGAAACATGGCTGAAGGACTGAACCGCGTCTTGCTGCTGGGGAACCTCGGCGCTGATCCCGAGCTGCGCATGACGAACGGCGGGCAGGCAGTGCTCAAGATGCGGCTGGCCACGTCCGAGACCTACCTCGATCGCAATCGTCAGCGGCAAGAGCGGACCGAATGGCACAACGTGGTCGTCTGGGGCAAACGCGCCGAGGCCCTGGGTAAGTTCCTCACGAAAGGCACGCGCTTGTTCGTCGAAGGCGGCCTCAGGACCTCGAGCTACGAAGATCGCGACGGCAACAAGCGCTATCGCACGGAGATCGTCGCGAACAACGTGATCCTGTCCGGTGGTGGCGGTGGCGGTGGCGGTGGTGGTGGTGGTGGTGGTGGTGGTGGTGGTGGTGGTCGCGGCGGTCGCTCGGACGACGCTGGCGGTTACGACGAGCCCGGTCCCAGCGGCGGCTACAACGACGCAGACTACGGCGGTGGTGGAGACGACGACGACATCCCGTTCTGAGCTCCACGGTTTCGCTCTCGCGCTCGCCGCGTCGATGGCCTGTTTTTCGGTGCACTGCAGTCGCTGTGACACGACGACCGAGCCCGCGCCGAGCGCCTCGGCCGTCGCTCCCTCGCCGCCCACCGCGCCGCGTGGGCTGGTGGCCGAGTTCGTGGTTCCGCGCCCCGCCACGCTGTGGGGCGCGCTGCGCGAGAGTCTATCGGCGCGCGTTCCACTGCTGCCGCGTGAGGGGGCCGTGGCGGTGGTGCAGAGCCTCGGGCTGCCACTCTCGGCGGTGGGCCTGCTCGAGCTCGAGTCACCACTGCAGGGGGTGCTTGCGCGGGACAGCGGTGGGCAGGTGATCCCGACGGTGGCGATCCCCGTCAAGAGCGGGCGAGAGCTGGTGGCGCTGCTGACCACGGGCGGCGCGCCGCCGTTCGTACCGGAGAGCGCCGCCTCCGGAGTCATCGCGCTCGCGCCCAAAGCCGCACCCGCTGGCTACGGCCTGGCCGTGTTTCGCAACCATCTGGTCGTTTCGAACACCCGCGATCGGGCCCGCGAAAGCGCCCGTTTTCTAGTCGAAGTTGCTGCCAAGCGCCCCTTGCCAGAGGCTGCGTGTGTGCTCTCTGCTCGTCAACCGCAGCTGAGAGGCCCGTTGCTGGAGCTGTTGCGCGCGCGCTGGAGGGCCTACGAGGCCGAGTTGCGTGAGAGTGAGGCCGCGGCGCGTCGCGAGCTCGGTCGTCCGCCAGACTTCGCCGATCCAGAAGCCGTGCTCGCGCTGATGAACGCTGGCGTCGAAGCGCTGCTCGCCGTGGTCGCGACGAGCCAACAGCTCACGCTATCGGTGCGCTTTTCGGACGGCGACCTGCTGCTCGCGCTCGAGACGCTGCCGGAGGCCACGGGCGCTGCCCGAGAGCTGGTGCAAGGGCAGGTCTCGGGTTCGGTGCAGCCGCTCCGCGCGCTCACGGCCGACACGGCCCTGGCCGTGTTGTCGCGCAGTACACCGGCGGCGCGCACGCGCGCGGCGAGCGACGTCGAGGTCTGGATCGAGCGCGTCTTCGGGGCACGGCTGGATCCGCAAGCGCAAGCGCGGGTGGCGGAGCTGTTCGGACAGCTCGCTCGGGGGCGCGGTGAACACAACCTGCTCGCGCTGGTGCTCGGAAATTCGCCGGCGCTGCTCGCGCAAGGAGCCTTGGGTGATCCTGCAGAGTTCGACGCCGCACTCACTGCGCTGCCGGGCTTGCTGAAGATCGAAGCGGTCGCCAAGCCGCTGACGCATTTTCTAGGACCGGTGCAGAGCGGTCCGATGCTCCCAGCGCCCGCTGCGCAGGCTGTGCGTGGATATACGCTGTCGTTCGGGCCCCGAGGTCCACTGCATCAGCTGGTGCCGGCCGGGCTTTCGGTCTTCTGGTCGACGAAGGGCAATGCCTATCGAGTGGCCGTGGGCGGAGCGGCGGCCGTGCGCCACCTGCAGCCCCCGGCGAAGTCGCTGGCCGAGCTGCCTGGCGCGCCAGCGCACCTCGACCGCATCGACCAGGCGTCGTTCGTGCTGCTCGCGCGACCGGTGTTGCTCGAATTGCTGCCCGAGGCGCCTCGCCCGAACCAAGAACCCTTGATATCGATCAGTGCCGGCAGCCGTGGCGCCACGGGGTTCGTGAACGCCGCCATCCCCAACGAAGTCATCCAGTACTACGCGCGACCGGACTCCCCATGAGCGAATCGCAGCCTCCCCTCGACTCGGTCGCCTACCTGGTGAACGGTTTGCCATCGTTGTTGGCGCGCCGTGTGTTGGAACAGGTGCTGTGTTTCGAGCCCCGCGCCAAGGTCTTCGCCATCGTGCACGCGGACGACGTCGACTATGTCGAGCGCACGCTGCTAGAGCTCGAGCCCGCGCAACAAGGTCGAGTCGAGCTCTTGACGGGTGACCCCACGGCCATCGACTTCGGGTTGAGTGGGGCGGAGTATCTCACGCTCGCGCAGCGGGTGCGGCGCGTCCACCACGTCGTGACCCCCAGCGCCATCTACGCCGATGGCGCGAACGCTGACGAAGTGGGTGCGGCGCTCGGGCGCGAAATCGTCGAGTTCGGCCGAGCAGCGACGGGCTTGCAGGCGTTCGTGGTCTACTCGAGCGCCGACGTCAGCGGCGATCGCAGCGGCACCGTGCTCGAAGCCGAGCTCGAGGCAGGTCAAGCCTTCCCGCGCCCGTTCGCGCGGGCGCTGGCGCTGATGGAACGCAGCGTGCGAAGCGCTCGCGACCAGCTGCCCGCCGTCGTGATTCGGCCCACGATGCTCGCGGGCGACTCACAGACGGGAGAGTGCGAACGCGCGACACCGATTTATCAGCTGGTGGAAGCGGCGCTCGCCGTGCCTGCGACGCAGGTGGTGCGTGTCCCAGAGGATCGGGCGCCCCTACACCTGGTGGCCGTCGACTACGTGGCGCGCGCCGCCTACTACGCTGGGCGCCGGCAAGACACGATCGGGTCGACGTTGCACCTGACCGATACGCACCCTACCACCATCGGTCACTTGCTCGAACAGGTGCTCGATGCCTGTGGTCACGAGCGGCGCGAGAAGCACAACCTCGGGTCCCGCTTGCAGCAGCCGATTTCGGATCTGAGTCGCGCATGCGCGGCGTTGCGCGGGCCCCACGTGTTCTACGACACGCGGCAGATGGACCGCTTGCTCGGGCAGAGCGGAATCAGCTGTCCCCCGCTCCGCGAGTACGCCGACAAGCTCGTGCATTTCGTGCAAGGAAGGCGCAAGCGCCGTGCCTGAGCTCGCGGCGCTCGACGCCACACGGCGCGAGGTTGCTTCCGCGCCACGCGCCGCGGACACCCGCTTACCCGGGCGCGCACGGACACGGACACGTCCGTTCGCCCCCCCGAGCCCCGGGCACCCCGTGCTGGGGCTGCTCCTGGCGCTGACGAGCTTGCTCGTGGTCGTGACCTGCAGCGCTACGACGCGGGTGGAGGGTGCGACCCCGCCCGGACCCGCGGGATTCGAGGCGCCGCCCCCCGCTCCCGAGCCGCCCGAGCCGCCGCCCGCTCTGCCCTCAGAACCGGCGGCGGCTGCACCCGAGCCACGTGCGCCGGCGGCGCTGCCAGGGCCCGCGCCACTCTCCCTGGTGCGTTTCTTCGCGGCATTGCGCGCGCTCGAGCAGCGCGCACGCCAGAGCCACGTCCACGTCGTGTGGCTGGGAGACTCGCACACCGCGGCCGATCTATGGACGGAAGGCGTGCGGCACGCGCTGCAGGCGCGTTTCGGCGTGGGCGGTCCCGGTTTCTTTCATGTCGGGCTCAAGCAAACCCGACACTCGCAAGTCAAGACGGACGTCTTCGGCAGCTGGCAGCGGGTGCCGGCCCAACCGGCGCGCACGGAACCATTCCTCGACGGCGTGTTCGGATTGGCGGGTGTGCGCGCCACCGCGAAAGACGGGGCGAGCTTCAAAGCCAAGCTGCGGGCGGGGGCCGTGGTCGGCAAGGCTCGCTGGAGCGTTCATTACCGTGCGCCGGCGAGGTCTTCCTTCCAGTTGAAGCTCGGGGCGCACACGGAGCTGATCCGTGGTTCGACCGCGTCGCCGGCCACCATTCAGCATTTCGAGCGCGAGCTGGAGCCGGACGGAGAATTGGTGCTGCGCCAGCTCGGCGGTATGCCCGAGTTCTACGGAGCTACCGTGGAAAGCTCGGAGCCGGGCGTGGTGCTCGATACGCTGGGGATCGACGGTGCTCGAGCCAAGACGCCGCTGGCGTGGAGGGCAGAGGCTTGGGAGCGAGAGCTTGCCGCGCGCCACGCCGACCTGGTCGTGCTGGCGTATGGCACCAACGAGGTGTTCGAGAGCCGCGCCGCCAGCATCTACGCCGGCTACTATCGCGAGCTCTTGCAGCGCGTCCGCCGCGTCGCGCCGGACGCCGACTGTCTGATCATCGGTCCCACGGACGTGATGCAAACGTTAGGTCAATCGCACCCGCGCGTCGTCGAAATTTCGTCGGTGCAGGCGCAGGTGGCCGGCGAGCTCGGGTGTGGCTATGTGGGGGCTCACGAGCTGATGGGGGGTGAAGGCAGCTACTCGGAGTGGCAGACCGCGAAGCCCCAGCTCGCGGGTGCCGATGGCGTGCATTTGACGGTGCGCGGCTACCAGGAGCTCGGCCAGTTGACGAGTGAGCTCTTGATGCGCGGTTACGATCGCTTCGTCGGCTCCCAAGCTCCGGCCTCGCCCTAGTCGTCCTCGCCCTACAGCGCTCGACGCAGCTGCTGCACGGGGACGCCGGGGTCGCCCTCGACTCGCAGCAGCATCGCGCACGGCTACGCCCAGATCTCTTCCATCATCGACGCCATCCCCTGACACGGTTGTGGCGGAGTTCGCGCTAGGGCCGCGCGTTCTTGGCGTATTGGTTATAGGCGGTCATCAGCGCACGGTAGATCCAGCGCGCGATGATCTCCGATCCGACGCCGGTGGGGTGGGTGAGGTCCGCTTGCCCGAGACCGCGCCGTACCCAGCCTGGCATACCGCCGAGGCCTTTCATGGCCTCGAAGGTATCGAAGAACGCGCAGCCGACGGTTTTTGCTGCCTTGCGCTGCTCCGTCACGATCATCGGGATCACGCGCATGCTGAGCAGCGTGTCGTCTTTTTTCGAGGCGCGGTCCATGGCACCCAAGACCAGGCAGCTCGATTCGGGCAACGCCCGGCGACCCTGTTCCAGCACGGCGACCATGGTCTTGTAGTACTCGCTCATCGGGTAAGCGAAGCCGTCCCCGCTCTCGTTGGCGCCAAACTGGTACACGATGAGATCGGGCTTGCGCCACGCGAGTTGCTCCGCCCAGTGCGCGTCGTCTTGCTTGTCGAGGAAGCGAATGCGAGCGCCTTGGACGCCGAGCGCGTCGAGCACGACGCCGGGAACTCTGCGTTCGAGTACCACGCCGAACATGCGCGTCGTGCCGCCCTCGGTGACGACCTCGATCTCGTGTTCGCCGTCGGGCACATCGACCGTGGCGTAGGCGACGCGCTTCTCGGGGGCCTTGGCGGCGACGTGACGCAAGGGCTTGCCGTCGAGGTTGATGGCGAAGCCGCCCGCGTGCACGTCCTCGAGGTACGCGAACGTGAACCTCGACACGGCGCGACCGAAGCTGCCCTTCTGGGCGGTGCCGAAGCGTGCCCGGGCGCCGGGCGGCGCCTGGAACGACACGCCCCCCAGACCGTAGAAGCCGTCCTGGTTGTAGGGGCCAACGATGCGGCTTACTTTCCAGCCGGGTGAGGCGAAGCGGTAGACGTCGTTGTGGAAGTATGCGGGCCAGGCGTTGGCGATCAGCATGTAGCCGTGCCCGGCGTCTCCGAAGTCCTGTTGGAACTTGCGCCTGAGCGAGCCCGAGACATAGTCGCTGACCACGATCGAGTCGCCGAAGTGCGCGATGCGAGTGACGGCGTCCCGTTCCTTGGCTTGCGTACGGCGCAGCGCTGCGAAGAAGCCGTCGAGGGCGTGGCCGCTCGCGTCTTCGAGTGGCACGGGCGGAGCTTCGGACGCGATGGCGGGCAACTCGCGCGCTGAGGTCGCGATCGGGCCACCGGCGGCCCGCGGCAGTTCGATCGACTCTGGCTGAGCCATTTCCTGTCGATTCTTCGACTCGGTCGTGAGCTCCGCTTCGCCCACGCGCGGAACTGCGGCGGGGTCGAGCGGCGCTGAAGCCTCGGGGCTCTGGTCGCGGGGGGGCGACGAGTACAGGCGCAGCATGCCGAGGGCTGGGACCTGCTCGGCGACGAGCGCCGCGAACGCGACGAGCGCGGCTGCGAGCGTCGGCCTCGCGAAGAGCGCGACGCGCGGTGTGGTGGCTACGCTCGCCTGCACCCTCAGCGGTGGTTCGAGAGCCGCTGACGTTGCATCGGTACCCGCGGGCTCCGCGTCGCGGCTGGGCTCAGCGGTCACTCGGATTTCGTCGAGCCGAAGGGATCGTCGCGCACTAGCGTCGGCGAATCGTGAGCGGGCGCCGGCGGGTTCGCCGGTTTCTTCGGGGCAGCGGCCGGGCGCTCCGCGGACGTGACCGGCAGGCGTTGCGCTGGGGAAACCCGCTTCGGTGGCGGGGCGGGTGAGGCCGCAGGCGCCGCCACCGCGCCCGTCGTGGAGCCCTCCAACAGCTCGTCGATCTCCATGGCGTCGGCGTCGTCCAAGGCGGCCAAGGCGGAGGCCGCGCGCGTGCGCCGGGCTTGGTCCACGCCTGGGCTCTTGGCGACCTGATCGAGCAGCCCGCGCTTCGCGTCGACGTCGGTCTCTTTTTCGGCAGCCTCCATCAGTGCGTCCGCCCAGCGACCCTCGATCACTCGAAAGACTTCGGAGTTCTTTTCCGCGCTGGTGGCGGGCAGCTCCAAGAGTTTTGCGTGCGCTCCGAACACGTCGCCATTGTCGAGCAACTGCTTGGCTCGTCCCAGCGTGGTCGATGTCTTCGGCGGCGCTGGATCGGCAGCCGTGCTCGGAGACGGCGAGGTCGGGGCCACGTTTTTTCCCAGCGCCAACATGCCGACGAGGACCAACAGCGCGATTGCGAGCAAGCCGGCCGCAGCCTTGAGAGCGAACGGTAAGCCTGGCCCGCGCGGGCTGGGCTCGGCGCTCAGGCTGAAGGCTTCGGCTGCCGTTTGCCCCGCGGCAAGCTTTTGCGCTTCGTCGGCGCCAGGGACGTAGATGTCACCTTTCGGGACGAACTTCAGGATGACGTCGCCAAGCTCGATGTTGTCGCGCGCGTCGATCAGAGCCCGCTGCAGTTCCACCGCATTCACGCGCACACCATTGGCGCTGCCCTTGTCGATCAGCTCGTACCTGCCGTCGCCGATGGCGTGGACCTCGGCGTGCACCCGGCTGACGGAGGCATGATTGATGGAGATATCGCATTCCTCGCCGCGCCCCACGACCATGCGCGTGCCGCTCAGCGGATACTCGGTGCCTGGGGCGGGGCCCACCACCATGACCAGGCGATCGGGCTGATTCACGAGGGTGTCGCGCCGCCCCGTGGTGGTGATCAGGCCGTCGCGCATGGTGGGGTGGGTGCGGCTCGCCGCGAGCGCTTCGTCGACGATCTCCAGGCGATAGTCGCCCAGTTGGATCAAGTCCCCGTGGGCGATGCGGACCGGATCTACGACGCGCGCGCCGTTGACGAACGCACCGTTGTAGCTCTCCCGGTCTCCCACGTACCAAGCGTTGGCTTCGCGAAAGAGGCGCGCATGGTGACGAGAAATGTTGCGTTCGGTCAGGCGAATCGTGTTCGCTTCGGCGCGTCCGACTGTGTACTCGTCGCGGACCAAGTTCACCGAGGTCTTTTCGCCTTGGTCATCCTCGATGGATAATTTCCACATCAGCCGTCGTGTTCCAGATGCGTCGTCGGGCCCTGGGCCGGACTCTCTGGACTGCGAATTTGTCACGTTCCCTCGGAGGTTTCTAGGTCTGTCGCGCTAAACTCATTCAATTGCAGTGCAATAGGCGGGGCGCCTAGAACGGAAGTTATCAGCTCAGTCCATCGGTCGACAGGGCCAACTGAGTCAGGGCCTCGTGGACCAGCGGCCGGGCAGCGCGAATACGCGGGTTTTCACGCGTGGGATGCACTCGGTTCGAGAGCGCTACGGTGACGATGTCAGAGTCGGGGTCGCACCACAAGCTGGTCCCGGTAAAGCCGAGGTGACCAAAGGTTCGGGGGCCGGCGCTTGCCCCCGAAGAGGACCCCTCGGTCGTTTTCCCGTCGAAGCCGCAGCGCAGAGAGCCTCCCGGGCGCGGGCGTGTGAGGCGCGCGAGCTCCTCCTGGTCGAGGAAGGAAGCGTCGCGCCGCGCGCCGGCATCGAGCAGCGCGCACCCGAATTTCAGCAGCGCTTCGACCGGTGCGAACAGGCCAGCGTGTCCGGCGGCGGCGTGGCCGGCGAGCGCCCAACAGTTGTCGTCGTGCACCACACCCCGCGTCGGGCGCCCGCGCCAGGGAAGGACCTCGGTGGGCGCCACCCGGCGCTTGAAGTCGCCCTGGGCCAGCCATTGCCGCGCCGAACCCATTTCGAGGGCGAGCGGCGCGAAGATCTCTTGGCGGAACAGCTCGTCGAGGGCGATGCCGGTGACCGCTTCGAGCGCCGCTCCGACGAGCAGGTAGCCCATATCGCTGTACAAGGGTGGGTACTCCGTGTCGGGTGCAGGGTCACGGCAGGCGGGTCTGAGGCTGCGAGCGGCGCGTTCGAGTGCCCGCGCGCGGCGCACGGGACGCCGGAGCTCGAGCGGCTGGAACAGCGGTAGGTGTGCCTCGAGGCCCGCTCGATGGGCGAGCAGTGCTTCGATGGGGGCGTCTTCGCTCGGCGTACCGCGGGCTTCCGCTAGGAGCGCCCCGAGACGCGTGTCGAAGCCCACGGTCCGCCGCCGCGCCAGGCGGGTCACCAGCACCGCCAGGAACGGCTTACTCACCGACGCGAGGTCGAACACCGTCTGCGCGGTGACGGCGCCCCGCCCCGTGTTCCCCGCAGCTCCCGTGTAGACGCACCACCCACCTCGAGTGCACGAATTGTCCGAGCGCGCGGCGCTGCGCCGAGCAAGGCCGAGCACCGCCGCCGGCGCAACCGCAGGGTGGACGAACAAGCCTTGCGCGATTTGGTCTAGAACCGGATGCTGCATCGGTTAGTATTTCGTGTTGGCCCGCATCGATTTTGACCCAGCGCCCGGTCCGCCGGTATGCTGCAGGGCCCCCAGGGTGCACCCCAGCGGGTCGAAAATGGCAAGCGCGATATCAGAGAAGGTGGTCGACTGAATGGCCGAATTCGCTTGGGAAGCGCGCGCGCGGAGCGGAGAAGTCCGCCGTGGGAACATGGAGGCCACGGACGAGGCCGCCGTCAATGCCCGTCTGCGCCAGCTCAACCTGAATCCGGTTCGTGTCCGCAAGAAGCTCAAGATCGCGGCATTTCAGTTCGGCAGCGGGGTTGCCACCAAAGATCTGGTTACCTTCACCCGCCTGTTCGCGACCATGATCGACGCGGGGTTGCCGCTGGTTCAGTGCCTGGACATCTTGGCCACGCAGCAGACGAACAAGCAGTTCGAAGTCATTTTGAAGGACGTCAAAGCCTCGGTAGAGGGCGGCTCCTCGTTCAGCGACGCTTTGAAGCGTCACCCCCGGGTATTCGATGAGCTCTTCGTGAACTTGGTGCACGCGGGCGAGGTGGGCGGCATCCTCGACTCGATTTTGAGCAGGCTCTCGATCTATCTCGAGAAGCGCCAGAAGTTGGTGCGCCAGGTGCGGGGCGCGCTGGTGTACCCCTCGATCGTCGTCGTGATCGCGGCGGGCGTGATGACGGTGTTGATGACCTTCGTCATCCCCGCGTTCGAGAGCATGTTCAAGGATTTCGGCGGCGGGTCCGAGAACCTGCCGGCCCTCACGCGGCTGATGATCAGCTTGTCGCAGACGTTCGTGACCTATTCACCGTTTTTGGTGCTGCTCTTGATCGGCGGAGCCGTAGGCTTTTCATACGCCTACAGGACGCCCAAGGGGAAACGCATCGTCCACAAGACGCTGCTGCAATTGCCGGTGATGGGCTCGGTGTTGCGCAAGATCTCGGTGGCACGTTTCACGCGCACGCTGGGCACGCTGCTGACGTCCGGCGTGCCCATCCTCGACGCACTCGAGATCTGCGCGCGTACGTCGGGCAACGTCATCATCGAGGAAGGCATCCTCAAGGTGCGCCAGAGCATCAGCGAGGGCAAGAACATGGCGGAACCATTGGCCGAAGCCAAGGTGTTCCCGGACATGGTGGTGCAGATGATCGGCGTCGGGGAACAAACCGGTGCGCTCGATCAAATGCTGAACAAGGTCGCCGACTTCTACGAGGAAGAGACGGACGTGGCGGTCGCGGCGCTCACCAGCGCGCTCGAGCCCATCATGATGGTCGGGGTGGGCGGCATGGTCGGCGTCGTGCTGGTGGCCATGTACATGCCGATCTTCTCGCTTGCAGGCAACATCAAGGCGGACTGAGAGCCGTTCTCGGCGCATGAAATTCGAACTCGGCATCCCCGACGTGAGCGCCGGGGCTACGCTGCCCAGGCGCCTGGCGTGGGTGACCGGCGTCAGGCTGGTCCTGCTCACCATCCCGTTGTCGTTGGTGGCCGTGTTTTATCTGCGCGGCACGTTCAACGTGGGTGCGTTCACGGTGCGCCTGCTGCTGTTCACCCTGAGCTTCTCCTATGGACTGGCAGCGGTGTACGCGGCTCTGTTGCGAGCCCGCCGCGCCGGCTGGTTCCTGGCGCACGCGCAACTCTTGTGCGATCAGGTCGTCTGGACGATCGTCGTCTATCTGACGGGGGGAGTCGCGAGCGGCGCCACCTCGTTCTACGGTCTGACCTGCCTCGTCGGGGCGATCCTGATCGGCGCACGGGGCGCGGCGCTCGCCGCAGGTGCAGGGATCGCCTGCTACCTGATCCTGGTTCTGGGGCTGCAGTTCGCGGATCTTCCACCACCACCCGATCAGCCTGCGGCCCTGTACGCCGTGTCGAATAGCGAGCTCGTCTACTACGCGCTCATCAACTCGCTGGTGCTGTTCGTGGTGGCGCTGCTCGCCGTGTACCTGGCCGAGCGCCTACGCTTGACCGGGGGTGAGCTGGCGCAAGCGCGAGAACGGGCCGACCAGGCCGAGCGCATGGCGGCCATGGGTCGCTTGGCGACTGGGCTTGCCCATGAAATACGCAATCCGCTCAGCTCGATAGCCGGCTCGATTCAGCTGCTCCGGGCGGGCCCTGGGCTGAGTGACGAAGATCGGGAGCTGTGCGAGATCGTGCTGAGAGAATCCGCGCGGCTGAACGACCTGGTCACCGACATGCTCGATCTATCCCGACCCCGGCCGCCCACGCTGCTGCCTCTCGATCTCGTCCGCCTGGTGCGTGAGGTGGTCGAGCTCGCCGGTAGATCTGGGCGAGCCACGACCGACGTGGCCATCACGCTGCGCGCTCCCGCGACGGCACTGGTGCTCGCGGACGGCGCCCAGCTGCGCCAGCTCACATGGAACCTGGTGCGCAACGCCGTACAGGCCAGCAGCGCCGAGGACGAAGTGGGCGTCGAGGTCGGCATCGACAGCGCTACCGATCACGTGTGGTTGGCCGTTCGCGACGAGGGGGTCGGGTTGGACGAGATCGCCAAGCAGCGTTTGTTCGATGCTTTCTTCACGACGCGGACCCAAGGCACGGGCGTAGGACTCGCGGTCGTGAAGCGCATTGCCGACGACCACGGATTCTCCATCGAGGTGGAGAGCGAGCCGGGAGCTGGGGCCACGTTTCGCATCGACATGGGCAAACAGCGGCGCGCGGCCGAGCTCTTGGAAGCCGAGCCCGACGCCGACCGCTTGGCGACCGAGCCCGACTGAAAATGTGACGGCGAGCGTGACGCAGGTTTTAGCGCCACTGCAGCGCAGGCGCTCAACACCCCGACAATATGTAAGAAACCTCGCTGTACTTTTTCCGGAAGCTTCTGCCTGCCACCTGCGTAGAAGGACTGGAAAGCTTCTATTTTTGCACTAAGTGGAAGGTGCCGATGAACCGTCGTCTGTTTTGCCTCGTGTGTGCCCTGGTCACCTTTGGATTTGCCTCGCCGCTCTGGGCTCAGGGCCCCGAGGCCTTCGTCAAAGCCAAGCAGGAAGAGCTCGTCAGCGTCCTGCGCGCCGGCGGCCCTGACGAGGACAAGAAGGTCGAGGCCATCTTCAACACCATGCTCGACTACGACGCGCTGGCGCAGCTGTCGCTCGACAAGCATTGGAGCGAGATTTCGGACAGCGAGCGCGCCGAATTCAAAGAGTTGCTCAAGAAGCTGGTGCAACGCGCCTACCGCAAGAACATCAAGAAGACGCTGAACTACGAGATCAGCTACAAGGGGGAGGGGCAGGCGAACAAGGGTCACCTGGTGCGGACCGTCGCGCGCAACAAGGAGAAGCCGCGCGAACAACCGGTGAGCGTGGACTACGTCCTGCACCAGGTCGGCGGGCAATGGCGCATCTTCGACGTGGTGACCGAGGGCTCCAGCATGGTCATGAACTACCGGAGTCAATTCGGGCGCATCATTAAGAAGAGCGGTTTCGCGGAGCTACTGAAGAAGATGCGCAGCAAAGCCGAGAACGACTGAGTCCCCGCGCCGCAGCCGTGTCGGCTCGGAGCCGAGCGGTGTAGGTGAGTAGTCCCCTGCTCAGGCGCTCAGCCGATCCTGCAAGGCACGGTTTTTTCGCTCGAATCTTCACTTCGGCTGTCCCGCGTTCTGCCAGGGGCGCTACGATCGAGGCAGTGGCCTCCCACCGCGCCCGTTCGACCGCACCGCCCCCGCGGAAACGACCCGCGCCGAGCGCCGCCAGCGAGACTCTCAGCCTGCCGCTACGGCTGACCGTCGCGCGCGGCGCGCTCGGCATGGAGCTGTACGAGCCACTCAAGCTCGGGGCCTTCGAGATCCCGAGCCTGGCTTTCACGCTGCCGGGACTGAGGTTTCCCGTCGACCTGTCGGGCGGCGTTGCCCACTTTCGACACCGCCGCGGTGTGCTCCAACAGCTTCGGTTTCGCGCGTCTCCGGCCGCCATCGCGGAGCAATTTCAACAGCACGCAGCGACGGTGCTGGGCGCGTTGGCACGTGCTGCGAGCGTGTGGCTCAGACCCTCGGGGCTGTCGCTCGGCGCCGTGGGGGAGGCGGGTGCGCTGGCCTTCGACTTGCTCTGGGCGCCGGACGGCGAAGCGCTGCGGCTCGTCGTGGCCAACGCGCGTGGTGCGGGTCTGCGGGCCCCCGCGCTGGCTTTCGCGCTGCGCTTGTTGGATCTGACGCTGGCAAGTCTCGGCGCCCGCCGCGGGCGTGTGTTTACGATCGACCGCGCCGCGCCGCGTGTGCTGACGGCACTGCTGCCGCCGCTCGGTGTCCGCGTTCCCAGCACGACCGGCGTCTCGGATTTCGAAGTCCGCGCGGAAGAAGGGGACGTCGTGGTGGATCTCGGAGGCTCGGCCCAGATCGCGGCGCTTGCGTTCGAGACTGTACGAGCCCTGGAGATCGCGAGCTTGGCCGAAGCAGCGGACGAGCTGCTGCTTGCGGGTGAGCTGGACCGAGCCCGCCACGCCTACCTCGACGCCTTGGAACGCGCGCCCAGGCACCCCGATCTCGCGCTTGCGGTCGCCGAGATCGACGTTTGCATCGGCGGCCGCGACGAGGCAGCCCTGGGCTTGTTGGTCGACAGCATGGCGGCAACACAGGCCGGTCTGGTGGGTGCCGAGCTACTCGCGCGTGTGGGAGACCTGGTAGGCGCGCGCGAGGCGGTGCAAGCCCAGGCAGTCAACGAGACCTATGCTCCGGTCGCGGCGCTGGCGTGGGCCGCGTTGGCTCGCCACGAACCATCGCCGCAAGGAAAGTTGGCGGCGCTCGATCGCGCCTGCGCGCGCGCCCCCGCGCTCACGGACGTTCGTTGGCTCCGGCTCGCGGCGCGGCTCGAACGTCGGGATTCCGAAGGCGCGCTCGCGGACGCTCAGCAGCTGGAGGCCACCGCGCAGGGCTCAGAGCAGCGCCACGAAGTGTGCAGTCGAGCGGCGCGACTGTTCCTGGACGCCGGGCAGAAGGCGGGCGCGGGCCGGCTTTTCGAGCGGGCGCTGCGTTACCTACCGGACGATGCCGTGGCGACGGCGGGTCTGGCCCGCGCGTTCATGGAGACCAATAAGCCCGAGCGCGCTGCGGCGCTGCTCGAGAGGGCCGTCCAACTCGGAGAGCGCAAGGGGCTCGTCGATGCCGCGGCCTTGATCGATCTTGCCAAAGTACTCGCGCGGCAGCTCAAGGACCTACCGGCCGCGGTCGCGCGCCTCTGCCAAGTGCCCGCGGTATCTCCCCGCATCATCGAAGCGCGCGCGCTGGAAGGGCGCTTCCGAGCTAGCCTCGGCGACTTGACCGGCGCGACGCTGGCATACGCGCGCCTACGAGAGTGCGTCGAGCTCGAGGCGCATGACGAGCCTCGCGCCAAGCGTTGGCTCGTCGAGGCGGCCAGCTTCGAAGAAGACTACCAGCGCGACGTGTTCGCGGCGGAGCGTCACCTCGCTGTCGCGCTGCGCTTGGCCCCCCACGACGAGGCTCTTTTGAGCCGCTATCGCCGCGTCGCAGCCCTCGTCGCCAAGCGTTCCCAATCCGACCCACCTTCGGGGTGACCCTCAAAACCGCCAAGGGCGCCAATGCCCGGCGAGACGACTCCAGGGTTATCCGACTTTCGTTCGCACGGAGAGTTCGGCTCTGCATTTGCCGATCGATTCACGAAACTAAAGCGCTGCGATCTTGGACCGGAAGAAAGAACGTTTTCTTGGCGTGAGCTTGGCGTTCTTGGCGTCTTTGCGGTCGTCATGCGCATCCAGTTGTACGAGGGGTGATGAGCAGGGCAACTCGTATGACGTAAGGACGGAGATGTGACGAACCATCAGTGGC
>JAICQQ010000443.1 GCA_025937785.1 Polyangiaceae bacterium
AGAGGGCTGCGGATGTCGGATCGTGGATTCCAAGAGCCCACACCCCAAAGCCTCGCTGCTGATGCTTGCCCTCGGCGGTGTGGCGGTCGCTGTGCGCCGCAAACGGCGTCACTGAAACGCTCGGCCCGGCTCTGCGGCAGAAGCCGTGCGCCGGGCACGTCAGGGCCTTCTGGCTGGCAGTGCCGCTCGCGGTGTTCGGTGTCACGAAGCTTCTGTTCCGCGTGCTCGAGCACTGAGTGGGGGTCGAGCACTGAGCGGGGTCGAAGGCCGCGCTGCTTCGAAGAGCGGCGGCTTCGAAGGCTGCGCCAGCGGGGTTAGTAACCGAGGTCGAAGTCGGAACTGCCGATGGGACGTGGCATCGACAGGGCGTTCGGGGCGGCCGTGGCCGCCGTACTTTGCCCGGCGTCGGGAGCGGGAGGCGGAGGCGGCGCCGATTGGGCCCAGGGTTGCGTGGTCGCCGGCGCGCTGGTGGCAGGCGCCCAGGCTGGTTGCGGCGCCCAAGCTTGCTGCGGCGCCGGTTGCGCCGAGTAGTACGCGGGCTGCTCGGGTGCGGGCTGGGCCCTGCAGTGCACCAGGTAGCTCTCGACCGCGGCGCCACGCGCGCGCTGGATATCGTAACCGTTGGGACAGCTGCGCCCGGCGAGCTCGTAGCACTGACCGGTGTCGGAGCAGCTGATGAAGAGCGTGGGATCGCCACTGGGCCCCACGATGGGGCGCACGGTGGGCTGCACACAGCCGCCGAGGAGCGGAACGAGCGCGGTCACCAGAAGGCCTGGGAGGAAGCGAGAGCGCTGGGTGCTGCGTCGGGAGTCTGCCACTTCCCTTAGTAAGAGCACACCAACCGGGCACCTGCAAATGCATTGTGGGTGAACGGTGGGTGAACGGCGCGTTAACGAAAGCGTTCGACGGTGCCTAGGGCGTGGGGCTACGGAGCGGTCACACCTTTCACGCCGCGAGCTGCGAAGTAGCTGCGAAACAGGTCGCGCGCGACCTCGTTGGCTTTTCGCCGCCAGACGGGGCCGTTTTGCAGGAGCACGGAAACCACCACTTCGGGGCGACGGCTGGGCGCGAAGCCCGTGAACCAGCTCGTGGTCGGTGCGTTGGGGGCCGGCTGCAAAGTCCCCGTCTTGCCCGCGACACGAATCGAACGCAGGTAGTTCCGTCCGTGCTCGTCGGAGAATGCGCTGAGTGACGTACCACTGTGCACCGTTACTTCCATCATGCGCACGAGGCGCCAAGCCGAATTGGCCGAGATCACCTGCGCCAGGTCTTGGCGCTCGCTGGGCGCGTGGTAGTCGCCAGCGTGATCCACGATCGACAGCTTGGCGCTACGTCCGCCGTTGGCGATGAGGAAGGACAGATAGGCGGCACCCAGCGGCGTCAGGCGCGTATCCTCGAATCCCGCTGCGGTGCGAGCGAACGCAAGATCGTTGTAAGGGACGCTCAGACCTCCGAGCTCTACGGGCACGTCGAAGGGGATCTTGGCATTGAAACCGATGCGCTCGGCGACTTCGATCAGATCTGCGCGCATCAGGTGCTCATTCACGAGTTGAGCATAGACGGCGTTGCGGCTGTGCCCGAGCGCCAGCGAGAACGTGGTGCACGCGGCGCCGGGGCCCGTGGGGGGGGACAGATGGCGGCGATAGATGCCGTGCTCTCCGCCGTTGAAGCACACGCGCTGCTTCGGATCGACGTGGCCGCGCTCGAACAAGGCGACGGTGGTCACGAGCTTGAACACACTGGCTGCGGGCGCCTGAGCTTCGTAGAACAAGCTCTTCCGCTGAGGCCCCTTGAGTTCGGACCACACCAGGACACGACCGGTTCGGACGTCCAACACCACCACGGCGCCCTGCACCGGGTGCGCGCCGCGCAGCAGCTCCCCAGACGTCCGCTGCAGCGCGGGGTCGAGCGTGAGCACGGCCTCGACCTCCCCCGCGGGCGCCACGACGGCATCGGATCGGATCTGGAGACGGTTGAGATCGACCTCCAACGCCGCGGGTATGGACTCCGCGTGCGCTCCGGGCTCCATGGGTTCCGCGGGCGCTCCGGGCGCGGGCTCGGCAGCTGCCGGCGCCACTCCCAGCGCGGCCGCGATCGAAACGAGGTTTGCCAGCCGACGAAGCGAGGTCACGGAGCCCAAGACCTCACCCAAGCGGGCAGGCCGGGCCAAGTTTCCGGCCCGTCTGACTTATCGAACTGACTACATCCGGCTACTTTTCGCTACAGAGTGACCAAAAGTAAGATACTGTGGGTCACAAGTTTGGCCCTGCCGCTGTCGGCTGGCCTACCATCCAGCATTCGTGACCGGAGGCTTCATCATGGAACGAAGAGTCGGGTTGAGGGCTAGGACCGATTTTCGTGTGATCGCTCGGATCGGCTGTCTCGCGGCGCACTGCCGCGGCATCGAGATCTCGTCGACTGGGATCATCGTCGATCGAGGCAAGCAGGTCACTCGGCGCGAAGAGCCGTTGGTGTTGAAGCTCGAACTTCAGCTCCCCGAGCGCATGAAGGCCCTGAAGGCGCTGGCGAGGCCGGTGTGGTCGTTCGGCACCCAACAAGCGCTGCGCTTCGTGCGTATGTCGGACGTCGATCGTCTGTCCCTGGCGGAGCACTTGGACATCTTGCGCATCAAAGGAGTCACGCTTCACTAATGGACACGTCGAAATCTCATCGGGCGCTGGTCGCGGCTCGTGCGGCCGCCGGGCTCACCCTGCTGCTGATCGCCTCGGGCTGCGTCAGCCAGTCAGCCTTCGAAGAAGCTCAGTCCGCGGCCGAGGTCGAGCGCGCAGCTCACCAGCGGGCCGCTGCACGGCTGGCCGAGGTCGAAGGATCCTACTCGGGGCTAGAGAGCGATCTCCAGCGTCGGGAAGCCGCCCTCGCCGAGCAGGAGCGACGGCTGGCGGAGGCCGATCTGAGCCTGAAGCTGGCGCATCAAGAGCGCGACGCCAGCGGCCAGTTGGTGGATCAGCTGCGCGGGGAGTTGGCTCGCGTCGGCGACCACCTTCGCGCTTATTCGGAGCAGAAAGACCGCCTCACCGAGGAGCTACGCGTGGCCGAAGGCCGCTCGCGGCAGCAGGGCGAGCGGACCGAGCGCGTCGCACGCATCGCGAGCGTGGTCCGCGACCTGAGCCTGCTCGAGGGGCCCGCGATTCATGCTGGCAGCGTGCTGGTCGGTAGCGACGGACATGACCCCGTCTTGAGCGCTCCCGCGCTGGCGCTGGGGAGTGGAAGCACCTTGAGCGGGGACGCGCAGCGCATCGTGAAGGCGCTGGCGCGCCTCGCGGAGTTGCACCCGTACGCTCGGTTCGTCATTAGCGAAACGGTGTCGCAGGCAGAGGCGCGGGATCCGGCGCGGCTGCGTGCGCTTTCAGAAGCTCTGATTGGCCTGGGGGTGGC
>JAICQQ010000408.1 GCA_025937785.1 Polyangiaceae bacterium
GGCCAGCAGCTTCCGCATGCGCGCCGTCGTCCCAGGAGATCTGCGACAACCAACTCGATGACGATTGCGACGGCATAGTCAACGAACCCGACGCCTGCGACGACTGCTCTGAAACGTGCTTCTGTGAGGACGGTTCGTGCGCGGAGCTCGTGGACATCGACGCCAGCGTCTTGACTGTCTGTGTGGTGACCGCGGGTGGGAACGTTTGGTGTTGGGGCCGGAATAACGCGGGCCAGGTCGGCGTGCCCGGATTCCAGAATGAGCTTCGGCCCCGGCGCGCGGATCAGGTCACCGGAGTGCGTGACATCGAGGTGGGCACTCAGTTTACATGCGCCCTAAAAACGGACCAAACCGTGGTCTGCTGGGGCAGCAACGGCAGCGGGCAACTCGGCGACGATGGGAACGTCGATGTCTCTGTATCGCCCGTTCAAGTCCTCGACAGTTCCAACACCGCGCTGGAGGGGATCTCGAAAATCGTGGCCGGCACCTCCTTTGCTTGTGCGTTGAGAAGCAACGACGGTTCGGTTCTCTGCTGGGGCGACCTCGTCGGCGATGGGCAGACGGGAGGAAGCCCGTTTGCCGTGGCCACGCGCCGGTTGTGGACGAGCGCCGAAAAGCGCGGAAATCTGAGCGAGCCCAGATAGCGGCGTAGTTGGCCCAGCGCGGCGGGGCGCCGGACGATTCGGCTGCCACCAAAGAGTAAGGGCCCGAAGCTGATCCCTTCGAGCCCTCGGTCGCCGCGGTGGACGCGTTCGACAGATCCAGGGTCGCACGTGTCGCCGTCGGCGGTCGAATTTCCGGCGGTGGCGTGCGCCGGTGGACGATTTTCGCTTGGTTCAGTGCGTTCGGGACGCCTGTCGTCGGCCATTCGTGCTGTGCCGCCTGTGCGACCGTGGGCAGGTCTATTGCGGCCCTGAGTGCCGACTGCGGCAGCGTGCTCGCTCGCGTGCGCTCTCGAAGCAGCGGTACTGGCGGAGCTTCCACGGCCGACTTCAGACGGCGAGTCGGCTGCAGCGCTGGCGAGGCGAGCGGCAGCAGAAAGAAACGGACACCGGTCGCCGAGAAGTTGGCCCGAAGCCGATGGTCTCCAGCGCAGAGCGCTCCGCCACCGAGGTGGTGACCGAGACGCGCCGCGAGGAGAAACCTCATGGAATCGATCTGGATGGGCATTGCTCCGGGCCTGCACGCGACACGGGTGGTCGCGATGGCGGGCCCGAGCCAGATTTTGTTGAAGGCGCGGCTGTCGAAGGAGCCCGTCCACCCCCGGGCGCTGGCGACGTTGCTCGAAGCGGTGGCTCTGTGGCAGGGACAGCCGGTCCGCGCTGCGCTGTCTGCGGCCGGCGCGGGGTCTACATCCGCCTCGAAGCTCTATCGCGAGACATTCCTGGACGACGGCGGCGCTCTGTTCAGCGTCGTCTGGGTGCCCGCGGGCGCGGCCCGCCCGCGGCAAAGGCTGACCGGACTCGGTAGCTTTCGCGATCTGGAGCGGCTCGTGATCGAGGAGGTGGCGCGGTGATCGACGACGAGACGCGCGCGCGTATCCGGCGCCTTTACTACGCCGAGCGATGGAAGATCGGCACCATCGCTGCCGCCCTCGGCCTGCACCGAGAAACGGTGGCGTTGGCCGTCGAAAGCTGGCGTTTTCGAAACACCCGCTTCCACGCAACAGCAATGGTGCTGGACCCGTACCGCGACTTCGTTCGGGCCACGCTCGAGCAATACCCCAGGCTTCGTTCGACACGACTACTCGAAATGATCCGGGACCGCGGCTACACCGGCAGCGTCTTTCCGCTGCGCCGGTACGTTCGGAAGATCCGCCCCGTCCCCACTCGTGAGGCGTTCTTCCGCCTCAGCACCATACCCGGAGAGGAGGCTCAGGTCGACTGGGGCTCGTTCGGAAAGATTCGCGTCGGTCGCACCGATCGCCTTCTGTCGTGCTTCGTCCTCGTGCTCAGCTGGTCGCGCGCAACGTTCGCTCGCTTTACGCTCGATCAGACCCTCGAAAGCTTCCTGCGCTGTCACACCGAGGCGTTCGAGATTCTCGGCGGCGTGCCCCGGACGATTCTCTACGACAATTTGAAGAGCGTAGTGCTCGAGCGACACGGCGACATCATCCGCTTTCATCCGCGCATCCTCGAGTTCGCTGGTCACTACCACTTCGCCCCGAAACCGGTCGGTGTCGCGCGCGGCAACGAGAAGGGGCGCGTCGAGCGGAAGATTCGCGATCTGCGCGAGGCGTTCTTCGCCGCGCGCAGCTTCGGCTCCCTCGCCGATCTGAATCGACAGCTGGACACCTGGCTCGACCGCATCGCACACCAGCGTCCCGTCCCCGGGCAGCCTGCGAAGCGGATCAGCGACGCGCTCTCCGAGGAGCGCACGCGCCTCTTGCCACTGCCCGAGCACCAAGCCCAGATAGTCAGCATGCGCGTCGTTCGCTCGGGCAAGACGCCGTACGTCCGCTTCGATGGTAACGACTACTCGATCCCGCACCAACTCGTCCGGAGACCCCTCACGCTGGTCGCGTCGGACACGACCATCCGCGTGCTCGATGGCCAAACGGAGGTCGCCCGTCACGCCCGCTGCTGGGACAAGCGCCAGCAGATCGAGGACCCAACTCATCTCGAAGCGCTCTCCGCCGAAAAGCACAAGGCACGGGATTCCCGAGGCAGAAACCGCCTCTTCGCCGCGTGCCCCGCGGCTGCGGACTTCCTTCGCGAGGTGGCTCGCAACGGCGGCCACCTTGGCGGCACCACGAGTCGGCTGTTGCGAATGCTCGACCTGTACGGCGCCGCCGCGCTCCAGCCCGCCCTGGTCGAGGCCCACCGCTGCGGCGCCTTCTCGGCGCACTCTGTCGCGCACGTCCTCGAGAAGCAGCGCCGTGCGGCACGCGCCCCGATCCCTCTTCCAACCACGCTGCCCGACGACCCTCGTGTTCAAGGCGTCGTCGTTACCCCCCATCGGCTCGACCGCTACGACGACCTCGGTGGTGCCGCCGAAAAGCCGGAGGCTTCGTCATGAGCGAGCGCGACCTTTCGGCACGAATGACCGCTCTCGGTCTCGTCGCTACGGCTTCTGGACTCGACGACATCGTCGCGATGGCAACCAAGAAGCGCTGGAGCCCGATCCAGCTGCTCGAGCACGTCTCGTCTATCGAGGAGCAAGATCGCAGCCGTCGTGGCCTCGACCGCCGCCTCAAGCGCAGCAGGCTCGAGCGCTTCAAGCCCATGGCCGACTTCGACTGGAACTGGCCCACCAAGATCGATCGCTCACTCGTCGAGTCCGCGCTGCGCCTCGACTTCATCGAAGACGCTCGCAACATCGTTCTCGTCGCACCCCAGGGACTTGGCAAGACCATGATGGCACAAAACATCGTGCACCAGGCCGTGCTCCAGGGACACGGCGCGCTCTTCATCTCCGCTGCCCAGCTCCTGCTCGACCTCGCCGCCCAGGAATCCGCGCGCGCTCTCGAGCGTCGCTTCAAGTACTATGCTCGCATCGGTCTACTCGTCATCGACGAGATCGGATTTCTCGCCTTCGACGCTCGAAATGCCGACCTGCTGTTCCAGGTCATCACACGCCGCTACGAAAAGAAGAGCGTCGTCCTCACGACCAATCTAGCCTTTCGTGACTGGCCGACGATCTTCCCTAATGCCACTTGCGCCACCGCCCTCATCGACCGCGTCGTCCATCACGCCGACGTCATCGCCATCGAGGGCGAGAGCTACCGCGCTCGCGAGGCCGATGCTCAGGCGAAGGCTCGCCGCGCTCGAAAGAAGGCTCCCCCTGACGCCCAGCCAACCGCACCCCCCGACTCTGACTGATCGTCCCCGACACCGCCGGCGCCGAACAGCCCATTCGCTTTGCGGCGGGTGGGCTGTTCAAATTTCGACGGTTTTGCGCGCACGCCAACACCGGTCGGCGAGTTCGGTACTCGTAGGCGTTGGCGACATCGCAGCCGGGGGTTCGTTTGCGATTGCACGAGCCGGAGCGAATTGGGTGAGCTGGGGCGGAACTGGCGGACCCGTGGGGTTAGGTCAAGGGGATGATGTCTTCGTGTCTCCCTTCGCAGGCTCTATCCTGGCTCAACCCAATCCCACATTCGAAGTGGGCAGCGCAGGCGGTAGCACTGCCTGTGCGACCACAGCAGCGGGTGACGCCTATTGCTGGGGGAA
>JAICQQ010000247.1 GCA_025937785.1 Polyangiaceae bacterium
TGAGCCAGCAGGTCAGCGAGCACCTGGTTGGATCGTCCTACCAGACGCCGCGTGCTCGTCAGCAGGTCAGCATCGGACACCTGATCCAAACGGTAGCCTGCCTCGTCGCTGACGGATCCGCCCACGCTAGACTTCGACTGAGTGATGGGTGCGTTCATACCGAGAACATACACCCACGATTTTCGAGGCTCCTCGCGCCGCGCTAGCGCCAGAACGGCGGGGAGAACACCTTCGGATGAGGCGAAGCCTTCGAAAGCGCGTAGATACACCCGCTATGTGCGAACAACAGCGTGTTGGCGTGCAGGCGGCGAGAATCCGAGGTGCCGCTAACAAACGGCTGTCAATAGAAAAGCAACAAAAAGCTGCCTCTCACTACTCGTTGGGGGCACTCACAGGCGCAGGCACAATGGCCGATTTACGATGGGCACGCGCGCGTCGTCTTCTTCGCAATTCGACCTTGTCGGGCTCCGCCACGCGGTAGGGCTCCGCCACGCGGTAGGGCTCCGCCACGCGGTAGGGCTCCGCCACGCGGTAGGGCTCCGCCACGCGGGCACAAGATCAAGCCGGACGGGACGCCAGGTTTTGCCGGGTAGGCCAGTGAAGCAGGGCTCCGCGCCGGCGCTGGACGGTGGTGAGTCGCACTAACATTGTGACTACTTACCCGTGCGCCAGTGCAACAATCAAAGCAGGTCGCTAATCAAGTTGCCACTACACGCAGCGACGCGCGCGATCTCAACTGCGCGAAAACAACAACTCTCAAAGAATGGATGCAGTGCGTCAGGTCAACAAGGGGAACCCGAACCCGAACCCGAACCCGAACCCGAGCGCGAACCCGAACCCGAGTCATCCCCACGCCCGCGCCTCGGATGCCCGGGCACGAGCGATGAAATAGACGGCCGCGCCCGCGAGCAGCAACGTGCCCCCGACGCTGAGCGTATAACTTACGGTCTTGAAGAAGGCGAGGCGCGTGCTGGCCCCGGCGACCAGGTCCTTGTAGAGCTGCATGGCCACCGAGCCCGTGTACCCCGCCGCGTCGAGCACGTTCACGGCGAATACGGCCGTGCCTGCGAAGCGCGTCGCGGCCATGATACGGTCGAATAGGAAGGAGCTGAACGGCACGTACGCGAGGTAGGCGCCGAGCCCGCCGCAAATCATCCAGACTTGACCGCTGACCCAGCCCCGATCCAGCCCCAGCGTCGCGGCGCCGATCAAGACCAGCCCGCCCAGCATGACTGCGAAGACGGCGATCAGGCCGGCGACGCGCTGGTGGAACACCACCAAGCTCGAGAGCACCACGAGCACGAGCAACGCGACCGGGAGCTCCGTCTTGCTGAAGATGGCCGGCTCCGCGGCGTAGCCGAGCTCCTGAAACAGCTCGACGCCGAAGTTGTCGCGAAAGTCGCGAAACGCGGTCAGGCCCAGGTACACGAACAGCAACAGCACGAGACCGAACAGGAACTGTCGCCCGAAGGCTGCGCGCTCGGCCGCGCCCATGGGCGGGCGCGCTTCACGCGCGGCGGCATCCGCAGCGTTGGGATCGGGCAGCGCATCCAAAAGCCATGCCGACACGATCAGCGCCGGCAGAAACAACAGACCGGCCAGCGCGGGCATCCAGTACTCGGCAACGCCCAACGTCAGCAGCCAGCGCCCCACGTCCTTCACGACCCCGCTCGCAAGGATAAAAGAGCACGAGAGGGCTGACAGCAGCACATCGCTCGAACGACGGCCCTCGAGGTACCGCACCACGAGCCCCCAAATCATGCCGAGCGGCAGCCCGTTCATGAAAATGGCAACGACCTTGCCACCGCGCGGCAGGAGCGCAAAACCCAAGAGCGCCAGCTCGGCGGCCGCGATCAACCCAATTAGCAAGTATACGCGCCGCGCGCGCGTCACCTCCGAGACCCATTTGATGCCGAGGTACTTCGACAGCGTGTACCCCAGCACTTGGCTCACCACGAACAACGTCTTCAGATCCAAACCGAACCCACCAGGCGCGTCGTAGCTGCCGGCGGCGAAGGGCTTGCGAAAGGCATACATGCAAAAGTACGTGCTGAACGCCAACAGGCTGGCGGCGAGGTTCAGACGCCAGCCGCCGGCGCGCTGGAGCAAGGCCTTCACTCGCGATGATTCCATGCCGGAGCGGGCCGGCTCTTGGCGCGGGCGACGGCTCGCGCGAGGTTGTCGTCGAAGCGCAAGCAGGGGTAGCAGTCGTGCTGGCGCGCGGGACCGCAACCGGTCTTCTTCGTGAGAGCTTCGAGGAACGGCAGCGCGCGAGCGTCAGCGTGCTGCACCGCGCGCTCAACAGCCTTTTGCTGCTTGCTGCAGCTCTCGCCCGTCGCCAGTTCGATCGCGGTGCGCAGCTCGCGGCTGGAGCGCCGGCTGAGCACGACCAGCTTCTTTCGAAGCAGCTCGGCCTTCTCCGCGCGCCGCGCGTCGTGTCGCCACTCTTGCCAAAGCGTCCACAAAATGTCGATACCCGGTTGCTTCAGCCGCGTCGAACACAGGTTCAACACCAAGTTGAAGCTCTCGTCGTCGTGGGCGGCGCGGTGCATGTCTTGCAACAGCCGAGGGTCCTCGCGCATCGATCCCTTGAGTGACAGCACCGCCTGGTAAGCCAGCGTGCTGTCCTTGTAGCGGCCCATTTGGGCGGTGCCGTGCGCGAGCGCGAGCCAATCGTCGTAGCTGCGCTTGTAGACCGGAAGCTCTTCGATGCGCGCTACCTCGCGCCGCACTGCTTCGGGAGCCACGATCTTGGCAGCAGGCACGACCGGTGCGGCGAGCACGGCCGCGGAGCCCGCTGGATCGGGGGCGGCCGTTGTTGGAGCCTGAGCGGGTGGGCCCGAGCGGCTCAGCAGCAGCGTGATGCCGAGCGCGACCAGCCCCAGCGCGCCGGCCACCAGCAGCTTCAGCGGCAGCTTCACACCGGCCCGTTGCAAGCGCTGCTCGACCGGAACGGCCCAGCGTTCCCACGCGATCCGGGTGCGCGCGCGCAGCTGCCCGGCGAACCGCTGCCAGGAGGGGGTGCCCGGCTGCGAGAGTGAGCGAACCGGCGCACCGCTCAGCCGTTCGCTCAAAGCTTGGGCCGTGGGGCGCGCGCCGGGACTCTTTTCGAGAAGCTCGAGGGCGAGCCGAGCGAGTGCTTCGGGGGCGTCCTTCGGCAGCGGCGGTGGCGCCTCGGTCATGTGCGCCGCAAGCACCGCCAGCATGCCGCGCGCGGCGAACGGAGTCTTTCCAGCGAGCATTTCGTACAACACGACGCCGACCGAATACAGGTCGCTCTGGGCATCGACGGTGCTGCCCATGGCCTGCTCGGGGGACATGTACTCGGGCGTGCCAAACACCGAACCCATTGCCGTGAGCTGGGGTTCGCGCGCGGTCTCTCCACGCGTGAGCTTGGCAATCCCGAAGTCCAACACCTTGACGAAGTCCGACCCGTCGCTCCTGGAGACGAGCATGATGTTCTCGGGCTTGAGGTCGCGGTGCACGACGCCCAGACGGTGCGCGGCGGCCAGCGCCGAGGCGATCTGGCCGATGATGACCTGAATCCGGTCGGGCGCGAGCCGCTCGGCCTTCATGAGCTGGCGCAAGGTCGATCCCTCGACGTACTCGAGCGCCAGGTAGAAGCTGCCATCCTCGAGCTTGCCGAAATCCTTCGCGCCCGCGACGTGCGGGTGCTCGATGCGGCCCGCGGCGACCGCTTCGCGCTCGAAGCGCTGCACCACGTCGGGCATCGCCGTCATCTCGCGGTGCAGGACCTTGAGCGCCATGAGCTTCTTCATGTGCACGTGTTCGGCGCGATACACCGCGCCCATGCCCCCCGCCCCCAAGAGGGCGTCGATGCGGTAGCGGCCCGCCAAGACCTTGCCGATCAGCGCTTCGGCTGGACCCGCGCCGGCGCCCGAGGCGGCCGCCTCGAGCTCCGTGCGAGCGTGCGGAGCCGCGACGCTGGCAACGCTGGGCAGGACCGTCGCCGCCATCACCGTGGGGGCGATCCCGTCCGCTCCCGGCAGGACCGTGGCTTGTTCGCGGCTCGCCCGCGACTCGCTCGCCAGTGAGGTGGGCTCGCCGCGCTGCCACGCCCGGAGATCACGCTGCAGCGCGCGCACGTCGGGGTAACGCGCCGACTGGGCGAACGCGAGGCAAAGATCGACGATGGCGCAGAGCTCGTCCGGCACCGCGGGCGCCGCCGTCGCCAGGCTACGGGCGGGCACGCTCGCGGTGCGCTCGAGCGCTTCCGTCGCCGTGCTCGCCGGATGCACCGGCTGCCCCGATAGCAGTCGAAACAGCACGGCGCCGATCGAGAAGATGTCCGTTCGGCCATCGATGCTCTCGTGTTTGCCGAGGGCCTGCTCGGGGGCCATGTACGCCGTAGTCCCGATCGCCGCTCCCCAGCGCGTTCCGAGCGCGGTGGCGTCGGGGGTAGTGACACGGGCCACGCCGAAATCGAGGACCTTCACCGCACCCCCCGTGGTGAGAAACACGTTGCTCGGCTTCAGGTCACGGTGGACCACTCCCCGAGCGTGGGCGACCGCGAGCGCATCGAGCACTTGGTCCGCGACGCTGACGATCTCGTGGATGGAAAGCGCGCTGCGTTCGGCGCGCATCGCTAGAGTTTCGCCTTCGAGGTACTCGAAGGCGATGTACGGGTCGGCCGGAGCCGCCACGTCGTGGTCCAACATGCGCACGACCGCCGGGTGATCCAGACTCGCCACGATCCGCGCCTCTTGGTGGAAGCGCCGCCGCACCTCGTCGCGCGCGGCCATCTCCGGCGCTAGCAGCTTCAGGGCCGCGAGCTGACCGTCGTTCGCGCGCGCGCGATACACGGTCGCCGTGGCGCCACTGCCCAGGAAGCTTTCGAGCGTCCAGCGACCGATCACATGGCCGATTCGCTGTTCGATGGCTTCCTGGGACTTCAGCGCTCTTCTCCTGGCCTCGAGTCTAACAGACACCCGAGCCAGGCCAACAAGTCTCGGCTACTCTCGCTTGGCGAGCTTGACCTCGAGTTCACTGGCTCGCGTCGGGCCCAGCACTTCGTTCCAGCGCGGCAACTGCTGTTTCAGGGCGTCTCGCACGGGGCGGCTGGGCTCTCCGAACGTCAGGCTCAGCACGGGCGCCGGATCGCGGCTGGTCTGGCTCACGCTCACGCTCACGCGCCAGGCGCGTCGCATGGGCACCTGGCCCCAGGATCGAAAGCCGTCGACCTTCTCGGGCGCGCTGGCATCGGGCACGCCCACGGCAAAACTCGTGGCGACGCCGCTTCGGCCGTGGGTCTCGAGCGAAACCCGCGACACACCACAGCCGAGCCGGAGCGCGGATGCGTTGGGCATGATCATCGACGCCCCTGGCGCGGAAAGCACCAGGTTGAGCCGGTTCGGCTCTCGGAACGCGTACACCGTGAGCCCCTCGCCCATTTCGGCCACCTTGACGAGCGGGACACGCGTGGTCGACGCGTGGCGTGCGTGAGCGGCGCGTGCCGACACGAAGTAGTCCTCGAAGACCAACTCCGGAGTCTCGTCGAGCTCCAGGCGTTCGGCTCGCACCGTCACAACCTGCTGTGGATGGCCCGAGTAGCTGTAGAACTCGATCCGGTCGCGATTTTCGCTGCGCGTCATGGACCCGCCGCTGGTGCGCAAGCAGACGTCGTTGCCGCGCGCTTTCAGCGTCAGCCAGTGCTGATATTCGCCGTAGCCGCTATTCGGGCTCTTCTTGTCGTGCTTGGGCCTGTCTGGCGGCAAGATGACTTCGAACGGCAAGTCGTCGGACGTTTCTTCTACGCTCTCGGGGACTGTCAGCGCGTCCTGTTGCGGCAAGCTGACGATGGGGAACTGTGTCAAGGTCGGCCGTGCCGGCGCCGACTCCGCCACGCCAGGCGCCCAAAGTGCGGCCGCGCACGCGACGGCGGCGCACACGCGCTGCGTACGCTGCGGCAGTCCGTGACGGTTTGCATGCGTCTCGTGTGTCGTTCCTCGGGTCATCACAGGGTCTCCAGGTAGGCGACCAACGCGTTCTTGTCGGTCGCGGACAGGTGTGAGGTCTTTCCCATCATGCCGCTCGTCGCTTCGAGCATGTCGCGCAGGTTGGCGAAGCGACCGTCGTGGAAGTAGGGCGCGCTCGCCCGGATGTGCAGCAACGACGGCGTGTCGAACGCTTTCGCGCCGTCACCCGCGGCGGCGCTCTTGACGTTGTGGCGTTGACCATCCGTGAGCGTGTCGCCCGCATGACAGGTGGCGCAGCCGGTTTCCGCCGCGTGGAACAACTCCCGGCCCCGCGCGATTTCGCTCGCACCTTCCGCGTCGACTCCAGCAGGGGGCGCGAGCGAAGCGACATAAGCCAGCATCGCGGAGAGCTCGTCTCCCTCGAGCCCTTTGCCGCCCAGGCGGCTGAACGTCTTCTGCATGTGCTCCGAGAGCTTTTCACCGTTTCCGGTCCAGCCGAAGGGCGCGGTGCCCGTGAGCCGCCCCATCAACACCGGGGTCTGGCGCGGACCATCCGGGGTGGCCCAGGTGAGCCCGTCGTCCCTGCCCTCGATGTGACAACTGGCGCACGCGCGACCATCCGCCGAGATTTCGAGGTTGCCCACGTCGTGAAACAGCTTGCGACCGAGCGCGACGTCCCCTTGCATCGCCTGCCCCGCCGGGCGCGACAGCACGAGCTGCACCAGGCCCGGATCGAGATCGTCGGGATCGGACTGGTCGCGCGCAATGTCGACGACGCTGAGCGTTCGGTCGAACTGTGACCACACGTAGAGCCGGCGCGATTTCGGGTCCAACGCCAGCCCGGTGGGGCCCGCGGGGACGCCCCAGCGCTTGATCTCGGCGCGCCGTGGATCCGCCGACATGGCGTCGTACTCGACCACTTGGTCCACGCCCAAGCAGCCGACGAACAGCGACTCTCCTTTCGGATCGACGAGCGCAACCCGCGGCAACAAGCATTCTTTCACTTGCGGCTCGCCCCAACCCAGGTTCACGGCGGAGTCGAGCGAGTCGTCGAGCGAGCTCGGCAGCACGCTGCCCGCGTCCTCGTCGAGCACGGCGACGCTCGCCATTTGCGGCACGCGCGAATCGGAGTAACCGGAAGACGTCGGTCGCTCCAGGTTACCGCGATCGACGAGCACTTGTGGAGCCAGGATGCGGCCAGTCGTGCCGGGCTCCTTGGCGAGGGCGAACCCCTGGCTTCCGAAGCGCTGCGACGAGACGCGCAGCTGCGCGCGATTGCCGTCCATCTCCGTGTCCACCTTGCCGGGCGTGCCCACCCAAAGCGAGGCGGCTCGCGATGGCGAGCGCGTGAGCGCCACGAGGCTGAGCTGGCTGCCGGTGGCGTGCGCGACGTAGGCTTTGGTCCCGTCGTCGCTGACCACGACGCTGCGCGGATCTCGGGGCAAGTCGACCTCGAGGCTGCGTTCGAAGGACTTCGTGTCGTAGGCCGTGAGCGCGTGCCCCCAACCGCTCGTCACGAGCAATCGCTCTTCGCGCGGTGTCCAGGCCAGCGCCACCGGTTCGGCGGGGGTCTCGAGCGAGCAGCGGTGCTCGAGCGGCTGGCCCAGGTTCGTGCCGGGTTCGAGCACCTCGACCTGCGCGCCGCCGGCGATCGCGACGAACACGCGACCGTCCGAGTGGAGTAGCAGCTGACTGGGCTTGCCGCGGAGCGGGGTTGCGGCCAGCTCTTTTAGCGAGCCTGCCTCCACCGTGTACAGTGTCGCGGTATCTTCGTCTGCGACGTATGCGATCGTCGTGGCATCGCGAGCGGCCAGCCCCACCACGCTCCCCGCCCCGTTCGCACTCACGGGAACTGGCACCTTCTGAGCATGCGCCCGCGCACAGGGATGCGCCGCGGACTCGCTGGTTTTGGCCGTGGTGGGCTCGTTCGAGCGCGTCACGCTTCCCCCGCAGGCAAACAACCCCAGCCCTACACCGACACACCAGGCCCTTCGCATCGTGAGCAACCTCCGTCCTTCGAGTGACAACTACGCCCTGACGAGGTTTCAGATTCCCAGGTCAGGGCGTGACTTTCACGTTCTTCACGCAACCCGCCGGCAGTCTTCTACAGCAGGGACGGGAGCCTCGGACTGGTGCGACGCGGCCCGAGCTCAGGGGATCGCCGCTAGCTGGGTGATACAGAAGCTGAAGTCGTGCTCGGATGAATTGGTGGTGACCTGCCACTTGATGGACTCGAGCGTGGCCGGATTGGGGGCGTCGCCGCCGGAACCCCAGCAAGCCTCGGCCGTGTCTTCGAACAGCACGGTCCGAGCTCCGGCGGCGGTGACCTCGACGCAGTAGTCGGTGCCGCCGGACTGGTAGACCAGCCGCAGCCCCGTGCCCGACGGCATCGCGGAGAGGTTGAAGCGGAAACCGCTGATGCCCATCGCGCTGGCGTTCCAGGTGTCGACGTCGGCTTCGCGTTCTTCTTGGTTCAGGTTCACGCCGAAGCCAGCGCCCCACACCGAATTGTCGCTCACGGCCCGGCCTGCCGTGCCCTCGACGCAGATTTCGTCCCCGACGAACGCCGGCGTGATCGTGGAGCCGTTCCCGTCGGAATAGGTAAAAAACTCTCCCTGAATACCGATGTCGTTGGTGCTGCAGTCCACCCAGCCGTCGTCGGCTTCGAGCGGCACTGGCGCCGTCGCGGGGGTCCTGGTGCACGCACCGCCTCCGTTGGTCGCGGTGAAGCCGCCGAAGCTGGTCATGCCGCCCGTGCCGTCGTTCGACGCCGCGGCCGGGCCGTTGCTCGTCGTCGAAGCGGTCGCCACGTTCGTCGTCGTCGAACTCACGGTATCGCCGGTCGTGGCTGCACTGCCCGTGGTGTTGGCTGCACTCGTGACGGTGACCGTGCCACCGAGCGGAAGCGGCGCGGTCGTCGCGGTTTCCGTCGACGCGGCGTCCGAACCGCCCGTGGTACTCGTGGTCGTGGTGACCGGGCCCGACGTGACGGCCGCGGTGCTCGTGACGGTAGTGGTATCGGTGTCCGTATCCGTATCCGTATCCGTGTCGCTGCCGGAATCGCTCGTGAGTCCCGAGGTCGGCCCGATGCCGCTGACGCCCGGCTCCTGTGCTTCCGTGGCGCAAGCGCCGGCCGCCATCGCCGCCGCGAGCCCCACCCCCGAGAGCAACAGCCAGCGTACATCTCTCATCACCCCATAATGCTACCAGACAAAATGCACCCGCTCCAATCGGCGCACGCGATCCGCACGCGTTCGCCGCCCGTGATCGCATCGCTCCAACGACGATGGAGTATAACAACGGCGCGGCCGAGGGGTGCCGTGCACGTCCCCCCTCTGGTAGAAATCGTTTTCAGGCCTCAGCATCGAGAGCGAGCAAACGCTCGATGTAAGTCTCACGCGCAGGAGTACTTGCTCGTCATGCGGCGCGCGATGCCGTGCGCGAGCCGGTACGCCTGCTCGTGGTGCAGCCGGTGACTAACCCGAAAGGCGCAAGCGTTCGTCACGTTCGGGAGCAAGCGCGGTCAACGCCAGTCTGGGCTCGACTTCCGTCACCGCGCGAACCAGCTCGCGCCGGGCCCGCTACCATGTGTGCGTTTGTGGTAGCGCACCGCTGAGTGCGCGCTGCGCATGGCGCTTTCGAACCGCGCTCGTCGGCGGAAACGCTGGGGTAGCTCGGCCGCCCGAACGCACGCTGTTAGGGTGCTGTGAACGATCGCGGACCCTGGTTGTGGCCCCCGACTGGGCGGTGTACCTACCTGGGTTCGACCGGGGGAACTGCCGCACGGTTCCGCTGTCGGAAGGACCTCGATGACACGTGTTCACCTGGTTTGGGTTCTACTGGCGCTCTTCACCCTCGCCTGTCAGCGTCAAAAATCCACCACAGAGCTGGGGGAAGGCCTGTCCTTCGCCGAGCTCAGGACCATCAAAGGCTCCGTGCTCGTGTCCGCGCCTGGCGTCAGCGCCCGTCGCCCCTACCCCCGCGAACGCCTCGTGGCCGACGAAACCGTCGAAGTGCGGGACGGCGGACTCGTGTGGATGCGCCGCGACGGCGGGGCTACTTGGCTTATTTCTGGTCCGGCGCGGCTCCAGTTCGAAGCAGAGGTCGTGGAGCTGAACGCAGGTCGAGCTTTCATCGACAGCGAGCGCGGCGAGCCCGTCAGTCTGCTCACGCCCCACGGCAAGCTCGAGCTCTCCAGCGCGCGGGCAAGCATCGAAGTCTCGGCGACGAGCACCGGCGTCTACGTGCTCCGGGGCAGCGCGCGCGCCGACGGCTCCGTCCGGGCTACCACCGGGGAACGCCTGACCCTGTCCGGTAAGGGAAAAGTCGATCGTGCCCCCGTGGTCACCTGGGACGACTGGACCGGAGGCCTCGGCACCGCCGATCCCGCTGCAGACGCGGCCCCCTTCGGCATCGGCACGGTGGGGGCTCGCCCGCCGGGCAACCAGGGCGACCCGCGATTTTTTCTCATGATTCAGCGCATGGACGTCAACGTCAGCATCGACCGCGACTTCGCCGTGACGGAGGTGGACCAGACGTTCGTCAACCCGAGCAGCGATACCGTCGAAGGCATCTTCAGTTTTCGGACTCCGGTGCGTGCCGTGTTGCAGCGCTTCGGCGTCGACCGGGACGGCGAGGTGGTGTGGGGCCGCGTGAAGGAGATGCAAGCCGCCACGCGTCAGTACGAAAGCAACGTGTACGCTGGCTCGGAAGAGGACCCCGCGCTCTTGACCTGGCGGGCAGCCGGGACCTACAACGCTCGGCTTTACCCGATCGGCGCCGGCGCCAAGCGCCGGGTGGTGACCCGCTATAGCGAGTGGCTCTCACGCCAGGGTCCGCACGGAGAGCGCCGGCTCTACGTGTATCCGATGGCCGCGGAGGGCGCTCTCGGGTCGCTGCCTCGCATCGAAGAACTCACGGTCACGCTCGATCTGACTCGCGCGCAAGCGAAGTCGATCCGCAGCGGCATGGGCGGCAGGCGCGAAGGCAACAAGGTGATCGTCAAGGCGTTCGATTTCGTGCCCCGCGCCGATCTGGCGGTCGAGCTTTTCGACGACGGTCAGCCCTTCGCGCAGGGCTACCGCGCGCCGCACGGGATGACGGCTGATGACGCGCCGGAGGAGGCGGACGCGGAGTTTGCCAGCAAAGTCTCGCGCGAAGAGCGTGACTACGTCGCGATACCGCTCGCGGCCCCCTACTCGGAGAGCGACGGCGGCGACATCGACCTGGCGATCGTCGTCGACACCTCGGCCGCGACGGAGCCTTCCGCGCTCGCCATCGCCCGCTCGGTCGCAAGCTCGCTCTTGACCCACCTCGGCCCGAACGACCGGGCGACGCTGTGGACCGGCGACGCGTCGCTGAAACCCGTGGCGGCCGGCGCGGGCCAGCTCTCGAAGGTGGACGAGGCGACCCGCAAGCGCTGGCTGAGTGGACTCGCTCAGGTCGAGCGCGGGGGGGCAACGGATCTCGGCACGCTGCTCAGCGACGCCGCCGCGAGCCTCGATCCCAAGCGGCGCGGCACCGTGGTCTACGTGGGTGACGGAGCGCCCTCGGTGGGCGAGCTGGCGCCGAAGTCGCTGCGCGAGCGAGTGGCGCGGCTGCCCAAGACCACGCGCGTGCTGGTGGCGGCCGTCGGCAGTCAGCCCAACATGGCCTTGCTCGAGAGCCTGACGCGGGGCGCTCCCGCCGAACAGGTGCACGACGCCTACGGTGCGGCGCGCGCCTCGCTGCGCCTGCTCGAAGCCGCTGGCCGCCCGCTGTGGCTCGGCGCCCAGGTCGATCTCGGGCCCAGCGTGGAGCGCA